>JAEWBU010000376.1 GCA_023390985.1 Pseudomonadota bacterium
GGCCGAGGCCGGCCCGCCGTCGACGGTGAACACGTCGGTGGTGTTGTCGTAGGTGATCAGGCTGCCCACCATCTCGTCGCTGAGGGTCGCGCCGCGGTAGCGGCGCATCTCGGCGCGGCGGATGAACTTGACCCGGTCGGCCTTGCCGTCGTAATCGATGACCTCGCCCTCGCCTTCGATCCACTCGTCCACGCCTTCACGCTTCTGGCGGTAGAAGGCGCGCTTGCCCGGCTCGGCCGTGACGATGCCGTACTGGTAGCCCTCGGGATCCTGGCGCACGTCCATGCGCGCGCCCCGGATCACGATCGTTCCCTTCGTCACCACCACGCGTCCGGTGAAGACGCTGGTCTGGCGCAGGTCGTCGTACCGGAGCGAGTCGGACTCGATGTTCATCGGCTTGTCGCGGTCGGCTCGCTCGGCCTGGACCGGGAAGGCGAGGACGGCGGCGGACAGCGCGGCAGCGAATAGGACTGGTTTCATGGGAGGCATGAATCTTGCTGGCGCATTGTAGCGAGGGCGGGCGCCGCGCCAATGAAAAAGCCCGCCGAAGCGGGCTCCGTCCAGGTTGACAGGCAAACGCGGATCAGCGTGCCTTGCGGGCCTCGGCGATCAGGTACTCGGTGACCTGGACCGCGCGCGGCATGCTGCCGGCCATCGAACCGTCGGTGTACCAGCGGCCGGCGATGCCCAGCGCGGGGACGCCCTCGACCTTGAACGCGTCCTGCAGCTGCGCCGCGCGGCGCGCCTTGGTGGAGGTGCCGAAGGAGTTGTAGATCTCCTGGAACTTGGCCTTGTCCAGGCCCTGCTTCTCGGCCCACGCCAGGATCTGGTCTTCCTTGTTCAGGGTCTGCTTGTCCTGGTGGATGGCGTTGAACACCTTGCGGTGCAGGTCGTCGAGCTTGCCCATCGCCTCCAGCGTGTAGAACAGGCGCTGCTGGGGCACGAAGTCGTCGCGGAAGGCCACCGGCACGCGGCGCAGCACCACGTCGGCGGGCAGCTTCTTCTGCCAGGCTTCCAGCTGCGGCTCGAAGGCGTTGCAGTGCGGGCAGGCGTACCAGAAGAACTCGACAACCTCGATCTTGCCGGCGGGCGCCTCGGTGGGGACGCGCTTGTCCAGCGTCTTGTACTCGGTGCCGTCCTCGGGCTTCTTCTGGGCCCAGGCGACCATCGGGGACAGGCCCAGGCCCGCCACGGCGGCCACGCAGGCGGCGCCTGCGGAAAACTCACGTCGGTTCATCTCGGTTTGCACTCCTTGAGTTCGGGGTCTGAGCCCGGCGGGCGGCCAAAGGTTCCGGCTTTGCCCCGGCTTTGCGCCCGCGTTGCCTCAGCGCTGCACTCGTACCAGAGCCGTTTCCAGGCCCACGGCTTCGAGCTTCTGCTTGCTGAGATCGGCGTCGTCCTTGCGGTCGAACGGGCCCACGCGCACGCGGAAAACCTGGCGGCCGGACTGCTCGCGCTCGGTGACGCGCGCCTCCACGCCCATGAGCGACAGCTTGGCCCGCTGGGTTTCCGCGTCCTCCGGCGTGCGGAAGGCGCCCACCTGGACGAAGTAGATGAAGGGATCGGCGGACGGGCTGCCCGTACGCGCCGCCGCCAGGTCGCCCAGCGGATCGGCCGAGCGCGCGTTGGCCGGCGCGGAAGCGGGGGCCGCAGGCTTGCTGGGCATCGCGGTCACCGGCCCCGAAGCGCCGGGCGCGGGCGCCGCCACCGGCGGCAGCGGCTTGGCGGGATTGCGCCCGTACAGCGGCGAGTTGGGGTCCCAGTCCTTGTTCTTGCGCGATTCGGCCGCGTCTTGCTCGGCCGTGCGGGCCGGCGTCTTGCTGACGAAGGGAATGGGAACCTTGGTGACGTAGACGGCCACCGCGAGCGCGGCCCCCAAGCCGAGCACCACGCCGATGATGATGCCCACGAGCACATTGCCACGCTGTCTGTTCACGATCTTGCTCACATCTTCTCGGGCGCGCCCACGCCCAGCATCGCCAATCCGTTGCGCAGCACCTGGGCGGTGGCGGCCACCAGCGCGAGGCGGGCCCGCTTGACACCCTCGTCGTCGACCAGGATGCGCTCGGCATCATAGTAGGAGTGGTAGGCGGCGGCGAGCTCGCGCAGGTAGAACGTGACGTCGTGCGGCGCGAAGTCGACAGCCGCGGCGGTCAGCATGTCCGGGTACTTGGCCAGCTGCAGCATCAGCGACAGGGCGGCCGGGCTGTCCAGCAGCGACAGGTCGGCATCGCGCAGCGAGGCGGCATCGCCGCCCCACGCCGCCAGCACCGAGCAGATGCGCGCGTGCGCGTACTGCACGTAGTACACCGGGTTGTCGTTGTTCTGCGCCAGCGCCAGGTCGACGTCGAACACGTACTCGGTGTCGGGCTTGCGCGAGAGCAGGAAGAAGCGCACCGCGTCCTTGCTGGTCCACTCGATCAGGTCGCGCAGCGTCACGTAGCTGCCGGCGCGCTTGGAGATCTTGACCTCCTGGCCGCCGCGCATCACGCGCACCATGGTGTGCAGCACGTAGTCGGGGTAGCCCTCGGGGATGCCCACGCCCGCGGCCTGCAGGCCGGCGCGAACGCGCGCGATGGTCCCGTGGTGGTCGGTGCCCTGGATGTTCACCGCCTTTTTGAAGCCGCGCTCCCACTTGGAGATGTGGTACGCGACGTCCGGCACGAAGTAGGTGTACGTGCCGTCGGACTTGCGCATCACGCGGTCCTTGTCGTCGCCGTAGTCGGTGGACTTCAGCCAGAGCGCGCCGTCCTGCTCGTAGGTCTTGCCGGCGTCCTGCAGGCGCCGCACCGTGGCGTCCACCTTGCCGCTGGTGTACAGGCTGGACTCCAGGTAGTAGTGGTCGAACCTGACAGCGAAGGCCTTGAGGTCCAGGTCCTGCTCGTGGCGCAGGTAGGCCACGGCGAACTGGCGGATCGAGTCGAGGTCGTCGGCGTCGCCGGAAGCGGTGAACTCGCGGTCGTCGGCCTTGACGGTCTTGCGCGCCAGGAAGTCGTCGGCGATGTCCTGGATGTAGTCGCCGTTGTAGGCGGCTTCGGGCCACTGCGCGTCGCCCGGCTTGACGCCCTTGGCGCGCAGCTGGGTCGAGGCGGCCAGGGTGGCGATCTGCACGCCCGCGTCGTTGTAATAGAACTCGCGGTGCACGTCCCAGCCCTGGCTGGCGTACAGATTGCAGATGGCATCGCCCAGCGCGGCCTGGCGGCCGTGTCCGACGTGCAGCGGGCCGGTGGGGTTGGCGGAGACGAACTCCACCATCATCTTCTGGCCGGTGGACTGGCGCCGGCCGAAACGATCGCCGCCCTCGAGCACTTCGCGCACCACCTGCTGCTTGGCGGCGGGCTTGAGGCGGATGTTCAGGAAGCCCGGGCCGGCGATCTCGATCGCGTCGACCCAGCGCTGGAACGCGGGCGAGGCGGCCAGCTCGGCCTTGAGCTGTTCCGCCACCTGGCGCGGATTGGCCTTGAGCGGCTTGGCCAGCTGCATGGCCGCGGTGCAGGCCAGGTCGCCGTGCGCGGCGACCTTGGGCGACTCGAAAGCCGCCTTGGCGCCCGCGCCCGGCGAGAGCTTGTCCAGCCCCGACGCCAGCGCGCCGAGGAGTTCTTCTTTCACTAGGAGCATCGCGGGATTTTACGGAGGCGCCACGACCCTCCCGCGCGCATCAGTTCCCGTATCCGCGCGCGAGGAACACCGCCGCCAGCGGGATGAAAGGAATCACGTGCGCCTGCTGCATCACCCAGCGGCGCACCTGGCGCACTTCGTCGGCGGGCGGCAGGCGCCCGTCGGCCCGCAGCGCCTTGCGCCAGCGGGCGAAACGCACGGTCGGCCGGATTGACATCAGTCCCACCGCCACGAACAGCCCGACCTTGACCCACAGCAGCCAGTTGTGGCCGTAGTACGAGGCGCCCTTGGCGCCCAGGAAGATGCGCGCCAGCCCGGTGAGGAACACCGCGCCGGCGGCGATGCCGTAGACCCGGTCCACCGTCACCAGCCGCTCGACGATGGTGGCGTTGAGCCATTCCGGGCGGCACAGCGCGGCTTCGCTGGAGACGAACACCACGAGCGTGAGGAAGGCGAGGATGTGGGCGTAGGCGAGCAGGGCTTCGGTCGTCATTCGGTCGGCGCGTCGTTGTCTTGCAAGGGGACGGCCCGCCAGAACTCGGGCCGGCCGAAATGCTGCTTGAGGAACTCGATCCACAGCCGCACGCGCACCGGCAGGTGCTTGCGCTGCGGGAACACCGCGTAGATGCCGTTGGGCGGCGCGGCGAAATCCGCCAGCACCTCGACCAGCCGGCCGGCCGCGATCTCGGACTCCACTTCCCAGGTGCTGCGCCAGGCGATGCCGTGGCCCTGCAGGCACCAGTCGTGCAGCACCTGGCCGTCGGAGCAGTCCAGCGGGCCGCCGGGGCGGAAATGGATGACCTCCCTGCCCTCGCCTTTCGCGACGGTGAATGCCCAGCCGCGCACCTGCGAGGCGTCGCTCGACAGCGTGAGGCAGTCGAACCGCGCCAGGTCGTTGGGATGCTGCGGCGTACCGTGCTGCTCCAGGTACTCGGGCGTGGCCACGCACAGGCGCCGGTTGTCGGCCATCCGCACGCTGACCAGCGAGGAATCGGGCAGGTCGCCCACGCGCACGGCGCAGTCGTAGCTTTCGCCGGCCAGGTCGACCACGCGGTCGCTGAGGTTGAGAGAGATCGTCACGTCCTGGTGCAGCCGGCGGAACTGCGGCACCAGCGGCGCGACGTGGCGCCGGCCGAACCCGGCCGGCGCCGTGATACGTAAGTGACCACTGGCCTTCACGCCGCCCGCGCTGACACTGGCTTCCGCGTTCGCGATGTCCGCCAGAAGGCGCTGGCAGTCCTCCAGGAACGCGCTGCCTTCATGGGTGAGCGTCAGTCTTCGGGTGGTGCGCATCAGCAGCTTGACGCCCAGCCGCTCTTCCAGCGCGTCCAGCCGCCGGCCCATGATGGCCGGAGCCACGCCCTCGGCCTTGGCGGCCGCGGTCAGGCTGCCGCGGGTGGCCACCGACACGAAGGATTCGAGCTGCTTGAGCTTGTCCATGTCCGGCAGATTATGCGCACGCAGGTTTGGAATCTGCGCGATTTCCCGCGGGATTTACTGTCGAGTCCGTTTAAGGCCACGTTTTGGCTGCTGAGCCATTGCCGCGGTCCAGGTCACTAATCTAAACACTTCGCGCCTTCTTATCCTTTGGCCGAGGTTGAAATACAGTGCGAGCCTTCGATTTCCCGCGTTTCGACAAGGAGCCTTTTTCAATGACCGCCCGCACCTCCGTCCATCGCCTGCAGGTCGCCACCGAGCTGCACCGCTTCATCGAGGACAAGGTCCTGCCCGGCACCGGCGTGGACAGCGCCACCTTCTGGAAAGGCTTCGACGCCATCGTCCACGACCTGGCGCCCAGGAACCTCGCCCTGCTGGCCGAGCGCGACCGCCTGCAGGCCGAGCTGGACCAGTGGCACCGGGCGCATCCCGGCCCGATCCAGGACATGAAGGCCTACCGCGGCTTCCTGGAGCAGATCGGCTATCTGGTGCCGCCGCCCGCGGGCGTGAAGACCACGACCGCCAACGTGGACGCCGAACTCGCGCTGCAGGCCGGCCCGCAACTGGTGGTGCCGATCCTGAACGCGCGCTACGCGCTCAACGCGGCCAACGCTCGCTGGGGTTCGCTGTACGACGCCCTGTACGGCACCGATGCCATTCCCGAAACCGGCGGCGCCGAGAAAGGCCCGGGCTACAACGAGGTGCGCGGCGCCAAGGTGATCGCGTACGCCCGCAAGGTGCTGGACCAGGCCGCGCCGCTGGCCTCGGGCTCGCACGTCGACGCCGTCGGCTACCGGGTCGAAGGCGGCAAGCTGCAGGTCGCGCTGCGCGGCGGCAAGAGCAGCGGGCTGAAGGATCCGGCGCAGTTCGTCGGCTACCGCGGCGACGCGGGCGCGCCCTCGTCCGTGCTGCTGGTGAACCACGGCATCCACCTGGACATCGTGATCGACCGCCGGCATTCGATCGGCGCCACCGATGCGGCCGGCGTCGCAGACGTGGTGGTCGAGGCGGCGCTGTCCACCATCTTGGACCTGGAGGATTCGGTCGCGGTCGTCGATGCGCAGGACAAGGTGCTGGCCTACGGCAACTGGCTGGGCATCCTCAAGGCCGACCTCACCGAGCAGGTCACCAAGGGCGGCCGCACGTTCACGCGCGGCCTGAACCCCGATCGCGAGTACACCGCGCCGAACGGCGGCACCGTGAAGCTGCACGGCCGCTCGCTCATGTTCGTGCGCAACGTCGGCCACCTGATGACCAACCCCGCGATCCTGTGGGACGACGGCAAGGAGATCCCGGAAGGCATCCTCGACGCGGTCGTCACGACGACGATCGCCATTCACGACCTCAAGGGCCACGGCGCCAACGGCATCCGCAACTCGCGCACCGGTTCGGTCTATATCGTGAAGCCCAAGATGCACGGCCCGCGCGAGGTGGCGTTCGCCAGCGAGCTGTTCGGCCGGGTCGAGCAGCTGCTGGGCCTGCCGGCGAACACGGTCAAGCTGGGCATCATGGACGAGGAGCGGCGCACCAGCGTCAACCTGCAGGCCTGCATCGCCGAAGCCGCCGCGCGCGTGGCCTTCATCAACACCGGCTTCCTGGACCGCACCGGCGACGAGATGCACACCGCCATGCTGGCCGGCCCGATGTTCCGCAAGGGCGACA
>JAEWBU010000381.1 GCA_023390985.1 Pseudomonadota bacterium
CTGGGCTACGACCCGCTGAAGGACTTCGACTACCTGACGGTGGCGGTCCAGGCGCCCAACATCCTGACGGTGCCCGCCAACTCGCCCTACAAGTCGGTGGCCGACATCATCGCGGCGCAGAAGGCCAAGCCGTCCACGGTGACGTTCGCTTCGGCCGGCAACGGCACCAGCGACCACCTGACCGCCGAGCTGTTCTGGCAGGAGACCCACACCAAGGGCGTGCACGTGCCTTACAAGGGCGGCGCGCCCGCGATGCAGGACCTGCTGGGCGGCCAGGTGGATGCCACCTTCATGAACATCAACACCGGCCTGCCGAACGTGAAGGCCGGCAAGCTGCGCCCCCTGGCGATCACCTCGAGCAAGCGTTCGCCGCTGCTGCCCGACGTGCCGACCATGGAGGAGCTGGGCTACAAGGGCATCACGGTCTACTCGTGGCAGGCGCTGGCGGCACCCAAAGGGTTGCCGGCCGACATCAAGACGAAGCTGCACGACGCCATCGTGGCCGGGCTCAACGACCCCAAGGTCAAGGACAGCCTCCTGAGCCTGGGCTTCGAGATCGTGGGCAACACGCCCGAGCAGTTCACCGCCTTCCAGGCCGCCGAGTTCGCGCGCTGGAAGAAGGTGATCGAAACCGGCAAGATCACCGCGGACTGACGGCGGGGATCCCCTCCGCGGCAAGGAGAACGGCATGAACATCGGATTCATCGGCCTGGGCATCATGGGCGCGCCCATGGCCCTGCACCTGGTCAAGGCCGGCCACACCGTGCACGTGAACACGCGCAGCAAGGTGCCGGCCGAGATCACGGCCGCCGGCGCGGTCACCTGCGCCAATCCGGCCGAGGTGGCGCGCGCCGCGGAAGTGGTCTTCACCATGGTCCCCGACACGCCGGACGTGGAGGCGGTGCTGTTCGGCGCGAACGGCGTCGCCACCGGGCTGTCCGGCGGCCAGGGCGCGGGGGCGCGCAAGGTCGTCGTGGACATGAGCTCGATCTCGCCCATGGCCACCAAGGACTTCGCGCGCCGCATCAACGACCTGGGCGCCGACTACATCGACGCGCCGGTGTCCGGCGGCGAGGTCGGCGCCAAGGCGGCCTCGCTCACCATCATGTGCGGCGGCGATCCGGCCGTCTTCGAGCGCGTGCGTCCGCTGCTCGAGAAGATGGGCAAGAACATCACCCTGGTGGGCGGCAACGGCGACGGCCAGACCACCAAGGTGGCGAACCAGATCATCGTGGCGCTGAACATCGCGGCCGTCGGCGAAGCCCTGCTCTTCGCGAGCAAGGCCGGGGCCGATCCGGCGAAGGTGCGCCAGGCGTTGATGGGCGGCTTCGCGGCCAGCCGGGTGCTGGAGGTGCACGGCGACCGCATGGTCCAGCGCACGTTCAATCCGGGGTTCCGCATCGCGCTGCACCAGAAGGACCTGGGCCTGGCGCTGCAGGGCGCCCGCGAGCTGGGCGTTTCACTGCCCCAGACGGCGAGCGCCGCGCAGCTGATGCAGGCCTGCGCGGCGAACGGGATGGGAAATCTGGATCACTCGGCGCTGGTGCGCGCCCTGGAGCTGATGGCGGCGCACCCGGTGGCGGGCGGCGCGCTCTAGCGGGGGAGGGTCAGCCGGCCTGGGCCAGGTCGCCCATGGCGAAGACGGACACCGGAATCCGGTTGGCCAGCTGCTCGGCGCTGTGTTTCATCCAGGTCAGGCGCTGCTGCGCCTCCAGCGCGGCCTTGCGCTCCTGGGCCAGTTCCTTCTGGGTCAGTTCCTGCTCGTCTTCGATGATGATGCGGATGTCATTGGCGTCGATGGCCTGGTTTTCTTGGAAGCGGTCTTGCATGGGCGCAATTGTCGCGAAAGAACGCCCGTTTGAGGGTATTCCCGGGCTATATCCTCAATCAGTCAATGCCGCGCTTGACAGCCCGACCGTGGAGCGTCGCGGCAGAATCGCCGGATGAAAGCCGCCTGGTATTCCCGCAATGGCCCGGCCCGCGAGGTGCTCGAGGTCGGTGATCTGCCCCGTCCGGCCCCGCTGCCCGGCGAGGTGCTGGTGGAACTCCACACCTCCGGCGTGAACCCGTCGGACGTCAAGTCGAGGGTCGGCCGCCCGATCGAGGGCGGCCTCATCGTGCCCCACAGCGACGGCGCGGGCGTCATCGCCGAAGTCGGGCCCGGCGTTCCGCGCGAGCGCATCGGCGAGCGCGTCTGGATCTGGAACGGCCAGTGGCAGCGCCCCATGGGCACGGCCGCCGAATGCATCGCCCTGCCGCAGCAGCAGGCCGTGCCCCTGCCGGCCGGCGTCAGCTTCGAGGCCGGCGCATGCATCGGCATCCCGCTGCTGACGGCCCTGCAGGCGGTGCGCCTGGCCGGCGATCTGGACGGGCGCACGCTGCTCGTCACGGGCGGCGGCAGCGCGGTCGGGCACTACGTGACGCAGCTGGCGCGGATGCGCGGCGCCCGGGTGCTGGCCACGGCCGGATCGGCCGCGCGGCGCCAGCACGCGCTGGCCGCCGGCGCCGACCACGTCATCGACTACAAGAACGAGGACGTGGGCGCCCGGGTGAAGGCGCTCACCACCGGCCAGGGAGCCGACGCCGTCATCGACATGGATTTCTCCACCACGGCGAAGCTGCTGCCGCAGGGCGCGCTGCGGCCGCACGGCCGCCTGGTCGGCTACGGCTCCAACCAGCCCGGCGACGTGCCGGTTCACTTCCGCACGCTGCTGTGGAGTTCGCTGGAGCTGCGCTTCTTCGTGGTGTACGACCTGCTGCCGGGGGACCGCGAGGCGGTCACGCGCGAGGCGGTCGAGTTGCTCGCGCGCGACGCGCTGGCGCACACCATCGGCGCCGTGTTCCCGTTGGAGGAGGTCGCCGCGGCGCACGAGAAGGTGGAGGCGGGCGACCTGGTCGGGAATGTGGTGCTGAAGATTCGGGACTGAGCTCCCGTACCGTCATCCCCGCGGAGGCGGGGATCCAGTGCTTCCCTATCGACCGTCGGGGGCGGGAGCCCTGGATTCCCGCCTTCGCGGGAATGACGGAAAACTACGCCGCGGCCAGAAGCCCCCGACGTTCGATGAACGCCACCACCTCATCGAGCCCGCTGCGCGTCTTCAGGTTCGTCATCACGAATGCCTTGTCCTTGCGCATGCGACGCGTGTCCGCCTCCATCACGCCCAGGTCGGCCCCCACGTGCGGCGCGAGATCGGTCTTGTTGATCACGAACAGGTCGCTCTTGGTGATGCCCGGGCCGCCCTTGCGCGGGATCTTCTCGCCGGCGGCCACGTCGATCACGTAGATCGTCAGGTCCGACAGCTCCGGGCTGAAGGTGGCGGCCAGATTGTCGCCGCCGCTCTCGACGAAGACGATGTCCGCGTCCGGGAACTGCCCCAGCATGCGGTCGATCGCCTCCAGGTTGATCGATGCGTCCTCGCGGATCGCGGTGTGCGGGCAGCCGCCGGTCTCCACGCCCATGATGCGCTCGGCCGGCAGCGCGCCGCTGACGGTGAGCAGGCGCTGGTCTTCCTTGGTGTAGATGTCGTTGGTGATCGCCACCAGGTCCCAGCGCTCGCGCATGGTCTTGCAGAGCATCTCCAGCAGGGTGGTCTTGCCGGAACCGACCGGCCCGCCGATGCCGACGCGCAGCGGCGGCAGCTTCCTGGTGCGGCCGGGGATGTGGTGCAGGTTGCTCATGATCTGAAGAGGCGTGAATACTGGGTTTCGTGCTGCGCCGACAGGATCGCCAGGCGCGGCGTGAACGCCTGGCGGTCTTCGTCGCGCAGGGCGATCGCGTGGTCGGCCGCGGCCGGGATCTCGCCGGCCAGCCGCAGCAGGATGCGCTGCCCGGCCGACTGGCCGAGCGGCACGGCCTTGATGGCGGCCTGCATCATGTTCTCGGCCCAGCCGAATGCGTAGGCCAGGACGATGTCGCGGACCGGCGCGGGCACTGGCGCGGCCGCGCGCGCGAAGGCAACGGGGTAGGTGAGGGTCTCGAGCTTGTCCGGTTGCCGTTCAAGCGACCGCGACCAGTCCCCCAGCGAGCGGCCCATCTGCTCGGACTGCAGGCGCAGCTCGCTGGTCTCGCGGGTGCGCCGCACCCAGCGGTCGAGTTCGGCCACGCGAGCGGCGTCATTCGCGCGGAAGGCCGCGACCGCCCGCGCCACCAAGGCGAGATCGGACTCGGCCAGCGCCAGGTGCAGTTGATCGGCCAGGCAGTCCGCGGCGCTGGACTCGTCGGTGACCAGCCCCGCCTCGACCGCGGCCTCCAGTCCCTCGGAATACGAGAAGCCGCCCACGGGCAGCGCGGGCGAGGCCAGCCAGATCAGCCGCAGCAGCGCGCCGTCAGTGCGAATGGCCGTGGTCGTGGTGCTCGTGTCCATGTCCGTGGTCGTGACCGTGCGCATGCCCGCCCGCGTATGCACCGCCCTCGGGCTCGAACGGCTCGGAGACCTCGTGGACGATCAGGTGCATGCCGCGAAGCATGTCGGCCAGCACGTGGTCGGGTTCGATCTTCAGGTGGTCGGGCTTGAGCTCGATGGCGACGTGGCGGTTGCCCAGGTGGTAGGCCGCGCGCGTCAGGTCGGAGGGCGTGCCGTGCGCGCTGCAGTGCGTGATCTTCAGCACCGGCTGCGGCGCCGCGAGCACGCGCACCAGCGAGCCGTCTTCGGCCACCAGCACGTCGCCGCCCCGCACCAGGGTGCCGCGCGGCAGGAACACGCCCAGCGTGCGGCCCAGCGAATCGGTGGCCTGGAAGCGGCTCTTCTGCCGCACGTCCCAGTCGAGTTCGACGGTGGCGGCGCGGCGCACGAGCACGGGCGCGAGCCCGCGGCCCTGGGGGATGCACTTGCCGACGGCAAGGAGGGGTTGGTCGCTCATAGCGCCATTGTCATGAAGCAGCTGGCCGGGTCTTCGCGATAACCCTCGAACGGACCGCAGGGCGCGAAGCCGTGCCGCGCGTAGAGCGCCCGCGCCGGCGCGAAGAAAGGCTGCGTGCCGGTCTCGAGCGACACGCGCTCCCAGCCGTGCGCGCGCGCCTGCGCGAGCAGGTGCAGCAGCATCGCCGACGCGACGCCACGCCCGCGCAGGGCGGCGGCGGTGCGCATCGACTTGATCTCGCCATGCGTGCCGCGGATGTGCTTGATCGCCCCGGTGCCCGCCAGCGTGCGGCCTTCGTCGGTCCACGCCGACCAGAACCGGATGTGCGGCTGCCGCAGCCCGTCCAGGTCCAGCGCATGCACGCTCTCCGGCGGCGAGACCGAATGCATGTCGGCCAGGTGCTCGCGCAGGAAGCCGGCGATGCGTGGGTCGCGCAGGTCGTCCAGCCGGAAGGCCAGCTGGGGGGTGATGCGATCCATGGCCTCAGAACAGGAAATAGCGCTGCGCCATCGGCAGCACGCTGGCCGGCTCGCAGGTCAGCAGCTGGCCGTCGGCGCGCACCGCGTAGGTCTGCGGATCGATCTCCATCGCCGGCAGGTAGTCGTTGTGCACCAGGTGGTGCTTGCGCACCTGGCGGATCGACTGCACGGCGGAGAGTCGCCGGGACAGGCCGTAGCGCTGTCCGACATCCGCGGCCAGCGCGGACTTGGAGACGAAAGTGATCGATCCCTTGGCCACCGCGCGGCCGAAGGCGCCGAACATCGGCCGGTAGTGCACCGGCTGCGGCGTCGGGATCGAGGCGTTCGGGTCGCCCATCGCCGCCATCGCGATGCTGCCACCCTTGACGATGAGCGAGGGCTTCACGCCGAAGAAGGCCGGCTTCCAGACCACCAGGTCGGCCCACTTGCCGGGCTCCAGGCTGCCGACCTCGTGGCTGATGCCGTGGGCGATGGCAGGATTGATCGTGTACTTGGCGACGTAGCGCCTGGCGCGGAAGTTGTCGTTGCGCTCGCTGTCGCCCGGCAGCTTGCCGCGCTGCAGCTTCATCTTGTGCGCGGTCTGCCAGCAGCGCAGGATGACCTCGCCCACGCGGCCCATGGCCTGCGAGTCCGAGCTGAACATGCTGATCGCGCCCAGGTCGTGCAGGATGTCCTCGGCCGCGATGGTCTCCTTGCGGATGCGGCTCTCGGCGAACGCCAGGTCCTCGGCGATGGCCGGGTCGAGGTGGTGGCACACCATCAGCATGTCCACGTGCTCGTCCAGCGTGTTCACCGTGTACGGCATGGTGGGATTGGTGGACGAAGGCAGGAAGTTGGCCTCGCCCACCACGCGCAGGATGTCCGGCGCATGGCCGCCTCCCGCGCCTTCGGTGTGGAAGGCGCAGATCGACCGGCCCTTCGTGGCCGCGATCGTGTTCTCCACGAAGCCCGATTCGTTCAGCGTGTCGCTGTGGATCGCCACCTGGGTGTCGGTCTCGTCGGCCACGTCCAGGCAGGTGTCGATGGCGCTGGGCGTGGTGCCCCAGTCCTCGTGCAGCTTCAGGCCGATGGCGCCGGCATCGATCTGCTCGCGCAGCGGCTCGTGCCGGCTGGCGTTGCCCTTGCCCATGAAGCCCAGGTTCATCGGCAGGCCTTCGGCGGCCTGCAGCATGCGCTCGATGTTCCAGGGGCCGGGCGTGCATGTCGTCGCGAAGGTGCCGGTGGCGGGCCCCGTGCCGCCGCCGAACATGGTGGTGATGCCGGAGGCCAGCGCCTCCTCCACCTGCTGCGGGCAGATGAAGTGGATGTGGCTGTCGATGCCGCCGGCGGTGACGATGCTGCCTTCGCAGCTGATGATCTCGGTGCCCGGGCCGATGACGATGTCCACGCCCGGCTGCGTGTCGGGGTTGCCGGCCTTGCCGATCGCGGCGATGCGGCCGTCCTTGAGGCCGATGTCGGCCTTGACGATGCCCCAGTGGTCCAGGATCAGCGCATTGGTCAGCACGCAGTCCATCGCGCCTTGCGCGCGCGTCTGCTGGCTCTGCGCCATGCCGTCGCGGATGGTCTTGCCGCCGCCGAACTTCACCTCTTCGCCGTAGCCGCCGGCGCGCAGCGTGTAGTCGTCCTCGACCTCGATCACCAGTTCGGTGTCGGCCAGCCGCACGCGGTCGCCGGTGGTGGGGCCGAACATTTCCGCGTAGGCGCGGCGGCCGATCTTTGCCATCGTCAGAGCTTTCCTTGCACCAGCGCGCGAAAGCCGAACACCGTCCGTGCGCCTGAGTAGTCCACCAGTTCCACCGTGCGCTGCTGCCCCGGCTCGAACCGCACCGCGGTGCCCGAGGCGATGTTCAGCCGCATGCCGCGCGCGGCGTCCCGGTCGAACTGCAGCGCGCCGTTGGTCTCGGCGAAGTGGTAATGCGAGCCGACCTGGATCGGCCGGTCGGCCGTGTTCTTCACCACCAGGGTGAGCGTGCGCCGGCCGGGGTTGAGGTCGTGCTCGCCGCCGTCGGTGATCAGCTCGCCGGGAACCAGGGCCGCCATCACTTGCCGCCGCGCGTGAACCACCAGACGAGCGCGGCCACGCCGCCTGCCAGCAGCAGGCCGAAGGCGTCGCTGGCGTGCCAGTGCGAGGAGCCGGCCAGGCCGTGGCCTTCGTGGGCCCAGGCGGCGGGGGCGCTGAGCAGCAGGGCGAGGGCGCGGGTCTTCATCGTGGGTTCTCCTTCTTGTTCAGACGATCGGCTGGTGCACGGTCACGAGCTTGGTGCCGTCGGGGAAGGTCGCTTCGACCTGGATGTCGGGGATCATCTCCGGCACGCCTTCCATCACGTCGGCCCGGGCGAGGACCTCGCGGCCCTGCGCCATCAGCTGCGCCACGGTCTTGCCGTCGCGCGCGCCTTCCATCACGGCGGCCGAGATCAGCGCGACGGCCTCGGGGTAGTTGAGCTTCAGGCCGCGCGCCCTGCGGCGCTCGGCCAGCAGCGCGGCCGTGAAGATCAGCAGCTTGTCTTTCTCGCGGGGTGTCAGTTCCATGGTGTGAACCAAACCAGTGCAAGCGGCGTGCCTGCCGGGCTGCCCCGGCATGGGGCTTGCACAGCCGTCGCGTGAGCGACGTGATTCCCATTGTTCCGGCCGACCCGCCCCAGCGCGTGGTGAAGATCCGGCGCGACTACAACAGCTGGGTGGCGCGCGAGACCATGGAGGACTACGCGCTGCGCTACACGCCGGAGCGCTTCCGCAAGTGGTCGGCCTTCCGCGTGGCCAATACCGCGTTCGGCGCGGCCTCGTTCCTGATCCTGGAGGCGGTGGGCGCCACGCTGCTGGTGCAGTACGGATTCGTCAACGCGCTCTGGGCCATCCTGGCCACCGGGCTGGTCATCTTCCTGGCCGGCCTGCCGGTCAGCGTGTACGCCGCGCGGCACAGCGTGGACATGGACCTGCTCACGCGCGGCGCGGGCTTCGGCTACATCGGCTCCACCATCACCTCGCTGATCTACGCGTCGTTCACCTTCATCTTCTTCGCGCTGGAAGCGGCGGTGATGGCCTACGCGCTCGAGCTGGCGCTGGGCGTCCCGCCCACCTGGGGCTACCTGATCTGCGCGCTGGCGGTGATCCCGCTGGTGACGCACGGCGTCTCGGCCATCAGCCGGCTGCAGGCGTGGACCCAGCCGGTCTGGCTGGTGATGCTGGTGGTGCCCTTCATCTACGTGCTCGCGCGCGATCCTGGGGCGTTTTCCGGCGTGGTGCACTACGTCGGGGAGAAAAGCGGCACCGACGGCTTCGAATTGCACGCTTTCGGTGCGGCGCTCACCGTCGGCGTGGCCCTCATCACCCAGATGGGGGAGCAGGCCGACTACCTGCGGTTCATGCCGCGCCCCGAGCGCGGCCGCCGCGCCGCCTGGTGGCTGGGCGTGCTGGCGGGCGGGCCGGGCTGGGTGGTGCTGGGCGTGCTCAAGATGCTGGGCGGCGCGCTGCTCGCCTGGCTGGCGATCAGCCACATGGTGCCGGCCGAACGCGCGGTCGATCCCAACCAGATGTACCTGGCCGCCTACGAGTACGTGTTCCCGAACTTCGGCTGGGCGGTGGCGGCGACGGCGATCTTCGTGGTGATCTCGCAGCTCAAGATCAACGTCACCAACGCCTACGCCGGATCGCTCGCCTGGTCCAACTTCTTCTCGCGCCTCACGCACAGCCATCCGGGCCGCGTGGTGTGGGTGGTCTTCAACACGCTGATCGCCTTCATGCTGATGGAGATGAACGTGTTCCAGGCACTTGGCGACGTGCTGGGGCTCTACTCCAACATCGCCATCGCCTGGATCATGGCGGTGGTGGCGGACCTGGTGGTGAACAAGCCGCTGGGGCTCTCGCCGCGCGGCATCGAGTTCCGGCGCGCCTACCTGTACGACGTGAATCCGGTCGGCGTGGGCGCGATGGTGCTGGCTTCCAGCCTGTCGATCGCGGCCTGGCTGGGCGCGTTCGGCGCCCTGGCGCAGGCGTTCTCGGCCCTGATCGCGATGGGCGTCGCCTTCGCCGCCGCGCCGGCCATCGCGTGGGCTACGCGCGGCCGCTACTACCTGACCCGCAAGCACGAACCGCGGCCGCGCGGCGCGGCGCTGCACCGCTGCGTGATCTGCGAGCAGGAGTACGAGGCGCCCGACATGGCGCACTGCCCGGCCTACCAGGGCAGCATCTGCTCGCTGTGCTGCACGCTGGACGCGCGCTGCGGCGATGCCTGCAAGCCCGAGGCGCGCCTGGACTCGCAGTGGTCGGCCGCGCTGCGCGCCATCCTGCCGCGACGCGTCTGGCCCTACCTGGACACCGGCCTCGGCCACTTCCTGCTGCTGATGACGGTGGTCGTGCCGCTGCTGGCCGCGGTGTTCGGCCTGCTCTA
>JAEWBU010000020.1 GCA_023390985.1 Pseudomonadota bacterium
CCACGCGGCGCGACTTCACCATCAACGCCATGTACTACGACCCGCAGACGCGCACGCTGGTCGACTACCACGGCGGCATGAAGGACGCCCGCAAGCTCACGCTGCGCATGATCGGCGACCCGGTCACGCGCTACCGCGAGGACCCGGTGCGCATCGTGCGCGCGGTCCGCTTCGCCGCCAAGCTCAGCCCCCTGGGCTTCAAGTTCGAAGCCAAGACCGGCGCCGCGCTCAAGCCCAGCCTGGGGCTCCTGAATGACGTGCCGCAGAGCCGCTTGTTCGACGAGATGCTCAAGCTGCTGCAGACCGGCCACTCGGTCGCCACCATCGAGCAGCTCAAGTCGCTGGGCCTGTCGCGGGGCGTCTATCCGCTGCTGGACCTGGTCGTCGAGCGCAGCGAGCAGCCGCTGGTGCGCGCCGCGCTGCAGGACACCGACCGCCGCGTGTCCGAGGACAAGCCGGTCGCGCCCAGCTTCCTGCTGGCCTGCGTGCTGTGGTCCGACGTGCGCGAGGGCTGGGCCCAGCGGCTGGCGCGCAAGGAGCATCCGTTCCCGGCGCTGCAAGGCGCCATCGACGACGTGTTCGACTCGCGCATCGGCGACGTGTCCGGCCGCGGCAAGCTCGGCGCCGACATGCGCGAGATCTGGATGATGCAGCCGCGCTTCGAGAAGCGCACCGGCAGCACGCCCTTCAGCCTGGTCGAGCAGCCGCGCTTCCGCGCCGGCTTCGACTTCATGCGCCTGCGCGCCGACGCGGGCGAGGTGGACGTGGTGCTGGCCGACTGGTGGCAGGAATTCAGCCAGGCCAGCGACGCCGAGCGCGAGGACCTGGTCGCCCAGGTGCGCGAAGAGCAGCACAAGGGTGCGCGCCGCGTGCGCGTGGTCAAGCCGCAGGAGAAGGCTTCGCCGGCCGAGCGGCCCGCCGCGGGCGAGCCGCGTCCGCCGGAATCGGCGCTCGCATCGGAGTCCGCGGAAGGCGGCGAGGGCGCGGTGGGCGATGCGCCCAAGAAGCGCCGTCGCCGTCGCCGCAAGCCGGCAGGTGCGGGCGGCGCCGCGGGCCATGCGCCCTCGGATGAGGCCGGCGCGCAGTCCTCAGGCGGCGCGCAATAGCGGCGACCGAGCGGCGGGCGATGAGGGACCCGGTCACCGCCTACGTCGCGCTGGGCGCGAACCTTGGCGATCCGCAGCGGGCGTTGCGTGACGCGATGGATCGCCTGGCCATGCTGCCGGGCACCACGGTCACCGCGCGCTCCTCGCTCTACCGGACGGCGCCCGTCGGCACGACGGGCCCCGACTTCATCAACGCGGTCGTCGAAATGCGGACCGGGCTCACCGCGCCCGAGTTGCTCGAAGCGCTGCTCTCGATGGAGACCGAAGCCGGCCGCGAGCGCCCCTGGCCGAACGCCCCGCGCACGCTCGACCTCGACTTGCTGCTCTACGGCGGCGCGCGCATCGAGAGCCCGCGCCTGACCGTGCCGCATCCGCGCATGAACGAGCGCGCCTTCGTCCTGGTGCCGCTGGCCGAGATCGCGCCGGCCCTCGCGCCGCCGCAGGCGCTGGCGGCCCTTACCTCCCAGGTCATTGCCCGCCTTCCGTGAACGCCCGAGCATGGAGCCATCCCACAAGGAGGTTCACATGAGCGACACCGGACTGATCGCACTGGCTTGCGGTCTCATCATCGGCCTCGGCGCCATCGGCGCCTGCCTGGGCATAGGCACCATGGGCGGCCGCTTCATCGACGGCGCGGTCCGCCAGCCCGAGATGATGGAACCGCTGCAGACCAAGATGTTCCTGCTGGCGGGCCTGATCGACGCCAACTTCCTGATCGGCGTCGGGGTGGCGATGATGTTCGTCTTCGCGAACCCCTTCGCGAAGTGACGGGGCGGACTACCGCGCGCCGCCGCGCTGCTGGGCGACCTCGAACTCGGTCACCGGCGGCGCGTTGTGTCCCCACGAAGAGCGCAGGAACGTCAGCACCGCGGCCACGTCCGCGTCCTTGAGCACCATAACGAAAGGCGGCATGCCATACGGACGCGGATTGCCCGCCGTCGCCGGCGGGTAGCCGCCGCCCAGCACCACCTGAACGAGGTTCGCCGTGATCGGCAGCGTCACCGCGCGGTTGCCCGCCAGCGGCGGGTAGGCGCCCTTGATGCCTTCGCCGTTCGCGCCATGGCATTTGGCGCAGTGCTGCTCGTAGATGCGCGCGCCGCGCTCGATGAAGCGCGCGTCGGCCGGCACGAATTCCGGCGGCTCGGGCGGCGGCGCCTGCGGCAGCGATTTCAGGAACACGCCCATGGCCAGGGCGTCGGCATCGTTCAGGTACTGCGTGCTGTAGAGCACGACCTCGGCCATCGGCCCGAGCACGGTGGCCTGTCCGCTGGCGCCGGTGCGCAGCAGGCGGGCGATGTCCGCCGGCGTCCAGTGCGCCACGCCCGCCTCGCGATCCGAAGCCAGCGAAGGCGCGTACCAGTTCTGCATCGGGATCAGCCCGCCCGACAGGTCCATCATCTCGCTGCTGGCGCCCAGCACGTTGCGCGCGGTGTGGCAGGCGGCGCAGTGGCCCAGGCCCCGCACCAGGTAGGCGCCGCGGTTCCATTCCGCCGTCCGCTCCGGATCGCGTTCGTATTCGCCGGGGCGGAAGTACAGCGCGCGCCACACCGCCAGCGCCGGCTGCGTGCTGTACGGCCAGCGCAGTCCGTGCGGCGTGTTCCTGCGCTGCACCGCGGGCACGGTGCGCAGGTAGGCGTACATCGCGTCGGCGTCCTCGCGCGTCACCTCGGTGTAGTTGGGATACGGGAAGGCGGGGTAGAGCAGCCGGCCGTCGCGCGAGCGGCCGTGGTGCAGCGCGCGCCAGAAGTCGTCGGCGCTCCATTCGCCTAGGCCGGTCGTGCGGTCGGGCGTGAGGTTGCTCGAATAGACGATGCCGAACGGCGTGTCGATGGCGCGCCCGCCGGCCCAGGCCGCGCTGCCGCGGTCGGTGTGGCAGGCCATGCAGTTGCCCACTCGGACGAGGTAGGCGCCGCGCTCCGTCGAAGGCGCCGATGCGTTCGCGGGCCGCGCGCCGCCGTCCGACTCCGAATAGTTCACGTGCCAGATCCAGCCGCCCACGGCGAGGACGGCGACCAGCATGATGAGCAGCAGGGCGCGCTTCATGGCTTCTGCCTCCCGGCGGGCAGGCGCGCGCTGCCGCATTCCAGCGGGGCGGGCTGCGCGAGCTGCGCCACCGCGTGCGGT
>JAEWBU010000028.1 GCA_023390985.1 Pseudomonadota bacterium
GCGACAGCCCGTCGCACGCGGCGGCCAGCGTCCGCAGGTCGTCGTTGCCGATCGCGTCGGCGATCGCGAGCCGCACGCCCTGCGCGCGCAGCTGGGCGAAGCGCTCGCGCGTCGCCGCCTCGCCGCGGGCCACGTCGTCGTAGCGCACCAGGCCCACCTGGCCGCGAGACTGCGCCTGCAGCACCCGCACCAGGTTGGCGTCGGCCATCGGGGTGAGCGGATGGTGGCGCATGCCCGAGTCGGACAGCAGTTCGTCGCCGACGAACAGGTGGCCGCGGAACACCGTGCGGCCGTTCTCGGGGAACGCGGGGCAGGCGATGGCGAAATCGCCTCCCAGCGCGTCCAGCAGGGCTTCGGCCACCGGGCCGATGTTGCCCTGGACGGTGGAGTCGAAGGTGGAGCAGTACTTGAAGTAGAACTGGCGCGCGCCGCCGGCCTGCAGCCAGCGCAGGGCCGAGAGCGACTCGTGCACCGCTTCGGCCGCCGGGCTGGTGCGCGACTTGAGCGCCACCACCACGGCATCGGCCGCGGGCACGGGGCCGTCGGGCACGCCGATCACCTGCACCGTCCGCATGCCCGCACGCACGAGCATGCTGGCGACGTCGGTGGCGCCGGTGAAGTCGTCGGCGATCACGCCGAGCACGAGGCGACGGCTGTCAGATGTCATCGTCACCTCAGGCGGCGGCGGGCGGGGCGCGGCGCTTGAACAGCGGAGCGACGAAGCTCCACGCCAGCAGGCCGAGCGCGACGGTCATCAGCGTGCCGACCAGGCCGTTGCTGAAGAAGATGCCCAGCGATCCCTCCGACAGCAGCATCGACTGGCGGAAGGCGTCCTCGGTCTTGTCGCCCAGCACCATGGCCAGGATCAGCGGCGCGATCGGGTAGTCGAGCTTCTTGAAGACGTAGCCGACGACGCCGAAGCCCAGGGCCAGGTACACGTCGAACATCTTGCCGCCGATGGTGAAGGCGCCGATCAGGCACACCACCACGATCAGCGGGCCGATGATGGCGAACGGTGCGCGCAGGATGGCGGCGAACAGCGGGATGGTGGCCAGCACCAGCACGATGGCGACCACGTTGGCCATGTACATCGAGGCGATCAGGCCCCAGACGAAGTCGGTCTGCTCGATGAAGAGCATCGGTCCGGGCTGCAGGCCCCAGATCATCAGGCCGCCCATCATCACCGCCGCCGTGGCCGAGCCCGGCACGCCGAGCGCCAGCATCGGCAGCAGCGCCGACACGCCGGCCGAGTGGTCGGCCGTCTCGGGCGCGACCACGCCCTCGGGCTCGCCCTGGCCGAACTGGTCGCGCCGGCGCGAGAAGCGCTTGGCGATGCCGTACGACATGAACGACGCCGCCGTCGGGCCGCCGGGCGTGATGCCCATCCAGCAGCCGATCAGCGTCGAGCGCACCAGGGTCCACGCGTAGGCCGGCATCTCCTTGGCCGTCTGCCACACGGCGCGCCAGCTCATGCGCGCCTGCAGGCCCTTGAACGCGAGGCCTTCCTCCACCGTCACCAGCAGTTCGCCGATGCCGAACAGGCCGACCACGGCCGCGAGGAAGGAAACGCCGCCCACCAGCAGGTCCGAGCCGCCCGTGAGGCGCATCTCGCCCGACACCGTGTCGGTGCCCACGCCCGCCAGGATCAGGCCCAGCAGCAGCGCCGCGATGGTCTTGAGCGGCTTGCCGCCGCTCATGCCCGCGTAGCTGCAGAAGGTGAGCAGGTACACCGCGAAGTACTCGGCGGGGCTGAACCTGAGCGCGAAGCCGGCGATGGCGTTGGCCACCAGCGTGACCACGATCACGCCCGCCAGCGCGCCGAAGCCGGCCGACAGGAAGGCCAGGGCCAGCGCGCGCGGCGCGTTGCCCTTGCGCGCCATCGGGTGGCCGTCGAAGGTGGTGGCCACCGACGAAGGCTCGCCCGGGATGTTGAACAGGATCGAGGTGGTGGAGCCGCCGAACAGCGCACCCCAGTACATCGACGAGAGCAGGATGATCGCCGCCACCGGCGTCATGGTGAACGTGAGCGGCAGCAGCAGCGTCACGCCGTTGGGCGCGCCCAGGCCCGGCAGCACGCCGACCAGGATGCCGAGCAGCACGCCGGCCACCATCAGCGACACGTGGTAGAGGCTGAAGGCGGTCTGGAAGCCGCCCATCAGCAGGTGGAATTGTTCGGCCATCGCGTCAGCTTCAGAAACCCAGCCAGTACTCGATCGGGCCCTTGGCCAGCGGAACGCCGAACCAGAGCTCGAACACCAGGAAGAACAGCACCGTCGCCCCGGCGCCCAGCGCGGCCGCGCGCGGCCAGCCGAACCCGCCGTGGCGATGCGCCATGAAAGCGAGGTAGAGCGCCGCGGTGAGGTAGGTGCCCAGCCAGGCCATCGCCGCCGCCATCACGAGGGTGGGCACCAGCAGCGAGAGGCTGCGCCCGAGCTCCTCGCGCGTGGCGAAGCTGCCGGCTTCGGCGGTGCGCGCCGCCTGCAGCAGCAGCAGGACGCTCACCACCAGCAGCAGCCCGCCCAGGCGCAGCGGCACATAGCCGGCCTGGGGGCCCGTCGCGCCCCAGCCGGTGTCCAGCTGCAGTGCGCCGGCGATCACTGCGGCGGAGAAGACGCCGAGGGTCGCGGCGGTGGCGATCTCCACGGTGCGGCGGGATACGCTCATCAGCGCCCGCCCGGCCGCCCGAAGGGCGCTGACGGCCCCCTCGGGGGGCAGGGAGTTACACGAAGTGAACGACCGTGGGGGCTCATGTTCGTCAGTCCTTCAGCAGCCAGCCGTCCTGGCTGAACTGGACCTTGTGGTTGGCCTTGTCGTTGGCGATGTAGCGCGCCAGCTCCGTGCCGGTGACGAACATGTCGCTCTGCAGGCCCTTCTGCAGCCAGTCCTTGAACTCCGGCTTCTCGCGCACCTGCGCCATCACCTTGCCGAAATAAGCGGACTGCTCGGGCGTGATGTCGCCCATGGCCCACACGGTGCGGGGCATGCGGAATTCCTCGATCGCGATGCCCTGCTCCTTGCAGGTGGGGATGTCGTTCCAGCTCATGTCGCCGGCGACCTTGTCCTTCATGGGCAGGCGCTGCTTGGCGAACACGCACAGCGGCCGCACCTTGCCGGCGCGCCAGTGCGAGATGTTCTCGGACGGGTTGTTGGTGTTGGCCTCGACGTGGCCGCCGGCCAGCTGCACCGCGACCTCGCCGCCCGACTTGAACGGCACGTAGGTGACGTTCACGCCGGTCGCCTTCTCGATCTGGCGGGTGAGGATGTGGTCGGTGTCCTTGGACTGCGCACCGCCCATCTTGAAGCTGCCGTTCTTGGCCTTGGCGGCCGCGATCAGGTCCTTGGCGGACTTGTACGGGCCGTCGGCGTTGGACCAGAGGATGAACTCGTCGGCCGCCATGATCGCCACCGGCGTCACGTCGTCGATGCTGTAGCCGACCTTGGTGATCATGGGCATCAGGTAGGCCAGGTTGGTGGAGAACACCAGCTTGTGCGGGTCGCCCTTGGCGGCCTTGGCCGAGATCAGGCCTTCGGTGCCGGCGCCGCCGCTCTTGTTGGTGACCACCACGGGCACGGGCATCAGCTTGTACTTCTGCACCACCGACTGCACGACGCGCGCGAACTGGTCGGTGCCGCCGCCGGGGCCGGCGGTGACGATGAACTCGACCGGGCGCGACGGCTTCCAGTCGGCGGCGAGGGCGGGCAGGGCCGCGACGGCGATCGCGGCGGCCGCGACCTTGGCGAGGGTGGCGAAGGGCTGGGTCATGGATGTCTCCTGGGTGGGATCGGTGCGTGCGGGCCGCGCGTCAGCGGGCCCGCGGGAAGAAATGGGCGTCCTGGATGCGGCGCAGCGCCAGCAGCTCCGAGCCGGCGTCGATGGCGATGTCGGCCAGGCGGATCGGCTCGCCGGCGGCGACGTCGCGCGCCAGCAGGCGGTTGGCCGCCAGGTAGAACGGCACCGGGGCCTCGTCGCCCAGCGGCGCGGCCGGGACCAGTTCGGCGGCGGTGCCGGCGATGGTGTGGTGGTGGCCGCCCATCTCCAGGCGGGTGCCGGCCTTCAGCGGCTGCGTGGCGCGGGCGACCAGGTCCAGCACCGGCTTCGGCTGCTGCGCGCCGCTGGAGCGGCCGTGGACGACGGCGTCGAGCACGCTGGTCGCCGCTTCCAGCCCGAGCAGGTGGCGCGGGATGGACATCATCGCGTGCTTCTTGTCGCGGCTGAGGACGTGGCCCTTGCCGTCGAGCAGGCGCCAGGTCTCCTCGTCCTCGCAGCGCACGACGACGAACACGCCGCCGGCCAGGCTCACCTCTTCCGGCGCGCGCAGGCAGTGGAAGACATCCAGCGTGCCGGGCCGCGACAGCAGGCCGCCGGCCTCGCGCGGCACGAAGGCGGTCGGCACTTCGGTGATGCGGGCGATGGGCGCATGCAGGTCCGCGCGGTCGGCGACGAGGCCGGTGGAGTTGGCCACCACCAGCAGTTCGCACAGGTCGGGCACGGCGCGCTGCGGCAGCGCCGCGCAGGCTTCGGCGCGGGCGCGGGCGAGGGCGGCCGTATCACCATCGCCCAGCGTCCAGAACTTCCCGAAGCCGGGCGCCGGGATGCGGCGGCCGTTGCTCTCGATGGACTCGGCCTTGGCGTCGAAGACGAAGTCGTACTCACTGGACTTGCCGGCCGAGACGATCTCCAGGCCGAGGATCTGCGCCCAGGTGACCAGGCCGATCAGCAGCGAGGGCTGGTCGCCGTCCACGGGCGTCACGACGCGGCCCTTCTGCCGGGCGAGGTGCGCCAGGCCGGGGCCGATCACGCTGTCGACTTCCTTGGAGGTCAGGGCCACGTGCAGGCCGGCCTCGATCGCCAGCCGCGCATGGCGCGCACCCGCTTCCGGATGGCCGGTGGCCTCGATCAGCAGGTCCAGCGGCAGGCCGAGGACGACCGACACGTCGCCGGCGGCGATGTGCTGGCCGCGCTGCCAGGCGGCGGCGGCCTGCTCGGGCGTCTCGCAGACCGCGAACTGGTCGGGCGCGAGGCCGATGGAGCGCAGGGCGTCGGCCGCGATGCCGGCTTCGCGGTCCACCGCCACGCGGCAGTTCACCAGGGGGATGCGCGGCGCCTGCGACAGGAAGCTGCGGCCGAAGCCGCCGCTGCCGACGACGCAGGTCTCGACCGGGCGCTGCGCCCCGGCGTAATGGGTCAGGAAATTCATGGGTGGACCGATATTGCATGCAATCTCGGCAATTTGAGTGCGTAGTTCCCCTTAGATCATCAGTTGTTGACATGGATTGCATGCACCACACAATCCCGGTCCATGAACTCCTCGCCGGAAGACCGCGGAACGCGCACCCTCGTGGCGGCCCGCAAGCTGCGTGAACTGATCGTCTCGGGCTCGCTGCCGCCCGGTCAGCGCATCACGGAGCGGCTGGTCTCGGACCAACTGGAGGGCATGTCACGCACGCCGCTGCGCGAGGCCTTCAAGATCCTGGAGGCCGAGGGCCTGGTGCGCATCGAGCCGAACCGCGGCGCGGTGGTCACGGCGCTGTCGGTGGACGAAGTGGCCGCGGCCATCGAGGTGCTGATCGGGCTCGAGACCCTGGCGGCCGAACCGGCCTGCGAGCGCATCACCGACGCCGGCATCGCCGCGATCGAGGAACTGCATGCACGCATGGAGCAGGCCTGGCGCGACGGCGACCTGATGGCCTACTTCCGTTTGAACCAGACCATCCACCAGCGCATGGTGGACGCCGCGGGCAACCCGGTGCTCTCGCGCATCTACGCCAGCGAGTGCGCGCGCATCCAGCGCTACCGCTTCGCGGGCAACCAGCAGCACGCGCGCTGGGAGCGGGCCGTGCAGGAGCACGCCACCATGCTCGACGCGCTGCGCCAGCGCGCCGGCGCCGTGCTGCGCGAGCTCCTGCGCCAGCACCACCGCAACGGCTGGGTGGTTTCGCGGCAGGTGCTGCAGACGCGCGACGTCCCGGCGCCCGTCACGGCCCGCCTTTCGCGCGGTTCGCTTCGGCCGTCGCATTGACGGCTTCCTGCTGCTTGCGGATCTCTTGCGGCCACTGCGCCTTGATCCAGGACAGCACCGCGACGATCTGCGCGTCGGTCAGCGATCCCTCGAACGCCGGCATGGCGGACCGGTAGTCCTTCAGGTTCGCCGCCTTCGCCACGCCGTGCTTCGTGATGTCGAAGAGCACGGCATCGGGGTGGTGCCAGGTGTGCCCGGAGGCGTCGTGGGGCGGCGCGGGGAGCAGTCCGGCGGCATCTCGGATCCGCCAATCGGGCTGCCCTTCGAGCCTGGCGCCGTGGCATGCGGCGCAGCGTTGTTCGTAGATGGCCCTTCCCAGCGCGACCACCTCGGGATCGTCCGCGCGAAGCAGCCCCTGGGGTTTGGAGCTCAACCGCTCGCAACCTGCCAGGGCCAGCGCGCAGCAGGAGGCGAGGGCCAGGAACCTAGCGAAGGACGCGAGCGAACACATCCCTGTCCACGTTTCCGCCCGTCAACGCGACGCCCACCGAGTCGCCGGGCCAGCGGCTGCGCATCCGGATGGCGGCGGCCAGGCCGGCCGCCCCCGCTCCCTCCGCGACGTTGTGGATGTCGGTGAACAGGATGCGCATCGCCTCGGCGACCTCTTCGTCGGTGACGGCGACCACGTCCTCCGCCTCGCGCAGGACGATCTCGAGCGCCTCTTCCTCCGCCAGCCGGCAGGCCATGCCGTCCGCCAGCTGGGTGCTGACGGGCGCCGCGACGACGCGCCGTTCGCGGAAGGAATCGAGGTAGGTGGTCGCATGGGCCGACACCACGCCGACCAGCCTGCTCCTGGCACCGGTGTGGGCGCGGGGCGCCCCCGCGGGGGGGGCGGCCGCGCCCCCGCCGCGGG
>JAEWBU010000097.1 GCA_023390985.1 Pseudomonadota bacterium
TCTTCGAGGTGCGCCTGCCGCTGGCGGCCGGCTCCCCTCCGGCGCCGCAGGGCACGGGACCGGCCCGGGCCGGCCGCTCGCCGCTGCCGCAGGGTCCCTCGGTGCTGGTGGTCGACGACAACCACGACGCCGCCGACAGCCTGGGCTACATGCTGGAGATGATGGGCGCGCGCATCCGCGTGGTGTACGGCGGGCCCGACGCGCTGGAGGCGGTCGACGTCGAGGTGCCGGCGCTGATCCTGCTCGATATCGGCATGCCCGGCATGGACGGCTACCAGGTCGTGCAGCGCCTCGCGCGCCATCCCCAGCGCGGCCGCATGCACATCGTCGCGCTCACCGGCTGGGGCCAGGCCGAGGACCGCCAGCGCACGCGCGAGGCAGGCTTCGACGAGCACCTGGTCAAGCCGGCGGAGCTGGAATCGCTGGAAGCCTTGCTGGCGCGCGTGGGCGGGATGGCGGAAGCCTGATGAGGCAGGCGGCTAGACTGGCGGCCGCCCGCTTCCTTCCCTCCCCCTTGAAGATCTTCTACGGCTGGCGCCTCGTGGGCGCCGCCTGCATCATCCAGTTCCTGCACGGCGGCCTGCTGATGCAGGCCTTCGGCGCCTATGTCGCGGTGCTCTCCGAGGAGTTCGGCTGGAGCAAGACCGCGCTCTCCGCCGGCGCGGCCATCCAGTCGCTGGAAGGCGCGCTGCTCGGGCCGCTGCTCGGCTGGGTGATGGACCGCTTCGGTGCGCGCTCCGTGGTGCAGGTCGGGCTGGTGCTGTTCGGCGCGGGCTTCCTGCTGCTGAGCCAGATCGACACGCTGAGCGGCTTCTACACCGCGGTCTTCCTGATCGCGATGGGCTCCAGCCTGTCGGGCTACTTCCCGCTTACCGTCACCATGGTCCACTGGTTCCGCCGCAAGCGCGCGCGGGCGCTGTCGATCATGGGCCTGGGCCTGGCCGTCGGCGGCGTGGCCGTGCCGCTGGTGGCCTGGTCCATGCAGGCCTGGGGCTGGCGCATGACGGCCATCGCTTCCGGCATCGCGGTGATGGTGATCGGCCTGCCGCTCGCGCGCATGCTCAAGCGCAACCCGGCCGAGATCGGCGAGCACGAGGACGGCCTGCCGCCCGACGCGCCCGATCCCTCGCAGGCGCATGCACCGGCCGCGCCGCAGCGCCACTTCACCGCCGGCGAGGCGCTGCGCACCCGCGCGTTCTGGCTGCTCGGGCTGGGCCACGGCTTCGCGCTGCTGGTCGTGACGGCGGTGAACGTGCACGCGATCTCGCACATGAAGGAAGGCCTGGGCTACTCGCTGGAGCAGGCCTCGCTGGTGATCACGCTGATGACGGTGTTCCAGGTGCTGGGCGTGCTGTCGGGCGCGGCGGTGGGCGACCGCTGGGAGAAGCGCCACATCGCCGCCGCCTGCATGCTGGCCCACATGGTCGGCCTGCTGCTGCTGACCTTCGCGGCGCATCCGGCGCTGCTGGTCGCTTTCGCGGTGCTGCACGGCTTCGCCTGGGGCCTGCGAGGCCCGCTCATGCAGGCGATGCGCGCCGACTACTTCGGCCTGGCGGCGATCGGCATGATCCTGGGCCTGTCGGCCTTCATCATCGCGGCCGGCCAGGTGGCGGGACCGATGGTGGCCGGCGGCCTCAAGGACCTCACCGGCGACTACCGGATGGGCTTCACCGTGCTCGCCCTCATCGCCGGCTCGGGTTCCGCCTTGTTCCTGCTGGCCCGCAAACCGGCGTAAAAACGCGGTCCATGACCCAGACCTCCCGGCTGCCCTGCGAGGAAGGCTCGCTGCGGCGGGCGGACGCGGTGCCCGCCTGCACCGCGGCGCGCAAGCGCTGGGTGCTCACCGCCTCGGTGCTGGGCTCCAGCCTCGCGTTCGTGGACGGCACCGTCGTCAACGTCGCCCTGCCCGCCATCCAGCGTTCGCTGAACGCGTCGGTCTACCAGGCGCAGTGGGTGGTCGAGTCGTACGCGCTCTTCCTCGCCGCCCTGCTGCTCGTCGGTGGCTCGATGGGCGACCGGTTCGGCCGCCGGCGCGTGTTCATGCTCGGCGTGGCGCTGTTCGGCGCCGCCTCGCTGGCCTGCGCGCTGTCGCAGACCGTGCACCAGCTGATCGCCGCGCGCGCCGTCCAGGGCGTGGGCGGCGCACTGCTCGTGCCCGGCAGCCTGGCGCTGATCAGCGCCAGCTTTCCCGAGCAGGAACGCGGCCGCGCGTTCGGCACCTGGGCCGCGTTCAGCGGCATCACCTCGGCGGTCGGCCCGTTGCTGGGCGGCTGGCTGGTGGACCGCTTCTCCTGGGCCTGGGCCTTCGCCGTCAACCTGCCGCTGGTGGCGCTGGTGCTGGCCATCGCTTGGTGGCGCGTGCCGGAGAGCCGGCAGGCGCGGCGAGCCGGCGGCCTGGACCTGCGAGGCTCGCTGCTCGCCACGCTGGGCCTGGGCGGCGTGGTGTTCGCGTTCATCGAGGCGCCCACGCGCGGCTGGGACGCGATCGAAGTGCTGGTGGCGATGGGGGGCGGCATCGCGGCGCTGGTCGCCTTCGTGTTCGCGGAGCGCCACCACGTCTCGCCCATGCTGCCGCCGCGCCTCTTCCGCCAGGGCGACTTCACAGGCGCCAACGTGCTGACGCTGCTGCTCTACGCGGGCCTGGGCGGCGGGCTGTTCTTCGTGCCGCTGCACCTGATCCAGGTGCAGGGGATGTCCGCCACCGCGGCGGGCGCGGCGCTGCTGCCCTTCGTCGCCATCCTGTTCTTCCTCTCGCGCTGGGCCGGCGGGCTGGTGGACCGTCACGGCGCCCGCAAGCCGCTGATCGTCGGTCCGCTGATCGCGAGCGCGGGCTTCGCCTTGCTGCTGCTGCCGGGCGCGCACGCGAGCTACTGGCGCGACTTCCTGCCGGGGATCGCGGTTCTGGGGCTGGGCATGGCGATCGCGATCGCGCCGCTCACCACGGCGGTGATGAACGCGGTCGGCCCCGGCGACGCGGGCACCGCCTCCGGCGTGAACAACGCGATGTCGCGCGTGGCCGGCCTGCTGGCGATCGCGGTGTTCGGCTGGGTGATGGCGATGGTGTTCGAACCCACGCTGCAGCGCGGCCTGCGCGAAAGCGGCCTGTCGCCGCAGCTGGTCGAGGCGGTGTGGGAGCAGCGCGCGCGGCTCGCCGCGATCGAACCGCCGAAAGGGGCCGACGCGCAGGCCGCGCAGGCGGTGCGCGATGCCGTGCATGCGGCCTTCGTCGCGGGCTACCGCTGGATCATGGCGCTCAGCGTGGTGCTCGCGCTGGCCTCGGCGGCCTCGGCGGCGCTGTGGGTCGGTCGCGCGCCCGCACCCAAGCGGGCCTGAACCCTTTCGTCTACGTCTGCGCCGCGGCGTTACGCTTGCGGCTTTTCGCTCTTCACGACGGATGTCCACCGAACCTTCCACCACCACGTCGCCGGTGCGCCGCTTCAAGGATCCGGCCTACCAACCCGTGGCCGCCAACCTGGCCGACCTGCGCCAGCGCATCGACTCGCTCGACGAGCAGATCGTGGCCCTGCTCGCGCAGCGCGCGCAGTGCGTGCGCGACGCCACCCGCTTCAAGCGCGACGCCTTCCAGGTGCAGGCCCCGGCCCGCCAGGCCCAGGTGTTCGAACGTGTGCGAGGATTGGCGGCTGCGCACGAAGGCGCCTTCCCCGGCTTGCCCGGCATCGTGGAAGCCGCCTATCGCACGCTCGTCGCCGGCTTCGTGGCCGCCGAAGGCGACTTGTTCCAGCAGACCGAACCGATCGAACCATGACAAAGCAATTCACCCGCCGCCTCTTCACGTCCGCGCTGGCCGCCGCCGGCCTGGCGAGCCTGGCCTTCAGCGCCGGCGCCCAGCCGCAGCCCTGGCCGAACAAGCCGATCCGCCTGGTGGTGCCGTACGGCCCGGGCTCCTCGCCCGACGTGGCGGCGCGCATCATCGCCGAGCGCGTGTCGCCCCGCCTGGGCCAGGCGGTGGTGGTCGAGAACCGACCGGGCGCCGGCGGCAACAACGGCACCGGTGCCGTGGCCAAGGCGGCCGGCGACGGCTACAACTTCGTGATCAGCACCAACGGCCCGCTGGTCTACAACACGGTGCTGTACAAGAACCTGCCGTACGACCCGTTCAAGGAACTCAAGCCCGTGGTGCTGGCCGGCGGCCAGGCCAACGTGTGCACGGTGCGCACCGACTCCGGCATCAACGACCTGCGCGGCCTGGTCGCCGCGATGAAGAAGAACCCGGGCAAGTTCAACTTCTCCTCCACCGGCGTGGGCAGCCTCTCGCACCTGGGCGTGGAGCTGCTCAAGGTCAAGACCGACACCTTCGCGGTGCACGTGCCGTACGCCTCGTCGCCGCTGGCGATCTTGGCCATCCTGCAGGGCGACGTGCAGTTCGCCTGCGTGCCCGCCGTCGCGGTGCTGCCGCACGTGAAGTCCGGCAAGCTGCGCACGCTGGCCGTGTCCACCGCCAAGCGCAGCGCGCTCACGCCGGACATCCCGACCATGAAGGAAGCCGGCCTGCCCGAGATCGAGAACCTGGCCTGGATGGCCATCATGGCGCCGGCCTCGACGCCCGATGAGATCGTGCAGCGCATGAACCGCGAGATCAACGCGGTGCTCGCGATGCCCGAGACCAGGGAGAAGATGCAGTCGCAGTACATGGAGCCGATCGGCGGTTCCTCGCAGGAGCTCGCGCGATTCATGCAGCAGGAACTGCGCACGATGACGCCGGTGATCAAGCGCACCGGCATCACGATGGAATGATGCGCATCGAGCGCGGCGCCTGTTCGCCGGAAGAGGCCGGGCAGGCGCTGGCCGCGCTCGACGACGGCGAAGGGCTGTACTTCGGCGTCGACGCCGGCATCGCGGGGCTGCATCCGCTGCAGGCCACGCTGGTCACTCGGCCGGCGTTGCGGCTGGGGGTTCATGAGCAGGGTCTGGAGGTCCGGGTGCTGACGGCGTTCGGGCAGGCGCTGCTTGATTCGCCCTTGCTCCGCGATTGGGGCGGAAGCGGGCCCGTCGAGCGGCTGCGGGCCTTCCTGCGGTGCTTCGAGCCATCGCCCGACGTTCTCCTGTTGGGTGCATTGCGTTTCGACGCCCACCGTCTCGCGAAGGCGGAAGCACTGGATTCCCGCCTCCGCGGGAATGACGGGCAGGAGCTGGGCGTCTTCTACTTCCCCGAGCGCATGCTTCGGCGCGACGCAGGCGGGCACTGGAGATGGGTGCAGTTTTCGTTGCCGGGCATCGAAGTCGGCACCGGGCCACTGGCCACCGCGACTTCCAGCGAACCTGCCGCCGTCGGTGACGACTACGCGCCCGGCGGCTACGCCGACATGGTCGGCCGTGCGCTCACCGTGCTGCGCGAGCGCCCGCTGGTCTCGCTGACGCTCAGCCAGAGCTACCGGCGGCGCGTGGAGATGGCGCCATCGCAAGCCTTCGCGCGGCTGCGCGCCGCCAATCCCGCGCCGGCGAGTTTCTTCCTCAACGACGGCAGCGGCCTGCGCCTGTTCGGGGCCTCGCCCGACCTGCAGCTGGTCGTGTCGGGCGGCGAGGTTCAGGCCTTGCCGGTCTGCGGCACGGTCGCCCGCCGACCGGGTGCGCAGGGCGAGGCCGACTCGCTGCGCGAGCTGTTCAACGAGGACGTGGATGCCGCCGCGCTCGCCGTCTGCAGCGACGCCCTGAGGGAAGACCTGGCGCCGCTGTGCGAACCGGGCAGCTTGCGGTTGCGCGACCGCCGCCGGCCGATGTCGCTGGCGACCGTGGTTCACGCGGTCGACCGTCTCGCCGGCCGCTTGCGCCCGGACCGCGACGCCTGGGATGCGATCGTCGCCACCGCCGCGCCCGTGATGCTCACC
>JAEWBU010000129.1 GCA_023390985.1 Pseudomonadota bacterium
GGGCGCGGTCTCGCGCGGCGCGCCCTTCACCGTGCTGCCGGGCCCGCCGGTGGAGATCGACGTGCCGCTCGATCCGGGCCCGTACGGCTCCATCGACCTCGCCAAGTCCTCTCCCAAGACCGTCGCCGCGGTCGGCGACTTCATCCCCTACGCGGTGACGATCTCGACCCGCAGCGAGCGGGCGCTGCCCGGCCTGCAGCTGCTGGACCGGCTGCCGGCCGGCCTGCGCTACCGCGCCGGTTCGGCCCGCGTGAACGGCGTCGCCATCCCCGACCCGCAGGGCGGGCCGGATGGCCGCTCGCTGGTGTTCGCGGCCGGCACCGTGCCCGCGCGCGGATCGCTCAACCTCACGTATGTCGCCGTGGTCGGTCCGGACACCCCGCTCGGCCCGGCGCAGAACACCATCCAGGCGGTGGGGCGCATCAGCTCCAACACCGCGGGCGCCACGGTCGTCATCCGCGAGGAATTGAACGCCAGCCGCGCGATCCTCATGGGCCAGGTGACGGTGGCGCCGAGCTGCGAGGCCGACGCGAACGACAGGGCCTCGCGCCGTCCGGTGGCGAACGTCCGCATCCTGCTGCAGGACGGTACGTACGTCATCACCGACGCGGACGGCCACTGGCACATCGAGAACGTGCGGCCGGGAACGCACGTGGTGCAGCTGGACACCACCACGCTGCCCGAGGGCCTGCAGCTGCGCTCGTGCGAGGACAGCCAGCGCACCGGCGGCCGCGACTTCTCGCAGTTCGTGAACGTGCGCGGCGGCACCCTGTGGCGCGCCGATTTCCGCTTCGCCCCGGTCGCGAGCTGCCTGCGCCAGGAAGTACGTCGCAGCGGGCGTGAGATCGAAGTCCTGCTTTCGGCGCCGGTCGGCCAGCAATCGCTCAGCGCGACGGTGCTGCTGCCGCGGGGCGCGAAGGTGGAACCGGATTCCGTGCTGCTCGACGGCCGGCCCGCCGCGGGCATGCAGGTCGAAGACGGCTTCGTGGTGCTGCGCATGCAGGCATTGCCCGCACGCTGGCAGCGGCGACTGACGATGCGGCTGGTGGAGGACACGCCGGGCGAGATCAAGCTGTCGGTGCGCGCGAGAGGCATCGGGGGCACCGACACGTCGCTTGCGCCCGTCTCGCTGGCGGCCGGTGCCGCGCAGGCCGGTGAGTGCGGCGCGCTGCCGGCCGCGGACCTGGCTTCGCTCAAGGCCGCGCCCAAGTCCCAGGCCGCCCAGCCGCTGGCCGCGGCGGGCCCGGTCGCATCGGTCAGCGCGGCCGCGGACGGCAACTCGTACGCCGAGCAACTGCCCTACGACGACCGCTGGCTGGCCGCCGCCGATCCCGGGGCGGAGTGGCTGCACCCCCGCGCGGACTTCTCGCCGGCGTTCCCGGCCATCAAGGTCGCGGTCAAGCACGCCGGCCGGCAGTCGGCCGAACTGCGCGTCAACGGCGCGCCGGTGGATCCCCTGCGGTGGGACGGCACCCGGCTCAATCCGGCGGGCACGGTGGCGCTTTCGCTGTGGCGCGGTGTCGAGATCCGCAGCGGCAGGAACCTGCTCGAAGTCACCGTGCGGGACGGCGACGGCAAGGTCGCCTTCGAAGAGCGGCGCGAGATCCACTTCGGCACCGTCGTCGCGCGGGCGGAGTACGACGCGTCGCAGTCGCGCCCCGTGGCCGACGGCCGCACCTCGCCCGTGATCGCGGTCCGCTTCGTCGACCCCGAAGGCAAGCCGGTGCGCCGCGGCCTGGTCGGCGACTTCTCGGTGGAGCCACCCTATGCGCCGCAGGAATCCGCCGCCGCGCTGCAGCGCGAGCCGCTGAGCAGCCCCACCGGCGGGGCGCGCGCCCGCTTCGAGATCGGCGAGAACGGGGTCGCGCTGATCCCGCTGCGTCCGACCAGCCAGTCCGGCGAGGCCACGCTGCGCTTCGAGCTGGGCGCCAACAAGGTGCTGGAGGTGCGCGCCTGGCTGCAGCCGGACCAGCGCGAGTGGGTGCTGGTCGGCTTCGCCGAGGGAACGGTGGGGCACAAGGCGCTGTCGGGCAACGCGCAGGCGCTGCAGGACGCCGGCGCGGCCGACAACCTGTTCGACCAGAACCGGCTCGCCTTCTACGCCAAGGGGATGGTCAAGGGCGAGTTCCTCCTCACGGCCGCCTACGACTCCGCCAAGGAGCGCGGCACCGGTGTGAACCCGCTGCTGCGCCAGGCGATCGACCCCAACCAGTTCTACACGCTGTACGGCGACGCGACGCAGGCGCAGTACGACGCGGCCAGCATCCGCAAGCTGTACGTGAAGATCGAGAAGCAGCAGTTCTACGCGCTGTTCGGCGACTTCAACACCGGCCTGACCGTCACCGAGCTGGGGCGCTACAGCCGCACGGTCAACGGCGTGAAGTCCGAGTACAAGGGCGACACGGTCAGCTACACCGCATTCGCCACGCGCACGGCGCAGGCCTTCCTGAAGGACGAGATCCAGGGCGACGGCACCTCGGGCCTGTACCGGTTGCGCGTCCGCGACATCCTGCCCAACACCGAGAAGGCGCGCATCGAGGTGCGCGACCGCTTCCAGCCGGACCGCGTGCTGCAGACGCGTCCGCTCGCCCCGTGGCTGGACTACCAGATCGACTACGTGCTCGGGACGATCCAGCTGCGCGAGCCGCTCGCGTCCCGCGACATCGACTTCAACCCGCAGTTCCTGGTCGTCGAGTACGAGTCGGACGGCCGTGGCGTGGAGGCGTGGACGTACGGCGGGCGGGCGGCGGTGCAGGTCTCCGGGTCGACGGTGATCGGCGTGACGGGCGTTCGCGAGGGCGACCCGGGGCGCAGCGGGACGCTCGCGGTCGCCGACGCCACGGTCCGCATCGACGACCACACGCGCGCCCGGTTCGAGGTCGCCAACAGCCGCCATGAGGCAGTGGCGGGCGCGACCGAGTCGGGCCACGCCTACCTCGCCGAAGTGCAGCACGAGGCCGGCAGGACGCAGGCGCGCGCGTACGTGCGCGAGCAGCAGGCGGGGTTCGGCCTCGGCCAGCAGTCCGTGCTGGGCCAGGGCCAGCGCAGGGCGGGCGTGGAAGGCCGCGTGCAGGCATCCGACGCGCTGCAGGTCCAGGCGGAGGCGAGCCGCGCTCAGGACCTGACGACCTCCGCCTCGCGCGATGTGGTGGAGGGCCGCGCCAACTGGGATGCCACCGAGTCGGTGAAGGTGCAGGCGGGTGCGCGGGTGGTCCGGGAGTCGGACGGGCGGGGCGGCGAAGGCGAGGTGCAGCAGGCGATCGGCGGGGTGGCCTACCAGGCCGGCGAACAGCTGACGCTGCGCGCGTCGACCGAGCTGAGCATCGGCAGCCGCCCGTCGAGCGGTGCACTCGCGGCCTACCCGGACCGTCTGCAGTTCGGTGCCGACTACCGCTTGAGCAGCGAGCTGACGCTGACCGCCCAGCACGAGATCGCGCAGACGGGCGATGCCCGCCTGTCCACCTCCACCATCGGACTGCGCCGGCGCCCGTGGGAAGGCGCGGAGCTGCGCTCCTCGCTGGGCAGCCAGGTCACGCCGGACGGCGACCGGCTGTTCGCCGGCCTCGGCGCCATCCAGCGGTGGCACCTGAACGAGAACTGGTCGCTGGACGGCGGCTTCGAGCAGACCCGCACGCTGCGCGGCGTGCAGTCGGCCGATCCCCTGCGCATCAACCAGGTGCCCGCGAGCGGAACGGTGCCGGCCACTTCGCCGGCCGCATCGGTCCCCTCGGGGTCTTCCTCGCCGTCCGGTCTGGGCCTGGTCGCGACGGACTTCACCGCGCTCAGCGCCGGCGTCGCCTACCGCGACGAGGTCTGGAGCGGCAACGCGCGCGCCGAATGGCGCACGAGCAGCCTGGAGCGCCGCGTGAACGTCCTGGCCGGCGCGCAGCGCAAGCTCGACGCCGGCGAGGCGGTGGCCGCGGGCCTGCAGTGGAGCCGGACGGAAGGCGGCAGCGCCGAAGGCCAGCGCCTGAACACCCGGCTGTCCTATGTGTGGCGGCCCGTCGACAGCCATTGGGTCGTGCTGAACCGGCTCGAGTACGTGCAGGAGTCCAATCCGAATCTCGAGACCCAGCTGTTCGTGCGCAAGCTGATCAACAACCTGAACGCGAACTACCGGCCCAACGCGCGCACCCAGGTCGCCCTGCAGTACGGCGCGAAGTTCGTGCGCGAGATGCTGGGCGACTTCTCGGCCTCCGGCTACACGGACCTGATCGGCGTGGAGGCCCGCCAGGACCTCACCCGCCACATCGACGTGGGCCTGCACGCCGGCATGCTGCGCGTGCTGGCGGCGAACGCCCGCACGTACCATCTCGGCGTTTCCGTGGGTTACCGGCTCGCCGCCAACACCTCGCTGGTCCTGGGCTGGAACGCGCAAGGCTTCTGGGATGCGGACTTCGCCGGCGCCCAGTACCGCGCCAAGGGCCTGTACCTCACGCTTCGCACCAAGTTCGACCAGGACACGTTCGACCTCAACGCGCGCCCCGCGGCGCCGGTCTCCCTGCCCACTCCATGAGCACGATCTCCCCCTTCCTCCTCGCGGTGCGCAGCCTCGGGGCCTTGTTCGCCGTCCTGGCCGCCTGGCTGGCGTTTGCGCCGGCCGCGCACGCGCAGCAGGTGCTGCATGGCTACCAGTGCGCGGCGGACCGGTTCCGGATCCTTCAGCAGCCCTCGTTCAAGGGCCCGCTGAACTGCAGCGCCAACGACGTGGCCATCACGCAGATCGCGATCAACCGCAATTACTACCCGGGCGTGAACACGACGCCGGCGTCCGGACTGCTGACAGGGCCGGGCTGCGTGGGCGGCACGACCGCCGTGGCCAACCTGAACGTGACGGTGCAGTTCAACTCGCCCGACCGCTACGACATCGGCATCTTCCTCGCGGAGGACGGCGGCGACCCGCAGCTGCTGGCGTCTTCGACGGGTGCCGCCCAGCAGTGCACCGTGTCGATCCTGCCGCTGGACAGCGGCGGCATCTCCAACCCGTTCGGCACCGGGACCGTTCCCTCGCCGTTCAACAACCTGAACAACGCCACGGGCAGGTACTGCGGAGACGGCTCGAACACCACGGTGCCGACCGCTGCGTATTCCGCGGCCACCGGCCGACCGACCGGCACCGGCATCGCCACCTTCATCATCCACGACGTGCCGATCCGCTGTTCCGCGTCGACCGCTTCGCCCTCGGGCAAGCTGAGCATCCCGTTCGTGGTGACCTGGTTGCAGAACGCGGGCAACAGCTGCAGCGGGCCCACCCAGGTCACCGCCGGCACCACCTCCAAGTGCAACGCACCCAGCGGCACGCTGGGCGACGTCGACGTGGTCACGCTGCCCCAGGTCGCCAAGTCCAACAACGTGACCAGCCTCAGCCCGGGCGATGCCACCACCTACACGATCACCGTGGCGAACCAGACCGGCGCCGCGATCGCCGCATCCACCCTGTCCGATCCCGCGGTGGCCGGCTTGTCGGTCAGCGCCGTGAGTTGCGCGGCGACGGCGGGAGCGGCCTGCCCCGGCGGCCTCACGCCGGCCACGCTGGCCTCGGGCCTCGCGCTCGGCAGCATGGCGAACAACAGCACGCTGACGTTCACCGTCTCGGGAACCATCACGTCGAGCGGGCTCGGCACGGCGGCGTCGCCGTGGGTGCCCGCGGACGGCGGGTCCCTGACCAACACCGCGACCGTCACCGTGCAGGGCGTCGCGGTCAGCGCCCTCGACACCGACACCATCTACTACCCCAAGCTGACCAATGCGAAGACGGTGGTGACGGTCAGCGACCCCGTGCGCGGGCCGGGCGGCCCCGCCGGCTGCGGCACCGCGCCGTGCCTGCCGCTGAACATTCCCGGCGCCGTCGCGCAGTACAGCATCACGCTGAGCAACACGGGGCAGGGACGGGTGGACCAGAACACGGTGGTGGTCACCGATCCGATCCCGCCCAACACCTCGCTCTACGTGGGGCTGCCCGCGGGGGCCACCAGCTGCGCCGCCGCCGGCATCCCCGTGAGCTTCACGAACGGTTCGAACGCCAGCGGGCTCACGTTCACCCCCGGCACGGACCTGCAGTACTCCAGCGACAACGGCAGCACCTGGTCGGCCAGCCCGACCTGGGCGTTCGTGCCGTCCATCGTCACGGCGAACGGCACGCTGCCGCCGGGCTGCTACGCCACCAACATCACCCACCTCCGGGTCAATCCGAAGGGGCGCATGTCGGCCGCCGCGAATGCGGCTTCGCCGACGTCATTCACGCTCGGGTTCCGCGTCCTGGTGCGCTGACGCTCGGCGCCATTCCGCGATCGCGGCCACCGTGGTGCACGGCAGGCCGTGCTCGCGCGCATAGGCCGCCACCTGCGAGCCGTGCGCCATGCTGCCGTCCGGATTCATCAGCTCGCACAGCACGCCCGCCGGGAGCAGGCCGGCCAGCATGGGGAGATCCACCGCGGCTTCGGTGTGGCCGTCGCGCTCCAGCACGCCGCCGGGCCTCGCGACCAGCGGGAACACGTGGCCGGGCGAGACGATCTCGCTGCGCTCCAGCGTGGAGCGCAGCGCGCACTGGATGGTCTGGACGCGGTCGGTGGCGGAGACGCCGGTGCTCACGCCGTGCGCGGCCTCGATCGACTGCGTGAACGCGGTCGCGAAGCGCGAGCGGTTGACCTCCACCATGGGGCGCAGCTTCAGCTCGCTCGCCTTGTCGGGCAGCAGGCACAGGCAGACGATGCCGCTGCCGTCGCGGATCAGCTGCGCCATCACCGCGGGGGTGACGCGTTCGGCCGCGCAGATGAGGTCCGCTTCGTTCTCGCGGCCGGCGTCGTCCAGCACCAGCACGGGCCGGCCTTCGCGGATCGCCTCAAGGACGAGGGGCATGGGCGCCAGCTCGATCGCGGGCGCGGTGGGGGAGGGGGTGTCGATCATCATGAAACGCTCCTGTCGGTTGAACAAAAACGCTCCAAGGCACAAGAACGCCGGCGGCCGCGCGGTCAGGCGCGGACGACGGCACATCGCGGGCGCCTGCACACTCGCGAATCTTCTTTCATCCGGACTTTGACCGTCGGCCCCAGCATCGGACTGGGTCTGCTGACCCCGGGCCACTGGCGTGGTCCGGGCGCTCGCGGGCTCGCAGCTTTCGCCGCCTACCGCCGGTGGGGAATTCCGCCCCGCCCTGAAGACCCGCCGAATATAGGACGTCCGGCCCCCTATAGTCGGACGCCATGGAGACAACCACGCGACCCCCGTGGGCCCGGCGCTGGTCGGTGCTCCAGCGCCGCGCGGGCCGATGGCCGCCGGCGGTGCGCGGACTGATGTGGTCGGCCACGGCCGGCCTGCTGTTCACGGTGCTCAACGCGATCATGCGGGAGCTGTCGCTGCAGCTCGCGCCGTTCCAGACGCAGTTCCTGCGCTACCTCGCCGGCCTGGCGGTGATGACGCCGCTGCTGCTGCGCGCGGGCCTGGCCGCCTACCGGCCGAAGAACGTCGGCGGGCAGTTCCTGCGGGGCGGCGTGCACACGGCGGGCCTGTGCCTGTGGTTCATCGCGCTGCCCCACATCGGGCTGGCCGACACCACGGCGATCGGCTTCACCACGCCCATCTTCATCATGATCGGCGCCGTGCTCGTGTTCCATGAACCGATGCGCTGGGAGCGCTGGCTGGCCGCGCTGATCGGCATGGGCGGCGTGCTGGTCGTGGTCGGCCCGCAGCTGACCGGCGCGGGCGGCTGGTACACGCTGGTGATGCTGTCGTCGGCGCCGGTGTTCGCCGCTTCCTTCCTCATCACCAAGGGGCTGACTCGCTACGAGCGGCCCGAGGTCATCGTGGTGTGGCAGGCGATCACCGTGACGGTGTGCAGCCTGCCGCTGGCGCTGCCGGGATGGACCTGGCCGTCGGCGCCGCAGTGGCTGCTGTTCGTCGCCTGCGGCGTGCTCGGCAGCTCGGGGCACTACTGCCTGACGCGCTCGTTCTCGGTGGCCGACATCTCGGCCACGCAATCCGCCAAGTTCCTGGAGCTGGTGTGGGCGGCGGCGCTCGGCTGGCTGCTCTTCTCGGACCTGCCCAGCCGCTGGACGCTGCTGGGCGGCGCGGTGATCTGCGCGTCGACGCTCTGGGTGGCGCGGCGCGAAGCCCGCGGCAGGGCGAGCGCCTGATCAGTTCCGCGCGTTGATGATGCCGCCGGACACGTGCCCCGCGGGCACGTGCAGCGCGGCGTGGTCCACGTGCCGCGTCTGGTCGTCGAAGAAGAAGTCGGGCTCGAACTCGCGCAGGAACTCGCCCTTGTGCAGGCCGCCGAGGAACATGGCCTCGTCCACCTGGATGTTCCAGTGCATCAGCGTGCGGATGGCGCGCTCGTGGGCCGGCGCGCTGCGCGCGGTCACCAGCGCCGTGCGGATCTTCATCGCCGGCGTGCCGCTCGCCTGCAGGCGGTGCAGCGCCGCGAGGAAGGGCTTGAACGGCCCCTCGGGCAGCGGCTGCAGCACGTTGTCGGACTCGTGCTTCTGGAAGGCGTCGAGGCCGCCGTCCTGGAAGACGCGCTCGGCCTGGTCGGAGAACAGCACGGCGTCGCCGTCGAAGGCGATGCGCACCTCGTTCGGGTAGTTGGCGCCCGCCAGCACCGATTCGGTCAGCACCCGGGCCGCCGGGAATCCCGCCGTCAGCGCCTCGCGGACGTCGTCCGCGTTGACCGAGAGGAACAGCTTGGCCCCCAGCGGCCTGAGGTAGCGGAACGGCGAGCGGCCCTGGGTGAACACGCCGCGCTCGAGCTTGATCTCGTTGGCCAGGCCCGAACGGAAGATGCGCATGCCCGACACCGGGTCGTTGCGCGAGAGGATCACCACTTCCACGCGCTGCGTGGCCGGGTCGTTGAAGGCCAGCAGCTTCTTGATGAGCGAGAAGGCGATGCCCGGCAACGCGGGCTGGTCCAGGCGCTGCAGCTGCAGCGCCATGTAGGCCTGCGGATCGCCGCTCTCGAAGATGCGGTTCTCCTCCTCGAAGTTGAACAGCGCGCGCGAGGAGATCGCGACCACCAGCTTGTCGTCGGGGAACACGCTCATCGCACCAGTTGGTTGAGCTGGATGATGGGAAGCAGCACCGCCAGCACGATCAGCATCACCACCAGGCCCATGCCGACGATGAGCAGCGGCTCCAGGATGGTGGCCAGCTGCATGGCGCGCCGCTGGACCTCGCTGCTCAGCTGGTTCGCCGCGCGCTGCAGCATCACCGGCAGCTGGCCGGTCTGCTCGCCCAGGCGCGCGAACATCGAGAGCAGGCCCGGGAAGCGCTTCTTCTGCGCGAGGGCCGACGCCAGTGGCGCGCCTTCGCGCACCAGCACCAGCGCGTCGAGCGCATCGGCGCGCATCGCGCGGTTGTTCAGCGTCTCGGCCGCGGCCTGCAGCGCCCGCAGGATGGGCACGCCGGCCGCCGTGAGCATCGCCAGCGTGTTGCCGAACTGCGCGCTGTTGTAGCCGCGCGCGAGCCGGCCCAGCACCGGCAGCTGCAGGAAGCCGGCGTCGAATTTCTCGCGGAAGGCTTCGCGCTTGAGCATCGCGCGCAGGATCAGCGCCAGCCCGATGAGCAGGGCCGCGATCATCCAGCCCCACTCCCGCACCAAAGCGCTGGCGCCCAGCATCACGGTGGTGAGGAACGGCAGCCCGCGCTTGGTGCCGGCGAACACGTTGGCCACCTGCGGCACCACGTACGTGACGAGGAAGACCACGATCGCCAGTGCGACGACGGTGACGATGGCCGGATACAGCGCGGCGCCCGTGAGCTTGGACTTGAGCGCCTGCCGGTTCTCCAGGTCATCCGCGAGACGCTCCAGCACCATGCCGAGGTGGCCGCTGGTCTCGCCCGCGCTCACCACCGCGATGTAGATCTCCGAGAACTCGCGCGGGAAGTGCGACAGGGCCGAGGCGAAGGTGGCGCCGGCGTTCACTTCGGCGCGCAGGGCCGCGACCAGGTTGCGCTCCGCTTCCGTGGGCGATTCGTCGGCCAACGCCGTCAGCGCACGCTCGAGCTGCAGGCCGGAAGCGACCAGGCCGGCCAGCTGTCGCGTCCAGACGGTGAGCTGCGTCGGGCTGAAGACCCGCCGGCCCCAGCGACGACCGGCGACGCCGCCCGTCCCGCCGGCCTCGACCAGCCCGACCACCAGCGGCACCAGCGACTGCGCCCGCAACTGGCTGCGCGCCGATTTCGCGGTGTCGGCCTCCAGCACCCCGCGCCGGGTCTGCCCGTTCGCGTCCAGGGCTTCGAATGCATACGCTGGCATCAGGAATCGTCCAATCGCTCGTGTTGCGCACGAGTGTAGAAGACTCGTCATCCCCGCGGAGGCGGGGATCCAGGGCTTCCTTGGAGCGCCGCTGGAAGCGGGAGCCCTGGATTCCCGCCTTCGCGGGAATGACGGGGAAGCGCGTTCAGCTCGGCTGGCGCAACCGGAAGCGCTGCAGCTTGCCCGTCTCGGTGCGCGGCAGGCTGGCGACGAACTCGATCTCGCGCGGGTACTTGTAGGGCGCGATCGAGTTCTTCACGTGGTCCTGCAGCGTCTTCACCATGGCCTCGCCCGGTTCGTGGCCGGGCTTGAGCACGCAGAAGGCCTTGACGATCATCCCGCGCTCCTCGTCGGGCTTGCCGATCACGCCGCACTCGGCCACGGCGGGATGGCGCAGCAGCGCATCCTCCACCTCCGGGCCGCCGACGTTGTAGCCGGCCGTGATGATCATGTCGTCGGCGCGCGCCTGGTAGAAGAAGTAGCCGTCGGCGTCCTGCATGAAGGCGTCGCCGGGATGGTTCCAGCCGTTCTTCACGTAATTGGCCTGGCGCGAATCGTCGAGGTAGCGGCAGCCGGTGGGGCCGATCACGGCCAGCTTGCCGACCGTGCCGCGCGGCACTTCGTTGCCGTCGTCGTCCACCACCTTGGCCTGATACCCAGGCACCACTTTGCCGATGGCGCCGGGCCGCACCTCGGCGCCGGCCGAGGAGATGAAGATGTGGAACATCTCGGTGGCGCCGATGCCGTCGCACATCTCGATGCCACTGGCCTGCTTCCACAGCTGCCGCGTGGCATCGGGCAGCCCTTCGCCGGCGCTCACGCAGATGCGCAGCTTGCCGACGCCCTGCTCGCGCGCGAACGGCGCCATCTGCCGGTAGAACGTCGGCGCGGTGTAGCAGATGGTCGCGCCCACGTCGTGGATGGTGCGCACCAGCGTCTCGGGCGTGTAGGGCGCCTCGGGGAAGTAGACGGAGGCGCCGGCCCACATCGGGAACACCAGCAGGCCCCCCAGCCCGAAGGTGAAGGCCAGCGGCGGCGAGCCGACCACGATGTCGTCGGGCGCCGCCTTGAGCACATGGCGCGGCCAGGCCTCGCAAGCGGCCAGCACGTCGCGATGCGAATGCACGGCGGCCTTGGGCTTGCCGGTGGTGCCGGAGGTGAAGGCCATCATCGCGATGTCGTCGGCCGCGGTCGGGCAGGCCGTGAAGTCACCGTCCTTCCGCGCCGAGCGCACGGCCATCGAACCGGGTTCGTCGGGCGCGTTGAAAGCCACGATGGTGCGCAGCACCGGCCGGCCTTCGCGCGCCTTCTCGAGCTCATCGAGCAGCTTGCCGTCGCACAGCGCGGCCACCGGCTGCGACTTGTCGATGATGTCGCCCAGTTCGCGCGCGCGCAGCAGCGGCATGGTCGCCACCGCGACGAGGCCCGCCTTGACGACCGCGAGCCACGCCAGCGCCAGGCCGATGGAGTTGCCGCCGCGCAGCAGCACGCGGTTGCCGGGCACCAGGCCCAGGTCCTCGACCAGCACGCGGGCGATGCGGTCCACCCGGTCGCGCACGTCCTGGTAGGTGAGCGTGATGCGCGCGGAGCGCAGCAGCGGCCGGTCGGCGAAGCCCTTGGCCTGCGCCTTGTCGAGCAGCTCCTCGACCAGGTTCAGCTGATCAGGCAATCGCAGCTCGGGCAGGTCGTAGCGCAAGGCGGGCCACTGCTCGCGCGGGGGCAGGCGGTCGTGGACGAAACGATCGGTCTGGGCGGACATCGGAGAACTCCTGTTCAGGCCGGTTGCTGTTGCTGTCGTTGCTGCTGCGCGCCCGGCTGCGCGTGCTCCTTGACCTTGCCGAGCAGGCGATGCAGCGTGGAGATGTCCTTGTCGGACAGGGCGGAGAAGGCGGACAGGATCCACTGCTCGTGTTCCTGCGCCATCTCGTTGAAGAGCTTGCGTCCGCGCGGCGTGAGCCGCACGCGCCAGGCCCGCCGGTCGCCTTCGACGTCCACCCGGTCGACCAGGCCTTCCTGCACCAGCTGGTCGGTGATGCCCGTGACGTTGCCGCCGGTGACCATCATGCGGCGCGACAGCTCGCTCATCTTCAGGCCGTCGGGCGCACGCTCGAGCTGCGCCATCAGGTCGAAGCGGGGCAGGGTGGTGTCGAAGCGCTCGCGCAGGAGGCTGCGAAGCTGCTTTTCCACCAGCTGGGTGCAGGTGAGCATCCGCAGCCACAGGCGCAGCGCCTCGGGGTGCTCGCTGTGCGCGCGCGCTTCCATGTCCATGGGGATCGGCCTGGAGTTAAGACCTAAATAGTTTAAGTCTCAAGTAATTGGTGTCAACGGGCAGCCGGCCGGCGGAAGAGAAAGCGAAGTTGTCCTACAGCTGAGCAGTTGACGCTGGCTGCGGCCACTGGCAAGAATTTGCCGATGGAACCCCTTGAGCGAAAGATCTCGGCCCAGCTGGAATCGCTTCCGGTGTCCGTGGCCGTCACGTTGCCGGGCGGCCGCCGCCTCGGTCCGTCCCAGCCCGCGCTGACGCTCGCGTTCCGCGACTGGTCGGGCCTGGCCGTCATGGCCGCCGGCCAGATCGGCAAGATGGCCGAGGAAATCGTCGAAGGCCGCGTCGAGGTCCACGGGCGCATGCGCGACCTGATGGCCGCGGCGGCCCACCTGCTGCCCGGCAGCCCGGTCGGCAGCGACACCGGGTGGTGGACCGGCGTGCTGCGCCACGCGAAGTCGCTCGCTGCCCACGCGACGCCGCAGAAGGACGCCGAGCAGATCCAGTTCCACTACGACGTCTCCGACGACTTCTACAAGCTGTGGCTGGATCCGCGGCGGGTGTACTCGTGCGCGTACTACCGCGAGACGGACATGTCGCTGGCGCAGGCGCAGGAGGCCAAGCTCGATCACATCTGCCGCAAGCTGATGCTGCGCGAGGGCGAGCGCTTCCTGGACGTCGGCGCCGGCTGGGGCGGCCTGCTGCTGTGGGCGGCCGAGCACTACGGCGTGGACGCCACCGGCATCACGCTGTCGAAGAACCAGCACGCCCACGTCAACCGGCTGATCGAGGAGAAGGGCCTCAAGGGCCGGGTGCGCATGGAGCTGCGCGACTACCGCGAGCTCGATGACGAGAGTGGCTTCGACAAGATCGCTTCGGTCGGCATGTTCGAGCACGTGGGGCGCGCCAACATGCCGGTGTATTTCGGCCAGATGCGGCGCCTGCTGCGCCCGGGCGGCCTGGCGATGAACCACGGCATCACGGCCGGCGGCGTGTCGACCAGCCAGCTGGGCGCCGGCATGGGCGACTTCATCGGCAAGTACATCTTCCCGGGCGGCGAGCTGCTGCACGTGAGCCACGTGGTGCGCGACCTCTCCGAGGCCGGGCTGGAGATGCTGGACACCGAGAACCTGCGGCCGCACTACGCGCGCACGCTGTGGGCCTGGTCGGATGCGCTGGAGGATCGCCTCGAGGAAGCGCAGCGCGTGCTCGAGAGCACCGCCAGCGCGCGCGACGCCGGCAAGGTGCTGCGCGCCTATCGCCTCTACCTGTCCGGTTGCGCGATGAGCTTCGAGCAGGGCTGGATCTCGCTGAACCAGGTGCTGGCGGCGCGGCCGGACGGCCGGCTCGAAACGGGGTCCCTCACGGGCGCACAATCGTCCTATCCGTTCAATCGCGGCTACATGTACCCGCGCTGAAAAAGCACCAGGAATCGATGCTCTACAAGTTCAAAAGCAAGGCGGCCGGCGACCTGATCATGCTGGAGCCCAACGGCCGGCGAGTGCTGGAAATCATCGGCAAGGACCCCGGCCCGAAGGGGATCATCGAGTCGGCGCAGATGCCCGCCGCGGTGGCCGCGCTGGAGTCGGCCATCGCGCGCGAGGAGGCCGACCACCAGGCCGCGGTCGACGAGGCCAAGGCCAACGGCAAGGCCGCCCCGAAGGCGCCCGACGTGTCGCTGCGCCAGCGGGCGGTGCCCTTCATCGACATGCTCAAGCGCGCGGAGAAGGCCGGCGCCGACGTCGTGTGGGGCGTCTGACTCGTCGTCCCCCCGGAGGCGGGGACCCAGTGATTCCTGCGAAGCGCGAAATCGGGAGCACTGGATTCCCGCCTTCGCGGGAATGACGGGCCAAGGGCTCAGTCCACCTTCGCGCCCGAAGCCTTCACCACCGGCTGCCACTTCTTCAGCTCGGCGTCGATGTGCGCCGCGAACTGCTGCGGCGTGTTGCCGCTCGGGATCGCGCCCTGCGCCAGGAGCTTCTCCTTCATCTCCGGCGTGGCGATCGCCTTGGCCACTTCCTGCTGGATGCGGTTGGCGATGTCGGGCGACAGGCCGGCCGGGCCGAGCAGGCCGAACCAGGACGAGGCCTCGAATCCCTTCAGGTTGCCCGCCTGCTCCACCGTCGGCACGCCGGGGAGCGCGGCCGACGGTTGCGAGCTGGTGACCGCCAGCGCCTTGAGCTTGCCCGAGCGGATGTGCGGCATCGACGAGGGCAGGTTGTCGAACATCACGTCCATGTCGCCGCCGATCAGCGCCAGCAGCGCGGGGCTGGAGCCGCTGTACGGGAAGTGCGTCATGAAGGTGCCGGTCATCACCTTGAACAGCTCGCCCGCCAGGTGGATCGACGTGCCGTTGCCGCTGGACGCCATGTTCAGCTTGCCCGGGTTGGCCTTGGCGTAGCGGATGAAGTCGGCGACGTTGTTGATGCCGTTGTTCTTCGCCTTCTCGGCCGGCACCACCATCACGTTGGGCACCGCGGCGACCAGGGTGATCGGCGTGAAGTCCTTCTGCGGATCGAACGGCATCTTCGTGTAGAGCCACTTGTTGATGCTCTGCGTGCCAACGGTGCCCATCAGCAGCGTGTAGCCGTCCGGCGCCGACTTGGCCACGATGTCGGCGCCGATGTTGCCGCCGGCGCCCCCGCGGTTGTCCACCACGAACTGCTGGCCGAAGGCCTTGCTCAGTTCCAGCGCGGTGGCGCGGGCGAGGATGTCGGTGGTGCCGCCCGGCGCGAACGGCACGACGATACGCACCGGCTTGGTCGGCCAGTTCGCGGCGGAGCCTTGGGCCCAGGCGGCGGGGGCGGCCAGAGCGGTGGCGGTGGCGAGCGCCAGCAGGTGGCGGCGGGAAAGGCGGGGCTTCATGCGGGTCTCCTGTTCTCGTTCGGCGATGTGCAAGTGAAAAGGCCGCCCGAAGGCGGCCCGTGATGTGGTCAGGCGAGGCCGGACATCAGTCCGCGTAGACGCCGGCGGCCTTGATGACCGGGCTCCACTTGGCGATCTCGGCGGCCACGAACTTCTTGTGCTCGGCGGGCTCGACGCGCTTGTCGGTGACGACCACGGCGCCCAGGCCTTCCTGCTTCTTCACGAACTCGGGGTCCTTCAGGGCGACCTTCAGCGCTTCGTTGATCTTGGTCAGCACCGGCGCGGGCGTGCCCTTGGGCGCGTACAGGCCGTGCCAGATGGTGACCTGGAAGTCCTTCAGGCCGGCTTCCTGCAGCGTGGGCAGGTCCTTCAGCGCGGGCGGGCTCAGGCGCTTGGCGGTGGTGACGGCGAAGGCCTTGACCTTCTTGCCCTCGATCTGGCCGGTGGTGTTGGTGGTCTGGTCGCACATCAGATCGACCTGGCCGCCGATCACATCGGTCATCGCGGGGCCGGTGCCCTTGTACGGCACCGTCGTCATCTCGGTCTTGACGGCGTTCTGGAACAGCAGGCCGCACAGGTGCGAGGCGGAGCCGACGCCGGCGTTGGCCAGGTTGATCTTGCCCTTGTTCTGGCCGATCCAGGTGGACAGTTCCTTGTAGTTGTTGGCCGGCAGCGTGGGCTTGCCGATCAGCGTCATGGGAACGTCGTTGACCATGCCCAGGTACTCGAAGTCGCTCTCGACCTTGAACGGGATGTTGCGCACCAGCGTGGGCATGGTGGCCATGCCGATGTGGTGCAGCAGCAGCGTGTGGCCGTCCGGCTGGGCCTTGGCGACCTTGTTGGCGCCGATGGAGCCGCCCGCGCCCGCGGAGTTGTCCACCACCACGGTGGCGCCGCCCAGGGGCTTGCGCAGGGCTTCGGCCAGGTCGCGCGCCACGCGGTCGGTGGGACCGCCGGCGGAGAACGGCACGATGATGGTGATGGGCTTGTCGCCCGGGAAGTTCTGGGCACCTGCGGCGCCGGCGGCCAGCAGGGCGACGGGCACGAGGGTCTTGAATACGTTCTTCATGAGGCAGATTCTCCTTGACTTAAACCCGCCGATGATGGCAGCAGCCCGCAATCGGGTCATCGCGGGAAGTACTTAGGGGATTGACTGAGGAACTTTCGCGGATGAGCCGCCGCGAGGGGAGCTGGATCCCCGCTTCCGCGGGGATGTCCCGCGATGCGGGTCACTTGTAGCTGCGCGCGTCCTCGATGACCTTGCCGTCATTGGGCAGCGAGCCCGGAGCCAGCAGTTCGACCTCGCCGCGCAGCTTGGTGATGTCGCGGATGGCCTCGCCGATGCGCGCGTCCAGGTCCTGGGTGCGGCCCGCGGTCTCCACCTTGAGCGTCATGTGGTCGCTCGCCATCTCTCCGCTCACCACGAGCCGCGCCTTGATCACCTCGGGGAAGCGCCGCGCGATGTCGGCCACCTGGCCCGGATGCACGAACATGCCGCGCACCTTGGTGGTCTGGTCGGCCCGGCCCATCCAGCCCTTGATGCGGGTGTTGGTGCGGCCGCTCGGGCAAGGGCCGGGCAGCAGCGCCGACAGGTCGCCGGTTCCGAAGCGGATCAAGGGATAGGCGGTGTTGAGCGTGGTGACCACGACTTCGCCGACGTCGCCCTCGGCCACCACGTCGCCGGTGCCGGGACGCACGATCTCGACGATCAGGTCCTCGCTCAGCACCAGGCCCTGGCGGGCGGACGTCTCATACGCGATCAGCCCGAGGTCCGCGGTGGCGTAGCTCTGGAACACGTCCACGCCGCGGGCGGCGAACCAGTCGCGCAGGCTCGGTGGCAGCGCCTCGCCGCCGGTCAGCGCCTTGCGCAGGCTGCCGACGTCGGCGCCGGTCTCCTGGGCTTTCTCCAGCAGGATGCGCAGGAAGCTCGGCGTGCCGGTGTACGCGGTGGGACGCAGTTCGGCCATCGCCTGCAGCTGCTGCTCGGTCTGGCCGACGCCGGCCGGGAACACGGTGCAGCCGATCGCATGCGCGCCCGCTTCCATGATGAAGGCGCCCGGCGTCATGTGGTAGCTGAACGCGTTGTGCACCAGGTCGCCGCGACGGAAGCCCGCCGCGTACAACGCGCGGGCGCTGCGCCAGTAGTCGCGCGTGGCGCCTTCGGGTTCGTAGATGGGACCGGGCGAGGAGAACACGCGCGGCATGTCCGGCCCGCGCACCAGCGCGGAGAAGCCACCGAACGGATCCGTGCCCACGGACGCGCGCTGACGCTCCAGCAGCTCGTGCTTGCGCGTCACCGGCAGCCGCGCCAGCGCCTCGCGCGAGGTGATGCCCGATGCGTCCACGCCGGCCAGCACCTGCGCCATCGCCGGCGAGGCCTTCTGCGCGTGCGCCACCTGCCGCGCCAGCGCCTGCATCAACTCGGCCTCGCGCCGCGCCGGCTCGCGCGTCTCGCGCTCGTCGAAGAACTCGCTCATCGCTCTCCCATCCCTTGATCGCGGAATTCTTTTCAGGCGAGCCAGCGCTTGCGGCGCTTGTAGCTCTTGACGTCGCGGAAGCTCTTGCGCTCGCCGGAGCCCATGCCGAGGTAGAACTCCTTGACGTCCTCGTTGCTGGCCAGCTCCTGCGCCGGCCCGTCCATGACGATGCGGCCGCTTTCCATGATGTAGCCGTAGTTGGCGTAGCGCAGCGCCATGTTGGTGTTCTGTTCCGCGAGCAGGAACGTGACGCGCTCCTTGGTGTTGAGGTCCTTCACGATCTCGAACACCTCCTCGACGATCTGCGGCGCCAGGCCCATCGACGGCTCGTCCAGCAGCACCATGCTGGGATTGGCCATCAGCGCGCGGCCGATGGCGCACATCTGCTGTTCGCCGCCCGAGGTGTAGGCCGCCTGCGAGCCGCGCCGCGTCTTCAGGCGCGGGAAGTAGCCGTAGACCTTCTCCAGGCCGGCCGCCACATCGGCCTTGCTGGCGCGCGTGTACGCGCCCGTGAGCAGGTTCTCTTCGATGGTGAGGTGGGCGAAGCAATGCCGGCCTTCCATCACCTGCACCACGCCGCGCCGCACCAGTTCGGCGGGCGAGAGGTTCTCGATGCGTTCGCCGCGCAGCTCGATCGAGCCCTTGGTGACCTCGCCGCGCTCGCCCTTGAGCAGGTTGGACACGGCGCGCAGCGTGGTGGTCTTGCCCGCGCCGTTGCCGCCCAGCAGCGCGACGATGCTGCCTTCGGGCACCTGCAGCGAGACGCCCTTGAGCACCAGGATCACGTGGTTGTAGATGACCTCGATGCCGTTGACGTTGAGGACGATGTTGCTCATAGGGGCGAGGGATGAGGGGCGAGGGGCGAGGGGCGAGGGGAAATCCGGGGGGCGGGTGCGGGGGCCGGGGACGGTATTTCCCTCGTCCCTAGCCTCTCGCCCCTCGCCCCTTCAACTCACGACTGGCAAGCCGCCGCGTCCCGCGCGCTCAGCTTCTTCTCCTGCAGGTACTTCTGCGCGCCGGCCTTCACCATCGGCTTGAGGATCGCCTCGTCCGCCTGGTACCAGTCGCTCGTGAAGTTCCACTTGCCGCCGTCCCAGGTCTGCACGCGGACCCAGGTCGAGCCCATGTGGTCGTTGCAGCTGGTCGACAGCGGACGGATCACGCCGTTCAGGCCCAGCTGGTCGAGCCGCTTCTGGTCGAGCGACAGGTTCTCCAGGCCCCAGCGAACCTGCTCGGGCGTCATCACCTTGCCCTTGCCGTAGCGCTCCTGCGCGCGGCGCACGGCCTCGATGCTCAGCGCCTGGATGATCACGCCGCGGGTGTACAGCACCGAACCCACTTCGTCCTTCGGACCCGTGCCCTGGCCTTTCTCGTGCACGAACTTCAGGATGTCCTGGATCACCTTGGGCTGCGTGCCCGAGCTGTTGAGGTTCAGCGCGTTGTAGCCCTTGGCGCCTTCACCCACGTCCTTCACGTCCGGCTCGGCGCCGGCCCACCACACGCCGTACATCTTGTCGCGCGGGTAGCCGGTGGCCTGCGCTTCCTTCAGGGCGGTGGAGTTCATCACGCCCCAGCCCCAGAGGAACACGTAGTCGGGACGCTGCTGGCGCACCTGCAGCCAGGCGGCCTTCTGCTCCACGCCGGGCGCGGTGACCGGGATCAGCGACAGCTCGAAGCCGTTCATCCGCGAACGCTCCTGCAGCAGCGGGATCGGCTCCTTGCCGAACGGCGAGTCGTGGTAGACCAGCGCGACCTTCTTGCCCTTGAGCTTGTCGAAGCCGCCTTCCTTCTTGGCGATGTGCTGCACCAGCACGTCGGCCGCGGTCCAGTAGCTGCCCATGAGCGGGAAGTTCCACGGGAAGGCCATGCCGTCCTGCGCCACCGACAGGCCGTAGCCCAGGGTCAGCAGCGGGATCTTGTCGTGCGCCACCTTGTCGGTCAGCGCGAAGGTGATGCCGGTGGCCTGCGGATCGAACAGCGTCACGCCGGGGCGGCCCTTCAAGCGCTCGTAGCACTCCACGCCGCGGTCGGTGGCGTAGCCGGTCTCGCACTCCTCCCAGGTCAGCTTCACGCCGTTGATGCCGCCGTCGCGGGCCATGATCATCTTCAGGTAGTCCTGCTTGCCGTTGGCCCAGGGCGTGCCGTTGGGCGCGTACGGGCCGGTGCGGTACGACAGCAGCGGGAAGAACTGC
>JAEWBU010000143.1 GCA_023390985.1 Pseudomonadota bacterium
GGAAGGCGCACCGGCTCCCGAAGCCGAAGCCGCCCCCGCGCCGGCGCCCGCGAAGGCCCCGCCCAAGCCGGTCATCGCCATGCGCGGCGACGACCGCCCCGGCATGAAGAAGACCGAGCCGGCACCCGCCGGTCGCGGCGGCAAGTTCGGCGACCGGCGCGGTGCGCCGGGTGCCGGCGGCGGCCGCTTCGGTGATCGCGGCGACCGTGGCGATCGCGGTGGCCGTTTCGGCGACCGTGCGCCCGAGGACCGCGGTCCTCGCCTGGGCGACGTGGCGTTCCGCGCCCAGCGCGACGCGCTGGAGCACGCCCAGCAGACCCTGCGCAAGCTGGCCGCGCAGGCCCACGGCGAGGCGCTCACTCAGCTGCTGGCGGCCTGGGAGCAGCGTTCGGCCGACCAGGTGCCCAGCCAGAGCGAACTCGGCCGGGCGGTGACGCCGGCGATCCGCGGCAGCTGGGTCAAGGCCCTGCAGGCGACACCGGCGGGCGAGGCGGGCGATGCGCTGCTGCGCCTGGAGATCGCGGCCGAGGTGCCGACGCCGGCCGACCAGCTGGACGCGCGGCGCCGGATGCAGCTGCAGCTGCTCACGCGGCGCAACGATCCGTCCCCGGCCCAGACCTGGGGCGAGGACACGGCCCGGGTGCTGGCGGCCGGTCACCAGGCTGGTGCGGCGCGCCGGCTGCAGAACGTGCTGAAGGTGCTGCTGCGCGGATGACGCGCGCCGCGCGCTCGGCGACGAGTTCCGCGGCCAGGTCGTCGTGCCCCGACCGGATCGCGGCCTCGATCAGCGTGTGCTCGATCAGGTCGCGCCGGCTGCCCGGGCCGCACTGCTCGCCGAAATGGCGCTCGCAGTGCCGCAGGGGCAGCAGCAGGTCCAGCGTCTCCGAGTAGCGGCCCGCGCCGAAGGCGAGGATGGCCTGGGCGGCCGCCATGCCGCATTCCTTGGCGAAGAAGGCCTCCTCGCCCCAGCCCAGGCTGGCCACCTTGAGCATGATCAGCGTCGAGCGCTGGGACGGCTCCCTCCGCGCGCCCACGTAGGCCATCATGGCCAGCCAGGCGTCGGCGGCGTGCCCGCCCAGCGGGGCCAGCGTGTCCCAGTGGTCGGCGAGGATGGGCCAGCGCCCGCCCACTTCCACGCCCATCAGGTCCAGCCGCCACAGCAGGGCGGTCGTCTCGGTGACGAGCTCGATCGAGTCCCGGTCTTCCATCGCGCACTCCTCAAAAAGCGAGTGCGACCATTGAAATTCCAGGGCCCACTGACGACCAAAGTCATTGGTGCAAGAAGCAGGACGAACCTGCCAGCCGGACCGTTACGCGGCCGGCCCGAAAAAGCCGTCGAAAAGCGCCACCAGCGCGGGGAACTCCGTGGCGAAGGTGGTGCGGTTGACGAAGTAGGCCTCGCCGGCCACGGCGAAGAACTCGCCGACGTTCTCGGCGCCGTACGGGTCCAGCCACGGCGGCTCGCCGCCGAAGCGCTCGGCGATCAGCACCTTCTCGCGGAAGCGCTCGTACTCGGCTTCGATCGTGGTGCGCCACGCCCTGCGGTGGCCGACGGACAGCGGCGGGCAGCCGTCGGGCTCGCCGTCGCGCATGTCGATCTTGTGGATGAACTCGTGGACCACGACGTTGTAGCCCTGCGCGGCCGACTCGCCGGCCTGCCGCACGTCGTGCCAGCTGAGCATGACCGGGCCGCGCTCCATCGCCTCGCCGGCCAGCACCTCGTCCCATTCGTGCACCACGCCGGCCTCGTCCTGCGAGGTGCGGCGCGCCACGACCTGGTCGGGATGCACCACGATGCCGACGAAGTCGTCGTACCAGTCCAGGCCGAGGTGGAGCACGGGCAGCACGGCCTGCGTGGCGATCGCCACGGCCATCGAATCGGTGATCGCTAGGCCCTGGGCGCCGTGGAACTCCTTGTCGGCCAGGAAGCGGGCCGCGAGCTGGCGCAGGCGCCCGAGGTCCTGCGTGGAGCGCTCGGCGAGAAACGGATAGGCGGCCAGCGCCTCGTTCCAGAGCGCATCGGGGATCGGGCGCGCGCTGCGCCGGCGGAACCAGCCGAACATCAGGAGAGCGGGATGCGCCGGGCGCTGCCGTCGATCGACAGGCGCAGCGCTTCGGCGCGCGGGGGGCGGGCCTGCAGGTCCCAGTCGCTCAGGACGATGCGGCGCAGGCCCGAGCCGAGGTCGTGGTCCGCGGGGCGATGGGTGTGGCCGTGCACCAGCGTCGGGGCCTTCGCCGCGGCGAGCCAGGCACGCGCTTCGTCGGGGTCGGCGTCCGCGTAGGTCGCGCCCGAGCGCTTGCGGTCCTCGCTCTGCGCGCGCATCGAACGGGCCAGCGCCTGGCGCTCGGCGAGCGGGCGGCGCAGCAGCTCGCGCTGCCATGGCGCCTGTCGCACCTGCGCACGGAACGCGAGGTACTCGGTGTCGCCGAGGCAGAGCGGATCGCCGTGGCTGAGCAGCCAGCGATGCGGGCCCAGCGCCAGCACGGTGGGATCGGGCAGCAGCCGCACGCCGCCGGCGCGCGCGAAAGCCTCGCCGACGAGGAAATCGCGATTGCCATGCATGAAGAACACCGGCCGCCGCGAGGCCGCCTCGCGCAGCACGCGGGCGCATCCGGCTTCGAAGCCGCCGAGGTCCAGCACGTCGTCGCCGGGCCAGGCCTCGAACAGGTCGCCGAGGATGAACAGCGCGTCGGCATCGGACGCGGCGAGGAAGCGCCGCCACGCATCGAACGTGGCGGGGTCGCTCTCCTGCAGGTGCAGGTCGGAGATCAGGTCGGCCGAGCGCCAGCCGGGCTCGGCCGCGAGTTCATGGACGGGCGGCGGCGCCACCGCGCCTCAGGCGGCGACGACGGCCTTCTCGATGACCACGTCCTGCTGCGGCACGTCGTCATGGAAGCCCTTGCGGCCCGTCTTCACGCCCTTGATGCGGTCGACGATGTCCTGGCCGGCGACGACCTTGCCGAACACGGCGTAGCCCCAGCCTTGCGGGCTGGGCGCCGTGTGGTTGAGGAAGTCGTTGTCGGCGACGTTGATGAAGAACTGCGACGACGCCGAGTGCGGCGCGTTGGTGCGCGCCATCGCCACGGTGTACTGGTTGTTCTTCAGGCCGTTGTTGGCCTCGTTCTCGATCGGCGCGTCGGTCGGCTTCTGGGTCATGCCGGGGGCGAAGCCGCCGCCCTGGATCATGAAGCCGTTGATCACGCGGTGGAAGACGGTGCCGTCGTAGTGGCCCTTCTTCACGTACAAGAGGAAGTTCTCGACGGACTTGGGCGCCTTGTCCTGCTCCAGTTCCAGCGTGATGACGCCGTAGCCGGCGATGTGCAGGTCGACTTTGGGGTTGGCCATGAAATGTTCTCCTTGTTCCTGTTTACTTCACCAGGGTGGCCGACTGGATCACCACCGGGGTCTTGGGCACGTCGGACGGGAAGGGGCCGCCCGCGCCGGTCGGCATGGCCTTGATCTTCTCGATCACGTCCATGCCGCTGACCACCTTGCCGAACACGGTGTAGCCGTACAGCTGCGAAGCGCCTTCGAGCTGCGAGCGCGGGACGTTCTCGTAGGTGCGGCCCTGGTACTCGAACTTCGGCACCGGGTCGCCGGGCGGGATGGCCACCGGGTCGAGGAAGGCGTTGTCCTTGACGTTGATGAAGAACTGCGAGCTGGCCGAGTTCGGGTCGTTGGTGCGCGCCATCGCCAGCGTGCCCACCACGTTCTTCGGGCCGCCCTTGGCGAGCGCCTGCCGGCCTTCGTGCGCGACCGGCGCGCGCGTGGGCTTCTGCGCGTACTTGGTGTCGTAGCCGCCGCCCTGGACCATGAAGTTGTTGATCACGCGATGGAAGATGGTCCCGTCGTAGTGCTTGTCGCGCACGTACTGCAGGAAGTTCTCCACCGTCCTGGGCGCCTTGTCGGGGTACACCTCGACCACGAAATCACCGGCGGTGGTGCTGAACTTCACCTTGGGTGCTTCCGCGGCCAAGGCGCCGGTGCAGGCGGCCAGGCCGATGACGAGGGCGGCCGCCGCGCGGCGCGTCACTGCTGGGATCAACCGATCACTCCTTCGAAAAAGATCTTCCACTGGCCACCCGTGCGCATCCAGTACTGGCGCTTGACGGGGCCGGTGCGGGCGCCCGCGGGCACCTCGCCAAAGGTTACCACCATGGTTTCGGCCGAGTCGGTCCAGCGCAGCAGCGACAGGTCCTTGAGCTGGACCTCGCGCCCGCGCGTGCGCTGCACTTCGCTGCGCAGCTGCGGCGTCCACTCGGCCACGCTCTTGCCGTTGCTGGAGAAGTCGGGTGCGTAGAAGGACAGCAGGCGATCGACGTCGCCGTGGGTGCGCGCCGCGCGCCAGGCCGCCAGCGCCTCGCCGAACGGCTTGGCGTCCGCCTGCAGCTGATGCTGCGGCACCCATTGCAGCGACGAGGCGATCACCACCGGCGTGCTGCGGATCTCGACCGTGCGGATGATCCGCTCCAGGTCCGGGTTGGCCAGCACCACGCAGCCATCCGTGGCCTTGGGCGCTCGCGAGAACTGCGTCGGCGGCGTGCCGTGCAGCCAGATGCCGCCGCCGGTCTTGCCGCGCCGCGCGTCGTACGGATTCGGATAGTTGATCGGCAGCGCGCCGGAGCCGTAGAAGTCCTTGAGCGTCTTCGGGTCCAGGTTGCTGGTGACGTAGTAGACGCCCAGCGGCGTGCGCAGGTCGCCTTCGACGGCCTTGTCGATGCCCGACTTGCCCACCGAGATGTAGTAGTCGGCGAGCAGCTTCAGGCCCGATGCGGTGTTCTCGAACAGGTACAGCCGCGCGCGCGAGGTGTCCACCGCGATCGCATGCCGGCTGCTGGGGGCCAGCTGCAGGAACTGCGCGGGCACCGTGCCTGCGGGCGGGCGCTCGCGCAACGCGCGGATGCGCAGCTGAGATTCCTCGCGCAGCTCGGCCAGCAGCTGGGCGCCGGCGCCGTTGGCCAGTTCCGCCACGTCGCCCGGGCCGCGCACCGGGCGCGAGCGGGCCGCGAGCAGGTCGCCGTAGACGAGTTGGGCCAGCTGGAAATTGGGATGGTCGCGCACCAGCTTTTCGGCGTCGGCGAGCGCCTCGCGCATCTGGCCGGCGCCGATTCGGCGGTAGATCGCGATCAGCCGCGCCTCGGCCTGGCCGTCCTGCAGCGCGGCGGGCCGGGTGGCCTGCGCCTTCTTGCGCGGGGCGGATTGCGCCTGGCCGGGCCAGGCCAGGGCGACGCAGAGGGAGGCCGCGAACAGCCGGGCGGCGAGAAGCTGGCGCACGGGAAGCGCGTGGGTCAGGCGCCGGTGCTCTCGCGGACGATCAGCCAGCGGTCGCCGACCTTGTGCAGCTCGAGCGTCTTGCGGCCGTTCACGTTGAGGCTGTCGGCGCTGTAGGCCTGGCGGAAGCGCGCCGTGGCCTTGTCGCCGTCCACCTTCACCGACAGGTCGGAGACGCGCACGGTGATGCGCGACTTGCCGACGATGCGATCGCGGCGTTCCTCTTCCCAGGCCTTGCGGGTCTGGTTGCCGGGCGGATCGAAATCCTTGCCGTAGGCGCCCAGGTAGGCGGGCATGTCCTTGGACGACCAGGCCTTGGCCCAGGCGTTGACGGCGGCTTCGACGTCGGACGTCGCGCCGCTGGGCGCAGCCGCGGCGGGAGCGGGCGCGGGGGCCGGTGCCGGAGCGGGCGCCGCGGCAGGCGCCTTGGCC
>JAEWBU010000148.1 GCA_023390985.1 Pseudomonadota bacterium
CGTGAGCACGATGAACTTCTGATCCAGTACGTCTTCCAGCCGCAGCGGGCCGGCGCCCCCCAGCGCATGGCCGCGCGGCACGACGAGGGCGAGCCGGTCGCGGAAGAACGGCAGGAACTCCAGGCCCGGCGAAGGCGTCTGCGTATCCACCACCCCGATGTCGGTGCGGCCGTCCAGCAGCGCGCTGGCGATCTCGGGGCTGATGCGCTCCTCCACCTCGACGCGGATGCGCGGATGGCTGCGGCTGAAGGCCTGCAGGCGCGCGGGCAGCACTTCCAGCAGCGCCGACGCGTTGGCCAGCATGCGCACGTTGCCGGCCAGGCCCAGGCTCAGGTCGCGCAGGTCGTTGACGAGCCTGTCGGAGTCGGCCAGCAACTCGCGCCCGCGCTGCACCAGCAGCCGCCCGGCGGACGTGAGTTCGACGCCGCGCGGCGAGCGCTCGAAGATGCGGATGCCCAGCGCGGATTCGAGCGAGGAGATGCGCGCACTGGCCGCGGCGACGGCGAGTTGCAGGCGATCGGCGCCCGCGCTGATCGACCCCGATTCGGCCACCGCGATCACCACGCGCAGCGTGAGGAGGTCCATCCGTTCCGACATGGGGTGGATTATCCGGGGCGGGCCATCGGGCTCAGCCGTGGGCTCAAGGTTGACACTGGCGAGAGCCTGCAAGAGGCTTGTGCACCGACAAGATGCACAGGAGACATGCATGCAGGACAAGATGTCAACGGCCGAGCTGCGCGGTGCCGCGCTCGAGTACCACAGCACCCCGAACAAGGGGAAGATTTCGGTCACGCCGACCAAGCCGCTCTCGAACCAGCTCGACCTGTCGCTGGCGTATTCACCGGGCGTCGCCTATCCCTGCCTCGAGATCCAGCAGAACCCCGCACTGGCCGCCGAATACACGGCGCGCGCCAACCTCGTCGGCGTCGTCACCAACGGAACGGCCGTGCTCGGCCTCGGCGACATCGGCCCGCTGGCCGGCAAGCCGGTGATGGAGGGCAAGGGCTGCCTGTTCAAGAAGTTCGCCGGTCTCGACGTCTTCGACATCGAGCTCGCGGAGCGTGATCCCGACAAGCTGGTCGACATCATCGCGGCGCTGGAGCCGACGCTGGGCGGCATCAACCTCGAGGACATCAAGGCGCCCGAGTGCTTCTACATCGAGAAGAAGCTGCGCGAGCGGGTCAGCATCCCGGTGTTCCACGACGACCAGCACGGCACGGCGATCATCGCCAGCGCGGCGCTGCTCAACGGGCTGGAACTGGTCGGCAAGAAGATCGGCGAGATCAAGCTGGTGTCGTCCGGCGCCGGCGCCGCGGCCATCGCGTGCCTGGACCTGATGGTCCACCTGGGCGTCTCGCGCAAGAACATCTACGTGGTCGATTCGAAGGGCGTGGTCACGCAGGGGCGCCCCGGCGGGCTGGACGAGTCCAAGGCGCGCTATGCGCAGGACACGAGCGCGAGGACGCTGGCCGACGTGTGCAAGGACGCGGACGTCTTCCTCGGGTGTTCCACCGCCGGCGTGCTCACGCCGGACATGGTGGCCTCGATGGCGTCGCAGCCCATCATCCTGGCGCTGGCCAACCCCGAGCCGGAGATCCGTCCCGAACTCGCCCGGCAGGCGCGCCCCGACTGCATCGTCGCGACCGGGCGTTCGGACTATCCCAACCAGGTCAACAACGTCCTGTGCTTCCCCTACATCTTCCGTGGCGCGCTCGATTGCGGCGCGACCGGCATCACCGAGGAGATGAAGCTGGCCTGCGTGCGCGAGATCGCCGACCTCGCCAAGGCCGACATCAGCGAGGAGGTGTCGAATGCCTACGCCGGCCGCGAGCTGTCGTTCGGGCCGGACTACATCATCCCGACGCCGTTCGACTCGCGGCTGATCCTGCGCATCGCGCCCGCGGTCGCCAGGGCGGCCGAGGCCTCGGGCGTGGCCACGCGTCCGATCACCGACTACGAGGCCTACAAGCAGAACCTCACCCGCTTCGTCTACCAGACCGGGATGATCATGCGGCCGGTGTTCGTCGCCGCCCGGTCCGCTTCCCACCGCAGGGTGGTGCTGGCCGAAGGCGAAGACGAGCGCGTGCTGCGCGCCGCGCAGCTGGCGATCGAGGAGCGCATCGCCACGCCGGTGCTGATCGGGCGTCCGGCCGTGATCGAGTCCCGCATCGCCAAGGCGGGTTTGCGCATGCGGGCGGGAGAAGACGTGGAGATCGTCAACCCCGAGAGCGACTCCCGCTTCCGGCAGTACTGGGAGACCTACCACCGGCTGATGGGCCGCAACGGCATCACGCCCGAGGCCGCGAAGGCCGCGGTGCGGCGATCGAACACGCTGATCGGCTCGCTGGCCATCCACCTGGGCGACGCGGACGCGATGCTCTGCGGCCTGGTGGGCCGGTTCGACCACCACCTCGAGCACGTGCGCGACGTCATCGGCCTGGCGCCGGGCGCGCGCGGCTTCGCGACGCTCAACGGCCTGATGCTGCCGAACCGCACGCTGTTCATCGCGGACACCTACGTCAACGAGGACCCCGACGCCGAGCTGCTGGCGCATACCGCGCTCGTGGCCGCGACGGAAGTGCAGCGCTTCGGCCTGCCGCCGAAACTCGCGTTCCTCTCGCACAGCAGCTACGGCAGTTCGACGCGGCGCTCGGCGCTGAAGATGCGCCAGGCGCGCGACATCTTCCGGCAGCTCGCACCGAACATCGAATGCGACGGCGAAGTGCAAGGCGACCTCGCGCTGTCCGAGCCGCTGCGCAAGGCGAGCCTGATGGACGGCACGCTCACCGGCGAGGCCAACCTGCTCATCTGCCCCAACCTGGACTCGGCCAACATCCTCTTCAACGTGCTCAAGATCTGCGGCGGCCAGGGCATCACGATCGGCCCGATGCTGCTGGGCGCGCGTTCACCGGTCCACGTGCTCACGCCCACGGCCACGGTGCGGCGCATCCTGAACATGGTGGCGCTGGTGGCGGCGAGCGGGGCGCGGGCGGGTTAGAAGACGTCGCCGGTGCTCAGGTCCTGATCACCGTGATGTGCTCGGTGCCGCTCTCCGGCAGCCACACCTCGCCCTTGCGGCCGAGGATCTGGCGCACGTTGGCGCTGTCGCGCGGCATCGCGTGCCGCTCGAACTTCTCGGCGCGCGGATCGAACGACCACACCGCGTTGCCGCCGAAGTCGCTGCACCACACGGTGTCGCGCTCGTCGACGTACACCGCGTACACCATGGGTTTGTCGCCCGGCACGCGCCAGGCGCGCCACTGGTTGGCGCCCGGGTCGTGCATCGAGAGCTGGCCGCTGTTCCATTCGGCGACCCAGATGCGGCCGCGGCTGTCGCTCCACACGCGACGCGCGCCCTGCCCGCGCGTGGGCGGCTCGACGACGCGCGAGTCGCCGGTGCGCGGATCGACCTGCGCGATGAACGAGCCCGCCAGCGAGCACCACCACACGTCGCCGCCGGGCGTGGTGCAGATGCCGTACGGGCCGCGCCCGCGTGGCGACTCCTTCACGCTGACCTGGCCGGTGCGCACCGCGACGCGCCCCACGTAGCCGGCCTGGCCGGTGAACCAGAGGTCGCCGGCGCCATCGAAGGCGCAGGTGTTCAGGTTGGCGTAGGGCGTGCCCGTGGGCAGCGGGAACACGGTGACGGCCCGCTGCGGCCAGGTGACGCGGACGATGGCGTTCTGTCCACCGTCGGTGAGCCAGGCCGCGCGGTCCGGACCCTGGATCACGCCGTGCGGCGAGGAACCTGAGCCGAGCGCCACCAGCTCGGTGCGGCCGCTGCCGGGTTCGAACCAGCCGAGGTGGCCGCTGGCCTGCGCGCTGAACCACACGCCGCCGTCCGGCGCCGGCGCGACGTCGTGGATGCCGGTGCGGCGCGAAGTCGCGAGCTTCCACGACTGCATCGCGTCGGCGGCACGGGCGCTCGGCGCCAGCGGAAGCAACGTTGAAGCGATTGCGGCGAGAACGGGTCGCCGGCTGAGCATGAGCGAGGACATCGGAACCTCCTGCAGCGCTGGCGCCATTCTGCGTGGCGCGAAGGGCCGCTTCAACCGCGATCATCACCACCGATGCCACCGATGTGTTGCCCCCGGCGGGCGCGGACGGACATACTGGGCGTCCACCCTCAGGAGGCGCCATGTCCAAGCACGTGTACAAGATCCTGGAACTCACCGGGTCCTCGCCGTCGGGCATCGAAGATGCCGTCAACTCGGCCCTTGCGAAGGCCAGCGAGACCGTCCGCAACATGCAATGGTTCGAGGTCGTGGAAACGCGCGGGCACATCGAGGACGGCAAGGTCGCCCACTGGCAGGTCACGATGAAGATCGGCTTCACCCTCGAGTGAGGACCGCCATGAATCCGCAGCAGCTTGAGAAGGTCCGGTCGGCGCGGGGATTCATCGCCGCGCTCGACCAGAGCGGCGGCAGCACGCCGAAAGCGCTGAGCCTCTACGGCATCCAGCCCGGGAGCTGGTCGGGCGACCCGCAGATGTTCGACCTGATGCACGCGATGCGCACACGCATCATGACGAGCCCGGCGTTCGACGGCGACCGCATCCTGGGCGTGATCCTGTTCGAGCAGACGATGGACCGCGAGATCGAGTCGCGGGGCAGCGCCGACTACCTCTGGTCGGTCAAGCAGGTCGTGCCTTTCCTGAAGGTCGACAAAGGCCTGGCCGACGAGGCGAACGGCGTGCAGCTGATGAAGGCGATGCCGCAGCTGGACGCCCTGCTCGCGCGGGCCAGGGACAAGGGCGTGTTCGGGACCAAGATGCGCTCGGTCGTGAAGCGCGCCGACGCCAGGGGCATCGAGGACATCGTGGACCAGCAGTTCACGATCGGCAGGCAGATCCTGGCGGCCGGCCTGATGCCCATCCTCGAACCCGAAGTGGACATCCACGCGCCGGACAAGCCGGAGGCCGAGCGGCTGCTCAAGGCCGCCCTCCTCCGGCACCTCGAAGGGCTGGGGCCGGGGCGACAGGTGATGCTGAAGCTCACGATCCCCTCCGTCGACGATTTCTACAGGGACCTGGTCGGGCATCCGAACGTGCTGCGCGTCGTCGCCCTCTCGGGCGGCTATTCGCGCGAGGAAGCGAACCGCCTGCTGGCGCGCAACCACGGCGTGATCGCGAGCTTTTCACGGGCGCTGACCGAAGGCCTCACCGCGCAGCAGAGCGAGCAGGAGTTCAACCAGGTCCTGGACGCCTCCATCGCCGCCATCCACGAGGCGTCGGTCACGTAGGCCCGGCGCCCCACCCCGTCAGTCGCCGTAGCCGTGCCGATGGTGGTGCCGCCAATGGCGGCGCCCCCAGTCGTCGTCACGGTAGCGCCAGCCGCCGTAGCCGGGCGCGATGTAGACCGGCGCCGGTTGCGCGTAGACAGGGGCCGGCTGCACGTACACCGGCCTCGGCTGCACGTAGACCGGCGCCGGCTGCACATAGACGGGCTGCGGCTGCACGTACACCGGCTGCGGCTGGGCGTAGACGGGCCCGGTCTGCACGCCGATCGACCACTGGACGTCGCTGCGGGCCTGCGCGAGCCCCGCCGTGCCGGCGATGGCGAGCGCCAGGAGGAATTTGCCGGAGATCGAGGGGAACATGGTGGCTCCTTCGTTGGAACAGGACGCCATCGTGCGCCCCGGCCCATGAACGCAAGCTGAACCGATTGCGGAAAGTCTCAAGCCTGCGGCAGCGTGAGATCGACCCGGGCGCCGCCCAGGTCCGAGCGGCCCAGCGACAGCTCGCCGCCGTGGCTGGCCACGAGGTCGCTGACCACCGCCAGGCCGACCCCATGCCCGGGCACCTTCTCGTCGCCGCGCACATGGATCTGGAGGATGGAGCGCGTGTCGCCGAAGCCGGGACCGTCGTCGTCCACGCGCAGCCTCAGCCGGTCGCCCTCGCGCCAGGCGCGCACCTCCACGCGGCCCCTCGCCCACTTGGCCGCGTTGTCCATCAGGTTGCCGAACAGCTCGAAGGCGTCGCCCTCGTCGATGCGCCACTGGAGGTCGGGCGGGCAATCGAGTTCGATGGCCAGCTGCCTGCCGGCGTACACCTTCTCGAGCGAGTCGCGCACCCGCTGCGCGACCCCGCCGATCGCCAGCCAGGGAGCGAAGCGGGCCGCGCCGCTGGCCGCGCCGCGGCCGAGCTGGTGCTGCACGATGTGGTCCATGCGCTGCACCTGCTGCGTGACGGCGTCCGCGAGCGTCGCCGGCTCGTTGAGCGCCGTGCGCAGCACCGCCAGCGGCGTCTTCAGGCTGTGGGCGAGGAAGCTCAGCGCCTCGCGGTAGCGCGTCTGCCGGTCCCGCTCCTGCTTGATCAGGGTGTTCAGGTTGTCGGTGATGGCGGCGATCTCGCGCGGATAGCGGCCCTCGACCTCGGCCTGCCGCCCTTCCTCGATGCGCCGGATCTCCCGCAGCACGCGGCGCAGCGGAGCCAGTCCCCACTGCAGCAGCAGCGTCTGCGACAGCAGCAGCAGCAGGCCGGCGCCGCCCAGCCAGGCCCAGAGCGCCCGCTCGAAGACGGCGTCCTCGCGGCGATAGGTCTCGGCATCCTCCAGCACCGACAGCACCAGCGGCGTCGCGTGCGAGCGGGTCTCCCAGTCCACGCGGTAGGTCGAGGCCAGGTAGCTGCGGCCGTTCGCGCGCACCGCGTCGTGGCGCCAGCGGCCCACCTCGATCCCGCCCTGGAACGGGAGGGGCAGGCCGACCGCGGACGGCGATCGCCAGGACTCCCCGCGGGTGGGGTTGGCGATGCTGGCGTAGAGGCCGGATCCCGGCAGCGACAGGCGCGGCTCGGGAAAGGCCTCCGGCATGACGAGCGCGCCGTCCGCGCCGATCTCCGCCTCGGCCAGGAGCAGGTACACCGTGCCCTGCAGCCGCGCGAACCGCTCGGTGCGGCTGCTTTCCGTGTGCGCGCGCTGCACGGCCAGGCCGACGCCGGCGAGGAAGGCGACGAGCACCAGCGCGGCGCCGATGAGCAGCCGCGACCGGATCGAGCGGTCCGGCCTCATCCGGGCGTGAATCGGTAGCCCCGGCCGCGCAGCGTTTCGATGGGCGCGAAACCGGCGTCCGAAGCAGCGAGCTTGCGGCGCAAACGCCCCACGAGGACCTCGAGCACGTTGCTGTCGCGGTCCTGGTCGTGCGGGTAGAGGTAGTCCGACAGTTCCTGCTTGGTGACGACGCCCGGGCGCTTGCGCACCAGGTACTCCAGCACCCGGTATTCGTACGCCGTGAGGTCCAGGGGCGCGCCCGCGAGCTGCGCGTTCTGGGCGGCGAAGTCGATGGACAGCGGCCCGAAGGTCAGCACGTCCGACGCCGCCTTGAGCGAGCGGCGCAGCAGCGCCTTCACGCGCGCGGCCAGCTCCGGGTATTCGAACGGCTTGACCAGGTAGTCGTCGGCGCCCGCCTCCAGGCCGAGCACCTTGTCCTGCCAGCTCGAGCGTGCGGTCAGGACCAGGATCGGGATCGTGCGGCCCTCGGCGCGCAGCCGCTGCACCACGGCCAGGCCGTTCAGCCTGGGCAGGCCGAGGTCAACGATCACCAGGTCCACGGGGTATTCGCGGGCCTGGAACAGCCCATCCTCGCCGTCGGCCGCGTGGTCGACCCGGTAGCCGTCGGCCTCGAGCCGGCGCGCGAGTCCCAGCCGCAGGCCGGCGTCGTCCTCGATGAGCAGCAGGCGCATGGGGAGACGCTCCGGTGCGTTAGCCGGGCCGGCCGGTGGCGGCATCGATGAAAACCACCCGCACCTGGCCGCCGGCAGTGAGCACCTTCACGCGCCAGGTGCCCCGCGGCCCGCCTTCGACGCGGTCGACGGACAGCACGCGGCCATCGGTCTGGCGCGGGGCGATGGCCGCGGCCTGGTCGGGTCCGACGTCGGCCCAGGCGGGTGCCGCCGACAGGACGAACGCGGCACAGAGCAGGCGCAGCAGGATTCGCATGGTGGGCATCGTAGCCCCGCCCTGCTGAACCGGCGCTGAACGAAGCGATGGCGGCCGTTTGTGCGCATCGCGCACGAATGGCTTGATGGCCCGGACATCGGCTGCCGACAATGCCGCGGGCGTGCATGCGCCTGGATATCGAGACTGCAAACATGAACAAGACAACCGGATCGATCGGCCGCCGCGCGGCCGTCCTGCTGGCGTTGCTGGCATCGCTCGTGCCGGCCGCCGGCGCAGCCGAACTCGGCAGCAAGCCGCTGCGCATCGTGGTGCCGTTCGCGGCGGGCGGTACCGCGGACGTGCTGGCGCGCGTGCTGGCCGAGAAGATGCGCGGGCGCTTCCCGCAAGGCGTCCTGGTGGAGAACCGCACCGGCGCCGGCGGGAACGTGGGCGCCGAGGGCGTGTTCAGGTCGGAGGCCGACGGGCACACCGTGCTGCTGTCCTCGCCCGGCCCGATCTCGGTCAACCAGAGCCTCTATCCGAAGCTGACCTTCGAGCCCGACAAGTGGGTGGCGACTACCGTGATCGCCGAGGTGCCGAACGCGCTGGTCATCGGCCCGAAGCTGCCCGCGAAGACGGCGCAGGATTTCGTCGCCCACGTGAAGGCCCATCCCGGCCAGGTGAGCTACGCGTCCCAGGGCAACGGCACCACCTCCCACCTCACCGCCAAGCTGTTCGAGACGGCCGCGGGCGTGGAGATGATCCACGTGCCCTACCGCGGCGACACGCCGGCCATGACGGACTTGTCGGCGGGCCAGGTGGATGCGTTCTTCACCAACGTGAGCGCGGCGATGGCGCTGTACAAGGCAGGCAAGGTGCGAATCCTTGCCGTGGCGGACGCCAGGCGGGCCGCGTCGCTGCCCGACGTTCCCACCTTCGCCGAGATCGGACTGCCGCGCATGCAGGCCGTGACCTGGTACGCGGTGGTGGCGCCGCCCGGCACGCCCCAGGATGTCGTGAGGGGTCTGAACGACGCCCTGGTCGCCGCCATCGCGCAACCCGACGTGCGCCAGCGGTTCATCGACCTCGGCCTGGCGCCGGTGGGGAGCACGCCGGACCAGGCCGCCCGCTTCATCCGCGGCGAGACGGCGCGCTGGCAGAAAGTGATCCGCGACGCGAAGGTGAGCATCGAGTAAGGCGTCACACGAGACGACCTTCGCGCGCCACCACGCGGCCCCGCGCGACCACGCACAGCCGCGGTGGGCGCGCGACCACGGCTTCCTCCGTGTTCCGCGCCTGCACCAGCACGAAGTCGGCGCGGCAACCCGGCGCCAGGCCGTAGCCGGCGAAGCCGCAGACGGTCGCCGCATCGGCGGTGACCGTCGCGAGCGCCCATCCGAGCTCCTCGTCGCGGCGCAGGTTGTTGCGCAAGCCGATCAGCATCGCGCGTTCCAGCATGTCGGGCATGCCGTAGGGCGTCCAGGTGTCGCGGATGCCGTCGTTGCCACCCGCGACCAGGACGCCCGCCGCGCGGCAGACGGACAACTGCGGGACCCGACGCGACGCGCTGCCGGTCGTGATGACGGCCACCCCCAGGCGCGCCATCCTGGAAAGCAGCCGGTCGCGCTCCGCCGCCTCGACGTCGCCGAGGCAGAAGCAGTGGCTGATGGCCACCCGCCCCTGCATGCCGAGCGCCTCGACCCGGTCCAGGACCAGGTGCAAGGTGTTCGCTCCCGGCAGTCCGCCTTCATGCAGGTGGATGTCCAGGGGCTTGGCGTGCCGCTCGGCCAATGCGAACAGCAGATCGAGCGAGGCGACCGCATCCCCGTCGATGTCCTGCGGATCCAGCCCGCCCAGGACGTCGGCGCCATTCCGCAGCGCCTGGTCGACGAGCTCCGCGGTTCCCGGGCGGCACAGCAGTCCGGACTGGGGGAACGCCACGATCTGGATGTCCATCCGGTCGCGCAGGGTCTCGCGCGTGGCGAGGACGCCGTCGAGATGCTTCAGGCCGGCATCGGTGTCGATGTCCACGTGGGTGCGAAGCCGCGTCGTGCCCTGGGCGAGGAAAGCCTGCGCGAGCGCCAGCGATTGCGCCCCGGCGTCATGGCCGGTTCCGGCACGCCAGCGGCGCTCGTTCTCGATGCGATCGGTGATCCGGGAGCCGACGTCGTTGCGGTACCAGGGCATGCCCCACAGCGTCTTGTCGAGGTGCGTGTGCGCCTCCACCAATCCGGGCAGCAGCAACGCGCCGTGGCCTTCTTCCACCACGGCGGTCGCGTCGGCTGGAAGCGATGGCCCCATCGCGTGGATGCGCCCGTTGCGCACCAGCACGTCGCACGGGGCGGCATTCATCGGGCGGACATCGCGAACGAGCAGATCGCCCATCGTCATTGATTGCTCCATTGGCTGACCACACTTGCGCGTAACCGGGGAGTGCCCCGAGCTCCAGGAGCGTTGCGTGAGGTGGACCACCAGCACTCTACCGTGTGCAGGCTGCATGGTCTGCTGCGCGAGTGCCACCGCGCGGCTCGAGCTGCGGGAAGGGCCGCCTGAGGCAAGCCGCTTCCCGCATCGCCCTCCACCGACGGCGATCCGTCTCCACCGTGCACAATCAACTGCATGATGGAACGACACCACTGATGAGCATCGCCAGACGCAACAACGTTCACGTTGCCGGCTCCGGACCCGCGACCCTGGTCTTTGCACACGGTTTCGGCTGCGACCAGAACATGTGGCGCAAGCTCGCACCGGCGTACGCCGCGCGGTATCGCACCGTGCTCTTCGACCTGGTCGGCAGCGGACGGTCGGATACCTCGGCTTATGACCCTGCGAAGTACGACACGCTGAACGGCTATGCCGCGGACGTGGTGGAAATCGTGGAGGAGTTCGCCCAGGGACCGGTCGTCTTCGTCGGGCACTCGGTGAGTGCGATGATCGGCCTGCTCGCCAACCTGAAGGCGCCGGACCGATTCGCGGCGCAGGTGATGATCGGCCCGTCCCCCTGCTACATCAACGACGGCGACTATGTCGGTGGCTTCGAACGCAAGGACATCGAAGCACTGCTCGAAACCATGGGAGCCAACTATCTCGGCTGGTCCAGCAACATGGCCCCGGCCATCATGGGCGCGCCGGAACAACCGGACCTGGCCGAGGAGCTGACGAACAGCTTCTGCCGGACGGACCCGGAGATCGCGGAGCACTTCGCGCGCGTCACGTTCCTCTCCGACCACCGCGCCGAGCTGCCGAAGCTGCAGGCCCCCACGCTCATCCTGCAGTGCAGCGAAGACATCATTGCGCCCGTGGCGGTGGGCGAGTACATGCACCGGGTCCTGCCACGCAGCACGCTGGTCGTGATCGACAACGTCGGCCACTGTCCTCATCTGAGCGCGCCGGGCGCGAGCGCGGACGCCATCGACACGTTCCTGGCCGCGCACGGACTCTGATGTGAGCGAGAACGGCCAGCCGTCTGCGGTCCAGGCCGCGCTCGACCAGGCGGCGTGCGGTCTGCTGCGGATCGACCGCTCCTGGGTCGTCCTGCGGGCGAACGCCATGGTGTGCGAGTGGCTGGGCCGCTCGCGACAGGAGGTGGAGGGGCGCAGGCTGCAGGACTGGATGACCGTCGGCGGCAGGATCTTCCACCAGACGCACCTGGCACCGCTGCTGCACATGCAGGGCTCGCTGTCCGAGGTGAAGCTGGAACTCGTGCGGCGCGACGGCCAGGTGATCCCGGTCGTGATGAACGCACTGCGGCACGACGAGGGCGAGCAGGCGTTCTCCGAGGTCGCGCTCTTCGTCGCCCGGGACCGGGACAAGTACGAGCGCGAGCTGCTCCGGGCCCGCCGCAGGCTGGAAGACCTGGTCGCCAAGGAGAAGGACCGGGCACTCCTGGCCGAGCAGATGGTCGCCATCGTCAGCCACGACTTGCGCAACCCGCTGCAGACGATCCAGATGGCGGCGGTGCTGCTCACGCGCAACGAGCCGACACCGCATCAACTGAGCGTCCTGGGCCGGATCTCGCGCGCCGGCCATCGGGCACAGCGCCTGATCGCCGACCTCCTGGACTTCACCCAGGCACGGCTGGGCAAGGGCATCGCGGTCCATACCCTTCCCATCGAACTGCACGACGTGCTGGCGGACGTGGTCGACGAACTCGGCCATGCCTATCCGGAACGCCGCCTGGTGCATGAGACCCAGGGAGAGGGCACTTGCGTTGGCGATGCGGATCGCCTCGCGCAGCTGGTGGGCAACCTGATCAGCAACGCGATCGCCTATGGCGACGCCGGCTGCCCCATCACCATCCGCTCGGAGATCGCGCCCGAGGAATGCCGGATCTCGGTGCACAACGCCGGGGCGCCCATCCCACCGGAGCTCCAGGCGGTCCTGTTCGAGCCCATGGTGCGCGGCAGCAGCGAGGGCGGGGCCAGCCGCAGCGTGGGCCTGGGCCTTTTCATCGTCCGCGAGATCGCCAGGGCTCACGGAGGGCGCGTGTCCGTCGAATCCGGGGCGAACCTCGGGACGACATTCACGGTCACGTTCCCGCGGTCGGGCTGAATCAACAGAGGAGACCGGCGTGACCGACACCCTTTTCGATTCCGACGCATTGCAGCAGGCCGCGCAGACCATCGCGGCGGCGCGAAGAAGCCTGAAGCCCCTGGCGCCCTTGCCGCAGGAGGTCGTGCCGAAGACCCTGCAAGACGGCTACCGCGTGCAGTCGGAACTCCACCGGCTCCTGGCGCCCGAGCTGGGCCCCTGGGTCGGCTACAAGATCGGCTGCACGAGCGAGGTCATGCAGCAGTACCTTGCGATTCCACACCCGTGCGCGGGTGGCGTGCATGCGCGCGGCGTGCACCAGAGCGGCGTCGTCCTGAAGGCGGCGGATTTCGTCCGCGTCGGTGTCGAGTGCGAGATCGCCGTCCGCCTCGGAAAGGATCTCGTTTCCGCGGGCGAACCGTTCACCCGGGATTCGGTGGCGGACAGCATCGAGTCCTACCTGCCGGCGATCGAGCTCGTCGACGACCGCTACGTGAAGTGGGAAACGCTGGGCGCCCCGACGCTGGTCGCCGACGATTTCTTCGCCGCCGGCATCGTCCTGGGCAGCCCGGTCGGCCGGTCCGCGGTGGCGGACCTGCTCGAGGTGCAAGGACGGGCCCTGGTCAACGGCCAGGAGCGGGGCCGGGGGACCGGCGCCGACGTCCTCGGCCATCCGCACCACGCACTGGCCTGGCTGGCCAACCACCTGGCGAGCCAGGGCACGGGCCTGCGCGCGGGGGACATCGTGATGACGGGCAGCCTCGTCAAGACCCTCTGGCTCGAGGCGGGCGATGAAGCGACGATGGAGTTCTCCGGCCTCGGCAACGTCCGCGTCGCGTTCGCCTAGCCTAGGTCTTGCCGGCCCGGTAGTCGTTCCCGGCCCCCACCAGCGAGCCGGCGTTCTTCTCGCGCAGCAGCGCCGCCTCGTCGTCGTACAGGAACGGCAGGAACGCGTACCGCTGGCCGGCCGTGACGCGAGAGACGGAGTGCAGCAGCGAGCAGGAGAAGACGATCGCGGTGCCGGGCGGCGGCTTGTAGCTTCGCGGTCCGTACTCAGGGAACGAGAGTCCCCCGCCTTCGAACGCGTCGTTGAGGTTGATCGTCACCGCGAACCGGCGGTGCGCGGTGCCTTCGGTGGTGTTGTCGCGGTGCGGAGCGAAATGCCCGCCTTCCTCGGCGGAGTAGCAGGAGACGATGTAGCGCTCCATGCGCGTTGCGCGGAAGAAGTGGATCTTCTCGATCTCCGGCCTGACGCGCCGGGCGAAGCGGCTCCGCACGGCGGCGACGAGGCTCTCGTCCTCGATGACGTAGTCCCTGCGCACCTTGTGGCGGTGGTCGTTGACCAGCACCGTCCTGCCGTCGACGGCGCGCATGAAGCCGCTGTCCTCGCCTCCGTTGCGCTCGTAGCGTTCGATCAGGTGCCGGCACAGCTCCGGTTCGAACACGTTGGAGATGGTGAGGATCGGCGCCGACGCCTCGAAGCCCGGGTACGCCGTCACGGGGGGAAGGGCACGGAGGTACTCGAACACCCGCGCCCGCTCCGCGCCGTCGTCTTCGAAAGGGAACACCGCCCGGACCCGGAGGTTGGGGTCGAGCACGAACCACAGGCGCCTGTAGTGCGCCCTCGGGTTGGGGACCTCTTCCGGGGCCGCGCCGAACAGGCGGGCGACGCCGCAGTCGAAATCCCAGAAATGCCGGATGCCGGGCCGTTCGGCGCGGACCCGTCCGGTGGCCTGGTCCTGGGGATCGCCGCTGACGCCGAAGAAGGAGAGGTGCTCGTCGTCGAACAGGTCGCGGACGGCCCGGACGGCCTCGAGCGCGCGACGCCCGGCGGCATCCCGCGCGGTGCCGAAGAAGCACATCAGGATGTACTGCCCGGCCGCGGTGTCGAAGTGGTACCGGGGGTTGCTGGTGGAGGCCTGCTGGAACCAGGGCGCCGCGTCGCCCGGCAGCAGGTTGCGATAGCGCAGCGGGGCGGATGCGGATGGCGGCGAAGCGGGCATGGGCGGGCTCCTCACGGCACGGTCGGGCTGCGTCGGCCGGGCCGACGGTCCGCGACCATGCTATCCCAGCCGCTGAGCCAGGTGTGCTCTAAAGCAGCCCCTGGCTCACCTCATCCATGCCACTTCGAGGCGTGGATGACCGTGCACATGTCCACGCGATGGAAGTGCGGATCCTTGTGCGCGATGAAGTCGTCGTTGAAGGTCCCGAAAGTGCTGTCGGGGCGGTGCTTCATGCCCTGGTAGAAGGCGTCGATGATCCCGCTCTTGAAGTCGGCTTCCCGCGGGAACGTGGCGAGGACGGCCTCGCGCTCCGCGTCGGTGAACTGGTCCCAGCCGCGGCCGGCGACATCCATGCCGGCGCCGGCTTGCACCAGCGCGATCTCCGCCCGCATGAACTGCGGAATGCCGGGCGTCGTGTGGAGCGCCACCGCGTTCCAGACCGTCTCGATGTCCTGGTCGGAGATGCCGTGGCCGCGAAGGAAATCGCTCGCCGCATTGGCGCCGTCCACTTCGAAGCGCAGCTGGCTGCTCCCGTAGCGCGCGGTGAGGCCGACGTCATGGAACATGGACGCCGCGTAGAGCAGTTCGGTGTCGAACTTCAATCCCCGGCGATGGCCCGCCAGCGCGCCCCAGCAATAGGTGCGCAGGGAGTGGTGATACAGCAGGTCGCTCTCGGTGTCGCGGATGAGCTCGGTCAGCTCCCTGGCGAGCCGGCTGTCGGGAATGCGTATCCCCAGGACCTCTTCAGGCTTCATGGTCCGCTCCTTGAGGAAAACCGGCGATCCGCGCGAAATCGCGGACGCGCTCGCGCGGCATCGCCACCTGGTTCACCGGTGCCTGCGGGTCGCCGTAGCCCATCGACATGCCGAACGCGGTCACCTCCTCCGGCTCCATCCCCAGGTGCTCGGCGATCACCTCGTGGAAGGGCGCGAACGACACCTGCGGGCAGGTGTCGAGGCCCCGGGCCTTGGCCGCGATCATCACGTTCTGGGCGAACAGGCCGAGGTCGAGCCAGCTGTGCGGCTTCAGCCTGCGGTCGATGGTGAAGATGAGGCCGACGGGCGCACCGAAGAACGAGAGGTTCTTTTCCGACTGGCGCGCTCGCGCGGCGGCGTCGGTGCGGTCGATGCCCAGCGACGCGTAGTAGCGAGCACCGAAGTCCTGCAGCCGCGCGCGGAACACCTCGGGCAGCGGATCGGGAAAGTGCGCGGGCGCCGGCGCGGTTCCGGACCGCGAGAAGGCGAGCAGCGCGTCGCCCAGCCGGTCCTTGACCGGGCCGCTGACGACGTACACCCGCCACGGCTGGATGTTCGCGCCGCTCGGCGCGGCCGCGGCATCTTCCAGGATGTCCTCGACGACCTGGCGATCGAGCGGCTGCGGCTTGAACGCGCGGACCGCGCGGCGGGAGCGCATTACGTTCGACACGCACTGCGCCACGACTTCCTGTGCCCATTCACGTACGGAGTTGTCCATGGCTCACTCCTGCGGCGCGGCGTGGTACGAGATCCGGCCCGAGGGCAGGAAGAACAGCGCGATCACGGCGCCGTCCCTGGCCTCCGGGTAGTGCCGGCTCCCCGGCGGGGGCGCGGTCCAGCCACCGGAGCACCAGCCGTTGGGGCCGTTCAGCGCCGCGCCCGCGGTGACGGGCACGACCATGTTGAACTCGCCGTAGGGATGCCCGTGGTACTGGCCGCGGATCCGGTGGTCGGGGTGCCCTTGCCGGTTCCCGGTGCTGTCCATGTAGACGGCGGTGATGCTGAAGTGCAAGGTGCGCTCGGAAGGCTCGACGATGCGGCTGCGCCGGTAGCTCGGGCCGTCGATCTCGACGTTGGCGGCCCAGCCGTCCTCGACGCCCTTCTTCACGAGCCGGGCGAGGGTCTCGTACAGCTCGCTGCCCGGGCCGTACTGGCGGTTCAGCCAGCGTTCGACCTCGCTGCCGGCCGTCATGTCCTTCACTTCGTCGAGGAAGGGAATGGCGCGTTCGATGAGCGCTTCGCGCTCGGGGATGAGGGTTCGGGTGCTCATGGCGGTCATCTTGGGCGACGACCGCATTGAATGGAACTGATAGTTCTGCAAGCCCATAATGCACGCCATTCAGTTGCTGGAGCACGACCATGAGCATCGGCCGCATGGACCTCAACCTGCTCAAGGTCTTCGATGCCGTCTACGAGGACCGCAACCTGGTCCTCGCGGGCAAGCGGCTGAACCTGACGCAATCCGCGGTGAGCCACGCGCTCGGCCGGTTGCGGGAGCTGGTGGGCGACGAGCTCTTCATGCGAACGGGCAAGGGCATGGTCCCCACCGGTCGCGCCGCGGCCATGGCGCCCGTCCTGCGCGACGCCCTGCGCCGCATCCAGGCCACCCTGGGCGTGGAGCCCTTCTCGCCCGAAGCATCGAAGCGGCGCTTCGTCATCGCCGCGAACGATCACCTGACCGCGGTGATCGTCGCCCCCTTGTGCCGGGAACTGCAGCAGGTCGCGCCCGGCGTGGACCTCGTCATCCGGCCCTCCACGCGCATCGACCTGGCGGAGCAGATCGATCTCGGGCGCATCGACCTCGCGATCGGCATCTTCTCGCAGGTGCCGGCCCGGCTGAACTCGCGGACCCTGATGTCCCAGGGCGAAGCCATCCTGATGCGCAAGGGGCATCCCGCTTCGCGACGCAAGCTCACGCTGCGCGACATGGCGAAGTACCCGCTGGTGACCGTCTCCGTGGGCGGCCAGGAGGAAGGCGCGGTCGGCGGTTTCATCCTGGAGCGCGGACTCGCGCGGCAGTCCGAGATGTTCGACCGGCAGGCGCTCGAGGAGGCGCTGCAGGTCGAGCAGGAAGTGCCGCGCGCACGGGTGACGGTGCCGCATTCGCTGGCGATCCCGGAACTCCTCCGTGACAGCGACATGCTGTCCATCGTCCCGGCCTCGCTGGCCGTGGCGCTCGCCAGGACCAGCGACCTGCTGCGCCGGCAGCCGCCCTATCCGGCCGGCACGTCCACCCTCCGCGCGGTCTGGCATCGCCGCGACGAGCACGACCCCGGGCATGCGTGGCTGCGCGACAGGGTGGCCGGCACGGCCCGCGCCGCCGAGGACGCGCTCCGCTAGCGGATGCGCGGCGGCGAAGTGCACGGCGTGCACTTCACGGTTGCAAAGACTTCAGTTCCCTTCGGGCCCACGGCCCACGAACATTGCGCCCCTTCGAGTCAACCCGTCATTCGAGGTGCGGAAATGCATGCAATGAATCGTCGCGCGTTCGCGCGTGTGGCCATGGCGGTGCCGGCGGCAAGCTGGATCCTGCCCTCCTTCTCCCAGTCGTTCGCCGGCGTGGGAAAGCTGCTGGTGGGCTACCCCGCCGGCGGCACCCTGGACACCACGGCACGCCAGCTCGCCGAGGCCTGGCGCAAGCAGGGGTGGAAGTACATCGTCGACAACCGCGCGGGGGCTGCAGGCCGCATCGCCAACAGCCAGCTCAGGCGCGAAAGGCCGGATGGAAGCACCCTGCTGTGCACGCACGCGTCGGCCCTCACCATCTATCCCCATGTCTATTCGCGGCTCATGTACGACCCGGCGGCGGACCTGCTGCCGGTCTCCCCGCTGGTCGCCGCCACCTGCGCTTTCGCCGTCAGCAGCGCCGTGCCCGCCGCCGTGCGCGACGTGCAGTCGTATGTCGAGTGGGTGCGCCGCACGCCGGCCTCCGCGACCTACGCCTCGCCCGCGGCGGGCTCGTTCGCGCACTTCCTGGGGTACCAGCTGTCCGAGGCGGCCGGGCTGAAGCTCCAGCATGTCGGCTATCGCGGGTCCGCTCCCGCCATGCAGGACCTGATCGGTGGACAGATCCCCGCGTACCTCGGGTTCGTCGCCGATTTCCTGCCGTACCTGCAGCAGGGAAAGATCCGCATCCTCGGTGTTTCCTCCGAGAAGCGGTCACCGTTCCTGCCGAACGTCGCTACCTTCATCGAACAGGGCTTCCCGAAGGTCCGCGGCGTGGAGAACTACGGCGTCTTCGCGCCGCCGGGCACGCCTGAAAGCGCCATCCAGGCGCTGCACGCGTCCATGGTGGCGGCCAGCAAGGACCCCGCGCTGCGCGCCGCCTTCGAACAGGTCGGCCTGGAGACCGTGACGGTCCCGCCCGCCGAGTACGCCAGGCAGCTGCAGCGCGAGCGTGAGTTCTGGGCGCCGATCGTGCGCGCCTCCGGCTTCCGCTCCGAAGAATGATCGAACACCCTGGAAAGAAAGCAATGAGCCATCGCCTCGACTACAACGAACTCGCCCCCGCCGGCCTCAAGGCCCTCGGCGCGGCCTATGGCTACGTCGCGCAGAGCGGCCTGCCGCCCGTCCTCGTGGAGCTCGTGTACCTGCGCGTCTCGCAGATCAACAACTGCGCGTACTGCCTCGACATGCACACGCGGGACCTGCTGAAGAAAGGCGTTCCGATCGAGAAGCTCGCGCTGCTGCAGGCCTGGCGGGAGGCCGGCGGCCTGTTCGACGCGCGCGAGCAGGCCGCGCTGGCCTGGGCGGAGTCGGTGACGCGGGTGGCCGATACCGGCGTGCCCGACGCGGACTTCGAAGCCGCGCGCGAGGTCTTCGACGACCGCGAGCTGGTGGACCTCACCCTCGCGATCGGCGTGATGAACACCTACAACCGCATGGCGATCAGCTTCCGCAATACGCCGCGCGCCGTCCTCATGAAGTAGGCCGCGGGGGAGCGCGCACGACGGCTTCGCAGGGGAGCAGCCGGTCGGCTTCGCCGACTTCATGGGCGTGATGCGTTCCCCACGCCCTCAGCGACCGCAGCAGCGGCTGCAGGCTCTCTCCCAGCGGCGTGAGCAGGTACTCCATCCCCTGCGGATCGGAAGCGAGCGGCCGGCGGCTCACCAGCCCGTGCTCCTCCAGCGCGCGCAGCTGCTCGATCAACACCTTCTGCGACAGGCCGGCGATGCGCTTCTCGAGATCGCAGGTGCGCTGCGGGCCGCCCGCCAGCACGTCCAGCAGAACGGCTTTCCATCGCCCGGAAAGGATGCCCAGCGCGCGCTCGACGGGCAGGCCGGGGAGATGCTTGATGACCTTCATGGGGAACCCACTGACCCAACGGTGTGTAGATGCGGAGCCTCGCGCTGCCTAACCTTCCGGCCTTCTTGAAACCGACCGAAGGAAGTCCCGTGGCAGACCTGTTCGAATCCCTGTCGCTTGGCAAAACCGTTTCGCTGAAGAACCGGATTGTCATGGCCCCGATGACGCGCACGCGCACCTCCCCGGGCGACGTCCCCAATGACCTCATGGCTAGGTACTACGGGCAGCGCGCCGGTGCCGGGCTGATCATCACCGAGGCCATCGACGTCGCACCGTCCAGCAAGGGCTACGCCTGGACGCCCGGCATCTACACGGACGCGCAGCGAAAGGGCTGGCGCCTGGTGACCGACGAAATCCATCGCAAGGGCGGCACGGTCTTCGCGCAGCTGTGGCACGTCGGCCGCATGGCGCATCCGTCGATCCTGCCCAACGGCCAGGCGCCCTGGGGCGTGACCGAACAGCGGGCCGAGAACTCGGACGTGTTCGCCCATGACGGGAACGGCGTGCTCGGCTACATCCGCGCCGGCGCACCGAGGCGGCTCGCGACGCAGGAGGTCTCGGACCTGGTCGGAACCTTCGCCCGGGCCTTCGCCGACCTCCAGGGGGCCGGCTTCGACGGGGTCGAGCTGCATGCCGCCAACGGCTACCTGTTCGAGCAGTTCATGAACCCCGTGCTCAACACGCGGACCGATCGCTATGGCGGCCGCAGCCTGGAAGATCGCACGCGGTTCCTCACGGAAGTCGTGGACGCGGGCGTCCGCCAGTTCGGCCCCGGCCGGATCGGCGTTCGCCTGTCCCCGTTCGGCCTGTTCAATTCCATGCCCGCCGATCCGGACGTCGAAGGCACCCTGCTGTACCTGGCCGAGGAGCTCGGACGGCGCGGCGTCGGGTACCTGCACCTGATCTACGAGCTCATGCCGACCGGCAACATGGAGACCGCCGAATTCAAGGCCCGCTGCATCGACCACGCCTTGCTGGCGAAGGTGCGTGCCGCGTTCCCGGGGGCGATCATCTGGTGCGGCGGCTTCAAGAGCCGCGAGGGCGCGCAGGCCGCGCTGGCCACGGGACTGGTGGACCTCATCGCGTTCGGCCGGCCCTTCGTCGGCAACCCGGACCTGCCGGACCGGCTGAGGCACGGCTGGCCGCTTGCCGAGGCGGACCGCTCGACCTACTACACCCGCCGCGGCGAGATCGGCTTCACCGACTTCCCCGTCTACCCTGCCCCGTCGCCGATCGCGGTCAGGGCAGGCTCCTCCACAGCGAGTCGGTGATCACCTCGCCGCAAGGCGAGCGGGACGTGGTGGCGATCGACTTCAACGCCATCGCCGCCTGCCGGACCTGGGCCTCGTTCTGGCCATGCGCCTGCGCCATGGCGGCCATGCCGCAGAACGACCAGGCCTGCGCGTTGGCAGGGTCCGTCTGCGCCAGGCGGAGGTAGTGCTGGGCGCGCCCTTCCATGGCGGCGAAGGTGGACTTCGACACGGGCTGGGCCTCGGGCGCGCCTCCGGCGAACCGCAGGGGGGTGCCGTTGGGCAGCACTTCGCCGCTGCCGCTGAAGCGGGACGCGACCAGCGTGGTGTTGTCCTGCACGGTCAGCGCGAAGTGCGTCCCGGTGTTCGGGTTGCGGTACCCGTACACCCGGGACCCGGGCGACGTGGGCCGGTACTCGGACGTGCGGTTGTAGGCGCGTTCCGTGAGGACCAGCGAGTCGCCCACCAGCTTGACGTCCACCTCGTAGCCGGTGCCGCTGCTGTACAGCCCGGGGCGCACGGGCCCTTCGGCCACCGCCGGGCGGGACGCGGCCGCCTGCGCCGCTCGCACGCGCGCCGCCTCGGCCTCCCGGGCCCGCTCGGCGGCCTCACGG
>JAEWBU010000187.1 GCA_023390985.1 Pseudomonadota bacterium
GGCGCGCCTAATCCCTGCCGCGCGACCCGCTGGGGCGCGCGCTCCTCCGACAGCGTCATCAGCCAGGCATGGCCGCCCGCGCTGCACGACAGGCGCACGTCGATGCCCATGTCGGGGTCGTAGCGCAGGCCGGCGCGCGCGCCTTGCGCCTTCGCCACGAAGGTGAGCCGGTCGCCGTCGACGATCGCCAGCCGCACCAGCTCGCCCGAGACGTCGGCCAGCCGGTCGATGATGGGCTGGGCGATGTCGACGACGCCGGCCGAACCGAGGAAGGCGAGGCCGATCGCGGGGAGCTTGGTCGTCAGCGCGTAGTCGCCCTGGGCGCGCAGCTGCCGCACGTAGCCGCAGCGGACCAGTTCGTTCAGCAGCCGGTGCGCCGCGCTGCGGGGCAGGGCGAGCTCGTCCGCCACCGCCGCGAGCGGCATGCCTTCGGGCTCGGCCGCGAGCGTTTCGAGGATGCGCACCACCCGGTGCACGGTGCCTGGCGTGGCGTTGTCGTTTTGCATGGAGGAATGGGATTCCGGGTCGGAACGCTGTTCTGGCTATCGTTCCATCATGCCGCACCGCCGATCCGGCGCGATTCCATTTTTCGAGGAGACAACCGATGCAGACCCTCTTGCGCAAGGCTTTCGCAGGCCTTGCCATCGCCGCCGCTTCCTGCGGCGCCGGCGCCCAGGAAGCGCACGTCATCAAGTTCGGCCACCTGAACAACACCGACCATCCCGTCAGCATGGGCGTGAAGCGCTTCGCCGAAGCGCTGGCGGCCAAGAGCGGCGGCAAGCTGAAGGTGCAGGAGTTCCCGTCGAACCAGCTGGGCAACGAGCTGCAGCAGCAGTCGGCGCTGCAGGGCGGCGTGCAGGAGATGACCGCGCCGGCCACCACGTCGCTGGCCGGCATCGTCAAGGAATTCGGCCTGGTGGACTTCCCGTTCTCGGTGGCCAACTTCCAGCAGGCCGACGCGCTGCTCGACGGCCCGCTCGGCCAGGCGCTGATCGCCAGACTTCCGGAGAAGGGCCTGGTGGCCCTGGGCTTCTGGGACCTGGGCTTTCGCAACGCCACCAACAGCAAGCGCGCGATCACCAGGGCCGAGGACTTCGACGGCCTGAAGATGCGCGTCATCCCCAACCCGGTGTTCCTCGACACCTTCAAGGCTTTCAAGGCCAACCCGGTGCCGATGCCGTTCGCCGAGCTGTACGGCGCGCTGGAGTCGCGGGCGGTGGACGGCCAGGAGAACCCGTTCTCGGTGATCCTGTCGAACAAGTTCTTCGAAGTGCAGAAGTTCGTCAGCGCCACCAACCACGTGTACGCCGCCAACATCGTGCTGGTGAGCAAGAAGTTCTGGGATCGCCTCTCGCCCGCCGAGCAGCGCATGATGCAGGAGGCCTTCAACGAGTCGCGCGGCTACCAGCGCCAGGCCAGCCGCGCCGCCGCGCAGAAGGCGGTGGATGAACTCAAGGCCAAGGGCATGCAGTTCAACGAGGTCGCGCCGGCCGAGCAGGCCCGCATGCGCGAGATCGCCAAGCCGGTCACCGACAAGTTCGCCGCCAGCTACGACCCGGCGATCGTCAAGCTGTACAACGACGAACTGGCGCGGATCCGCAAATGAAGATCCTCGTCCTCCACGGCCCCAACCTGAACCTGTTCGGCCGCCGCGAGCCGCACATCTACGGCACCACCACGCTGGCGCAGATCGACGAGATGCTGGCCAGGCTCGCCGGCGAGCTGAAGGTGGAGCTGGCGACGATCCAGTCCAACCACGAAGGCGCGCTGATCGACTTCCTGCACCAGCACATCGACTCGGCGCAGGGCGCCATCGTCAACCCCGCGGGATTGACGCAGCACGGCGTGCCCCTGCACGACGCGATCAAGGCCATGCCGTTCCCGGTGCTGGAAGTGCACATGTCCAACATCGCCGCGCGCGAGGCATGGCGCACCCACTCCATCATCTCGCCGGCCGTGAAGGGCACGATCCAGGGCCTGGGGCCGCAGTCGTACCTGCTCGGCCTGCGCGGGGTGGTGGGGCTGGCCCGCGGCTAGCGAGAAGGCGGACGGAAGCTCGATTCTTCCGTCCTATACTTGATGAATGAACGAACCAGTCCGTGCCAAGCGGCCTGTGCGTGCGGCGGCCCGCAAGGAGACCGGCCGCACGAACGACCCGGAACGCACCAAGGCCAACATCCTCGAGGTGGCCGAGGCCGAGTTCGGCGAGAAGGGCCTGGCCGGAGCGCGGATCGACGAGATCGCCGAGCTCACCCGCACTTCCAAGCGGATGATCTACTACTACTTCGGCAGCAAGGAGGGCCTGTACCTCGCGGTGCTGGAGGAAGCCTACCGGCGCACGCGCGAAGTGGAGGCCGAGCTGCACCTGGAGGACCTGGAGCCGGAAGAGGCGCTGCGCCGCCTGGTGGCCTTCACCTTCGACCACCACCTGGCGCACGAGAGCTACATCCGCCTGGTGATGTCCGAGAACATCCACCGCGGCGAGTTCCTGGCCGCCAGCGCTCGCATCCAGGACCTCAACGTGCCGGCCATCGCGGCGCTGCGCCGGCTGTGCGATCGCGGCGTCAAGACCGGCGTGTTCCGCAGGGGACTGGACCCGGTGGACATCCATGCGTCCATCTCGGCGCTGAGCTTCTTCAACGTGTCCAACCGGCACACCTTCGGCCTGATCTTCAAGCTCGACATGAAATCACCCGCGTACATCGCCCAGCGGCGCGACAACGTCGTCGAGATGATCGTGCGCTTCTGCCGCAAGTAGCCGCCGCGCATCGCATGGCCGCGCCGGGCTCCGTCCGGTGTCTAGGTGAATTCCCTCGGTTTAAAACTAACCAGTCCGTACAAAATCACCGGACTTCAAGGAGACGCCCGTGCTCGATGCTTTGATCGACCGGCTGTGCCGTTTGTTTTCTTTCCTGATGGTCGCGGCCCTCGCGCTGATGGTCGTCATGGTGTTCGGCAACGTGGTGCTGCGCTACGGCTTCAACTCCGGCATCACGGTGTCGGAGGAGCTGTCGCGATGGCTGTTCGTCTGGATGACGTTCCTCGGCGCGGTCGTCGCGCTGCGCGCGCACGGCCACCTCGGAACCGATTCGCTGGTGTCGCGCCTGCCCGTGGCGGGCAAGAAGTTCTGCCTGGGCACCACGCACCTGATCATGCTGTACATGTGCTGGCTGATGGGGCGGGGCGCCTGGCAGCAGACCGTCATCAACTACGGCACCACCAGCGCGGTGATGGAAGCCTCGATGGCCTGGTTCTACGCGAGCGGCGTGGTGTTCGCGGTGCTGGCCGGGGCCATCGTCGCCCTGGAATTCTTCAAGCTCGTGACCGGCAAGCTGGCCGATGACCAGCTGATCGGCATCGTCGAATCCGAGGAAGAGGTGGTCGCCAAGCCCGCCACCGCCGGGAGCCAGTCATGACCATCGCCGTCTTCCTGGGATCGCTGCTCGGCGCCATGGCGCTGGGCGTGCCGATCGCGTTCGCGCTGCTCGCCTGCGGCGCCGCCCTGATGTGGCACCTGGGCACGTTCGATCCGCAGATCCTCGCGCAGAACACCATCGAGGGCGCCAACAGCTTCCCGCTGCTGGCCGTGCCGTTCTTCATGCTGGCCGGCGAGATCATGAACACGGGCGGCCTGTCGCGCCGCATCGTGAACCTGGCGATGGCACTGGTGGGCCACGTGCGCGGCGGGCTCGGCTACGTGGCGATCATCGCCGCGGCGCTGCTGTCGGCGCTGTCCGGATCCGCCGTCGCCGATGCCGCCGCGCTCGCTGCATTGCTGCTGCCGATGATGAACAAGGCGGGCTACGACCGCGCACGCTCGGCCGGCCTGCTGTCCTCGGCGGCGGTGATGGGACCCATCATCCCGCCGAGCATCGGCTTCGTGGTGTTCGGCGTCGCAGCCAACGTGTCGATCTCCAAGCTGTTCATCGCCGGCATCTTCCCCGGCATCCTGCTGGGCGCGGCCCTGTGGCTGACGTGGTGGTGGCTGGTTCGCAAGGACAAGATCGAGCCGCCGCCGCGCGCCAGCCGCACCGAGGTGCTGCTCGCGCTCAAGGACGCCACCTTCGCGCTGGGCCTGCCGGTCATCGTCATCGTGGGCCTGAAGTTCGGCGTATTCACGCCGACCGAGGCGGCGGTCGTCGCCGCGGTGTACGCGCTGTTCGTTTCCACCGTCATCTACCGCGAGCTGAAGCTCTCGCAGCTGTACGGCCTGTTCCAGGCGGCGGCGCAGACCACCGCGGTCGTGATGTTCCTCGTCGCCGCGGCCATGGTGTCGGCCTGGATGATCACCGTGGCCAACCTGCCCAACGAGATCGTCACGCTGCTCAAGCCGCTGCTGGACAGCCCGACGCTGCTGATGGTGGCCATCATGGTCCTGACGATGGTGGTCGGCACCGCGATGGACATGACGCCCACCATCCTGATCCTCACGCCGGTGCTGATGCCGCTGGTGAAGGCGGCGGGCATCGACCCGGTCTACTTCGGCGTGCTGTTCATGATCAACAACTCGATCGGCCTCATCACCCCGCCCGTGGGAACCATCCTCAGCACCGTGGCGGGCGTCGGCAAGATGAGCATGGACGAGGTCACCAGGGGCGTGTGGCCGTTCATGGCCGCGCAGTTCGCGGTGATGTTCCTGCTGGTCCTCTTTCCGCAGCTGGTGATGGTGCCCGCGCGCTGGCTGTACGGCTGATTCCGCGTTCCCGACAACCCCTCGCATCCCAGGAGACAAAGCCATGAAACGACTCTTCGTGAAGACCCTGCTGGCCGCCGTGGCCGTCGCCGCCGTGGGCGTGGCGCAGGCCCAGGTCAAGACGATCAAGTTCGCGAACCAGAACGCCAAGGGCCATCCCATCGTGATCGGGATGGAGAAGTTCGCCGAGCTGGTGGAGCAGAAGTCGGGCGGCAAGATGAAGGTGAACGTCTTCCCCGGCGGCGCGCTGGGCAGCGACCAGGCCAACGTCTCCATGCTGCAGGGCGGAACGCTGGAGATGGCCGCGATGAACTCCGGCATCTTCGCCAGCGTGGTCAAGGACTTCGCGGTCTACGACTTCCCCTTCCTGTTCTCCACGCCGAAGGAGGCCGATGCCGTCACCGACGGGCCGCTCGGCCGCCAGCTGCACGCCAAGCTGGAAGAAAAGGGCATGGTGGGCCTGGCCTACTACGAGCTGGGCTTCCGCCAGCTCACCAACAGCAAGCGCCCGATCAACAAGGTGGAAGACATCTCGGGCCTGAAGCTGCGCGTGATCCCCAACCCGATCAACGTGGACTGGGTCAACGCGCTCGGCGCCAACCCGACGCCGCTGCCTTTCCCCGAGCTGTACGCGGCGCTGGAGCAGAAGGCGGTGGACGGCCAGGAGAACCCGGTCGCCACCATCCAGGGCGCCAAGCTGTACGAGGTGCAGAAGTACATGACGCTCACCAACCACCAGTACAACCCGCAGTCGGTGGTGGTGAGCAAGAAGTACTGGGATTCGCTCTCTGCCGAAGAGAAGAAGGTGCTGCAGGACGCCGCCGCCGAATCGTCGAAGTACCAGCGCGAGCAGTCGCGCAGCGCCGCCGCCGGCATCCTCGACGCGCTGAAGAAGGCGGGCATGCAGGTCAACGAACTGCCCGCCGCCGAAGTGGCCAAGCTGCGCGACAAGATGAAGCCGGTGATCGCCAAGCACAGCGCCGGCGTCGGCGAAGCCACCGTCAACGCGGTGCTCGCCGAGGTGGAGAAGGCGCGCAAGTAAGCCTTCCTCGCGCCCTCGCATGCCCGCCCGCGTTCCCAGCCCCATGCAGATCGACGGCCACACCGAGCTGATCGCCCACCTGGGCCATCCGACGCACTCGTTCAAGGCGCCGATGATCTACAACCCGTATTTCGAGTCCATCGGCGTCAATGCCGTGGTGGTCCCGATGGGGTGCCGGCCGGAAAGCTTCCCGCAGGTGCTGCGCGGGCTCTTCACGCTCGACAACGTCCGCGGCGCGCTCATCACCATGCCGCACAAGGTGAGCGTGGTCGCGCTGCTCGACGAGGTGACGCCCACCGTGCGCGTCGCGGGCGCGTGCAACGCGGTCAGGCGTGACGCCTCCGGACGGCTCGTGGGCGACATGTTCGACGGCGAGGGTTTCGTGCGCGGGCTGCGCCGCAAGGGCATGCGCCTGGCCGGCGCCCGCGTGCTGGTGGTGGGCTGCGGCGGCGTGGGCAGCGCCATCGCCGCGTCGCTGGCAGCGGCGGGCGTGGGGTCGATCACGCTGCATGACGTCGATGCCGCGGCGATGGCCGGCCTCGCGAGCCGCCTGCAGGCGCATTACCCCGCGATCCAGCTCATCACCGGCCGCAACGACCCCGAGGGCATGGACCTCGTCGTCAACGCCACTCCGCTGGGAATGAACCCCGGCGACCCCTTGCCGATAGCCATCGACCGCCTGCGCCCCGGCACCTTCGTCGGCGAGGTCGTGATGAAGACCGAGATGACCGCCTTCCTCACGGCCGCGCAGGCGCGCGGCTGCCCCGTGCAGGTGGGCACCGACATGCTGTTCGAGATGATCCCCGCGTACCTGGAGTTCTTCGGGTACCCGACCACCGACGCGCAGACGCTGCGCTCGGTCGCGCGCCTGAAGTACTGAAGCCTCTCAGAGCTGTCCGAAGGAGTTCCATGAGCGACCTTCTCCTCCACCCCGAACACGCGCGCGAGCCGCAGCAGGCCTCGTTCAGCGACGAGGCCAACCCTATCGGCCTCGATGGCGTGGAGTTCATCGAATACGCGACGGCCAAGCCGCAGGCGCTGGGCCAGGTGCTGGAGATGATGGGCTTCCGGCCCGTCGCGCGGCACCGCTCGCGCGAGGTGCTGCTGTACCGGCAGGGCGGCCTGAACGTCGTGGTCAACGCGCACGAGATCGATGCGGCGGTGGCCGGCGAATCGCCGGTGCTGGCCGCGGTGGCGCTGCGCGTGCGTGACGCCCGCAGCGCCTGGCGCTACGTGCTGGAGCACGGCGGCTGGGAGGTGCCCACGCATCCCGAGGCGATGGAGCTGAACATCCCCGCCATCCACGGCTGCGGCGGCAGCCGCATCTACTTCGTGGACCGCTACAAGGAGTTCTCGATCTACGACGTGGACTTCGTGCCGATCCCGACCGTGAACCCGCAGCCGCCGGCGGTGGCGGGCATCCACTTCTTCGGCATCGTCCAGTACATAGGCGCGGCGCGCAGCTACGACTGGATCGAGTTCTATCGCGAGCTGTTCGGCCTGGACCTGATCCCGGACGAGCAGCGTTTCGGCATCATGCCGGCCGGCAAGCTGCTGCGCGCTCCCGCGGTCGATCCCTCGAACCGCTTCATGCTGCAGCTGATCGAGCCCGACCTGGACGTCGACGACGGCCGCGAGCGGCTGCAGCGCATCGGCCTGGGCGTGCCCGACGTGCTGGCGGCGGTCAAGGCGCTGCGCGAGCTGGGCATCGAGTTCGTCGAAACCGAGGCCGCGCACACCGAGCGCCGCGGCGCGCTCACCAGGACCTACCTGGGCAGCGTGGTGTTCGAGCTGGTGCACAGCGAGCGGCAGCCATGAACCCGCAGCGCCGCGGCATGGAGCAGGCCATCGCCGGTTTCGGCATGGACACGATCACGCTCGCCGGTCCGCTGGAAGCCAAGCTGGAAGCGATGGCGCAGGCCGGCTTCAGCCAGGTGATGCTCAAGGCCAATGACCTGGTCGGGCATCCGGCCGGCTGGAGGGCCGCGGTGGCGGCGGTGCACGCCAGCGGGCTGCGCGGCACCGGCTTCCAGGTGCTGCGCGATTTCGAGGGGCTGTCGGGCCACCTGCACGAGTACAAGGTGGACATCGCCAAGTCCATGCTGGAGATGTGCGCGGCGCTGGGCTGCGAGGTGCTGCTGGCCTGCTCGTCCACCTCGACCCACGCGAGCCAGGACCTGGACGCCATCGCGCGCGACCTGCGCAAGCTGGCGATGCTGGCCCTGCCGTTCGGCATCCGGGTCGCGTACGAGGGCCTCTCGTGGGGCCGCACCGTCAACGAGTACACGACGGCCTGGGACGTGGTGTGCCGCGCCGACTGTCCCAACCTCGGCATCGGCATCGACTCGTACCACATCCTCGCGGCCCGCACGCCGCTGGACGCGGTGGACGAACTGGACCCTTCGCGCATCTTCCTCGTGCAGCTGTCGGATTTCCTCTGGCAGGAGACGCGCACCTTCGAGGAGCGCATGGCCACCGCGCGCACCTGGCGCGTGTTCCCGGGCGAGGGCGTGCACACGCCGCAGCTGGTGGAACTGCTGCTCAAGCTGGACGCGATCGGCTATGCCGGCGACTACAGCTTCGAGGTGTTCAACGACGACTACCTGCAGATGCCGCTGCCGATGGTGGCCGAACGCGGCCGCCGGTCGGCGCTGTGGCTGGCCGAGGACGTGCTGCGGCGCTCGGCGCCGCTGCCGGGGCGGCTGAAGCTGCGGACCTGAGGGCGGCGACATGGCGATGCTGGGCAGGGCGGCGCTGGCGATGTGGTGGGACATGGCGCCCGACATGCGCGCCGAGTTCGAGCACTGGCATTCGCACGAGCATTTCCCCGAGCGGCTCGCGGTCCCCGGCTTCCTGCGCGCGGCGCGCTGGGCGGACGCGCAGGGCGGCGAAGGCTTCTTCGTCTGCTACGAGCTGGCCGAACATGCGACGCTGGCTTCGCCCGCCTACCTGGCACGCCTGAACGCGCCCACGCCCTGGTCCGCGCGGTTGATGCCGCATCACCGCAACATGGTGCGCACCCAGTGCGAGGTGGTCGCCAGCCGCGGTGGCGCGGTCGGCCGCCATGGGCTCACGTTGCGGCTGTCGGCGCAAGCGGGCCGCGAGATCGAACTGGAGCGGACGCTCACCGCGCTGTGCGGTGACCTGCCCACGCGACCCGGGCTGGCGGGAGCGCACCTGCTGCGCAACCGGCCGCCCGCGATCGGGCCGACCACGGAGCAGAAGATCCGCGGTCTGGCCGACCGGAGCGCGGACGCGGTGTTCCTGGTCTGCGGCTATGACCTGGACGTGCTGCGTGCGTTGGCGGCCGATGAACTGGGCGAAGAACGGCTGCGACGCGCCGGCGCCGCGCCGGGCGCGGTGCTCGCCCTGCACGCGCTCTCGCTGACGATGGTTCCGGGCGATCCCGCGTGAGGCTCAGCCCGCCACCGTCGCGCCCGGGTGCGCCTTTTCCCAGGCCTCCTCGTGCTTCAGGCAGAAGCGCGCCGCCGGCCGCGCCTTGAGGCGCTCGAACGGGATCGGCTCGTCGCATTCCTCGCAGCGGCCGTAGTCGCCGCTGCGCATGCGGTCGCGTGCGTGGCGCACCTCGCGCAACTCGTCTTCCTGGCGCTGGAGCTGCGCCAGGTCCACGCTGGCGGCCATGCGGGCGTCGCCGTCCTCGACCGAGTCGCGCACGTCCGACGTGCCTCCGGCCGGCGCGGCGAGGGCCTCGCGCAGCTGGGCGATCGATGGCTCCAGTTCCTCTTCGCGGCGCGACAGCAGCTGCTGCAGCTCGGCGCGCTGGCTGGCATTGAGCTCCGGGGTGTCCATCGGGCCATTCTGCGGACGAAGAGTTCCGGCGGGCGGGTCCTCCACTGCTGTTACGTTCGCTTGCCGCCGCCGGCCCGACGCCGCGCCGTTGAGTCGAATGGTTTAAACCGACACGGTCCGCCGCTCCGTCCGACAGCCTCGCGACCGCTGCCGACGAGCACGTGAGGCCTTGTCCTACATAGAGCTGGCTGAGCTTGGCCAAGGATGGGCATCTTTCACCAGGAGCCCACATGACCCAACCCACGGATACCCCTCGCAAGCGCGGTTTCGCCCTTCTCGACCCGGAAAAGATGAAGCAGGTCGCCGCCCTGGGTGGCCGCACCGCTCACGCGGCCGGCCGGGCCCACCAGTTCTCGCGCGAGGAGGCCCGTGCCGCCGCTCGCCGCAGCGTGGAAGTGCGCACCCGCCGTGCCGCGGAGTCCCGCCC
>JAEWBU010000174.1 GCA_023390985.1 Pseudomonadota bacterium
GTGCCGGCGCGGCCTCGCCCGACGGTGGCACGGGCGGCGCGGTGGGCACCGGCTCCAGCGCCTCGGCAACCGGCGTGGGCAGCTCGGTGGCACGGCGCGCCGATCCCGCGGTGCTGCGTGCACGCGTGGCGGCCGAGGGCGCGATCAGTTCGCCCGTGACTTCGACCATGGGCGGACCGCCCGAGGTGCGCACGCTGCCGCCGCTGGCGCGTTGATCCGTCGGACGCCGGCCCTCGCCGACAGCGAGGCCGGTACGCGTCCTACCTCGGGCTGCGGTGGGAAAAAAGAACATGCGCGCTATGGCGCGCGTGGGCGCGGGAGGCTGGCGATGGGATCGATGAAGGTGCTGCGAACCGCCTGCATGCTGGCGGTGGCCTGCGGTGTGGTGACGACGGTGGAGGCGATCGCGCAGACGCGCGACAAGCCCGCCTCCTCGCAGGCGCGCAAGGCGGCGACCGCCGCGAAATCGAACGTGCATCAGCAGCGCAAGCACGCGAGCAGGAAGCACGTTCAACACGGCAAGAAGAAAACCCGGCCTGTCGCCGCGAACAAGACCTCCGCGCGCAAGGCCGTCGCGACATCCAGGGTTCCATCGAGGCCGCCGGCGGCGAGGCCGCTGCCGCCGCCCGTGGCCTGGGTGCCGCCGCCGCTCGGCCCCGAGCGGTTCTATCCGAACGGCATCCCTGAACTGCGCCCGGAGTTCATGCATCCCGAAGCTCCGCCGGCGCGCGTGGAGCAGGCCGCGAACAGCCGGCCGGCGTCCGTCGGCGGGCAGCCCGCCGAGTGGCTGCCCTGAGCCCGACAGGCATGTGGTTTGCCGCTCCCGGGGTCCGGGCTTCCATGTCGGAAGCCGGCTACCGAAGGAGCAGTACATGTTGCAGGCAGACCAGCTGAAGCAGCGCATCGACAAGATCGAGGAGTGCACCGACGAGGCCAAGCGCGCCGTGCAGGCCGGTTCCGCACCGGCGGAGCTGCGCCAGATCGTCGGGACCTTGCACGACCAGGCCCACCAGGCCCAGCAGGCGGCGAGCAACTCGCAGCAGATGGGCCAGGACGGCATGCGCAATACCGTGATGCAGATGGAGCAGACCGGCGACCGCGCCATGCAGGTGTGCCGCAGTTCCGGCACCAGCGTCGACCCGAAGACGCAGCAGGCCGTGCAGCGCGCGCACGACGAGATCTCCAGCCTCAAGAAGCAGATGCAGATGGGTTGATGCGCGGCGACGCGCATGTGCTGCCGCGACTCATCGCGGCAAGCTCTTGTAAATAACTCGGCGTCCGCGCGGCGCCGCGCTGACACCGCCCACCGCTCCTGGCTCGGCGCTTCCAGAATCTCCCGAAGCAATGGCTGAAGCAGCGGCAGCAGCCGCGCAGGGAGTGGTGGGATGGGAGCGAGCAAGTTCCAGCTCAGGGTGGGCGCCCTGTGGCTGGTGATCGGCACGGGAAGCGCATGGGCCCAGAACGTCATCCAGCTGGAGAACGCCAAGCGCGGTGACGCGGACTGGCAGCTGAGCGCGACGTCGGACACGCCGACGGTGGAAGGCTACGCGTCGGCCACCAGCGTCAATCGCGGCGAGACGATCCGTTTCTTCGTCAACAGCGCCGCGCCCAGCTACACGATGACCATCTACCGGATGGGCTGGTACGGCGGTGCCGGTGCACGAAAGATGCTCACCGTCTCGTTGCCGGGCCGGGCGCAGCCGATGCCGGCGCCCGATCCGCAGACCGGCCTGATCGAGGCCAACTGGGCCGAGAGCTACGCCCTCACCGTCCCCAACAGCGCCGATCGCACCGACTGGGCCACCGGCGTCTACCTGGCCAAGCTGACGCCGAGCTCCGGCACCGAGAGCTACATCGTCTTCGTGGTGCGCGACGACGCGCTGTCGTCCACCTACGTGTTCCAGAACGCCGTCACCACCTGGCAGGCGTACAACAACTGGGGCGGCAAGTCGCTCTACAGCTTCAATAGCACCAACGGCGCGGCGCGCAAGGTCTCGTTCAACCGGCCGTACCGGCGCCAGGCCTTCTCCGACACGGGCGGCGGCCAGTTCTTCAACTACGAGATCAACTTCCTGCGCTTCCTGGAGCGCGAGGGCTACGACGTCAGCTACATCACCAACGTCGACCTGCACGCCAATCCAGGCCAGCTGACGCGGCACCGCGCGTTCATCGCGGCCGGGCACGACGAGTACTGGACCTACGAAATGAAGGCAGGCGCGCACAGCGCCCGTGCCAACGGCGTGCACCTGGGCTTCTTCTCGGCCAACCAGACCTACTGGCAGATCCGCATGGAGCCGGGCCGCACCGGCGAGCCGAACCGCACCATCGTCGGCTACAAGGATTTCTCCGCGGCCGAGGACCCGCTGGCGCGCGACGGCGACCCGAGCAACGACCGCTACATCACCGCGCGCTTCCGCGACCTGCCCACGCAGTTCGGCGTCAACGATCCGATCGCGCAGCCGGAGAACGGCCTGGTGGGCGTGATGTACCACGGCGATCCGGTGCAGGGCGACGTGGTCGTCTCCGCGCCATCGCACTGGGCCTATGCCGGCACGGGCGTGGTGAACGGCACGCGGTTCCGCGGCCTGCTCGGCTACGAGACGGATGCGGTGTTCAACAACGGCTATTCGCCGGCGGGGCTGGAGATCGTCGGAGCCTCGCCCGACCCGTTCGGCACCTCGCACATGGCGACCTACACGGCGCCTTCCGGCGCGGTGGTGTTCGCGACGGGCACCATCCAGTGGAGCTGGGGCCTGGACGACTTCGGCGGCCGCGGTTTCGTGGACTCGGCGGCGCAGCAGGTCACGCGCAACGTGCTCAACCGCTTCGCCGGCGCCGTGCTGTCGCCGCCCGCCAACGTGCAGGCCACCGCGAGCGCGCAGCGCGTGGACCTGAGCTGGGCGTCCGTGCAGGGCGCGACCTCGTACGACATCTTCCGCGGCACCACCTCGGGCGGGCAGGGCGCGCAGCCTTACCGCACCGGCCTGGTGAGCACCTCGTTCGCCGACACCGGACTGTCCTCGGGCAGCTACTTCTATCAAGTGGTCGCGGTGAATTCGCAGGATCGCAGCGCGCGCTCGGCCGAGGTCTCGGCGGTGGTCGGCGGCACCGCGCCCGCGCCGTCGCCGGCGCCCACGCCCGCGCCGTCGCCCGCTCCGATCTGCAATCCGCCGCTGTGGAACGGCAACACGCGCTACCTGGGCGGCGACCTGGTCACGCGCAACGGCACGGTGTACGTCGCCCGGCCCGAGTCGAACAACACCTGGAACGTGAACAGCCCGCCGGAGTGGACGCCCAGCCTGTGGG
>JAEWBU010000227.1 GCA_023390985.1 Pseudomonadota bacterium
GGCCCGAACAGCATGTCGAACTCGATGGCCGAGGCGAGGATGCGGCGTGCATAGAATTGCGCGAGCCGGCCGAGCTTGGCGCCGTCGTCGAACAGGCCGGCGTTGAAGAAGTAGGGCGAGAGGCGTCCCGCCTTGGTCTTGAATTCGCCGAACCGCAGCACCCCCGATTCCACCGAGAACTGAACGAAGTCCTGGGCCAGGGCATCCTGGCCGAGCGCTGCCGACATGGGAAATTCCTTGTTCAAACTGACCAGCCTCAACCTGAACGGCATCCGTTCAGCCGCCAGCAAGGGCGTGGAGGCATGGCTTGCGAAAGCCGATCCGGATTGTATTTGCGTGCAGGAGGTCAAGGCCCAGGCCGACGACGTCGCCGGCCGCTTCGACCACCTCGCCGGCCTGAAGGGCCACTTCCACTTCGCCGAGAAGAAGGGCTACTCGGGCGTGGCCGTGTACAGCCGCCACGAACCCACCGACGTGGTCGTGGGCTACGGCTCGCGGGAGTTCGACGCCGAGGGCCGCTACGTCGAGCTTCGCTTCGACACACCGGCGCGCAGGTTCTCCATCATCAGCGCCTACTTCCCCAGCGGCTCTTCGGGCGAGGAGCGCCAGCAGGCCAAGTTCCGCTTCCTCGACGAGTTCGAGCCGCACCTGGCGCGCCTGAAGACCGAGCGCGACTTCGTGCTGTGCGGCGACGTGAACATCGCGCACAAGGAGCAGGACCTGAAGAACTGGCGCAGCAACCGCAAGAACAGCGGCTTCCTGCCCGAGGAGCGCGAGTGGATGACGCGTCTCCTGTCCGAGCACCGCATCGTCGACGTGTACCGCCACCTCCAGCCCGACACCACCGAGGAGTGCTACACGTGGTGGAGCAACCGCGGCCAGGCCTACGCCAACAACGTGGGATGGCGGCTGGACTACCACCTGGCCACGCCGGCCATCGCGCCGCTGGCGCGCACCGAGTCGATCTACAAGGCGGAGAAGTTCTCCGACCATGCTCCGATCACGGTGGAGTACGAGCTGAAGATGTGACCCCCCGCGGGGTCACCAGTCCACCAGGCTCAACCCCACGCTGAACATCACGCGGCGCCGGTTGTAATCGAGCAGGCTGTCGCCGTAGCCCGCGAACAGCTGCGTGTGCAGCTGCAGGCCGCCGGGCAGGCCGGTGTCCTTGTCGATCAGGCTTCGGAACCACTCGACGCGGATCGAGCCGCGGCCCTCGCTGCGCAGCGTGTGCCGCGTCGTCACCGCCCACAGGTTGCCGCCGCCGGCCTGGTACTCGGCGCGCAGTTCGCCGCGGCCGATGTAGTTGGTGATGCCCGGGTTGTCGTCGTCGCCGCCCTCGGGCAGGCGCTTCCACAGGCGCGCGTGCAGCTGCCACGGGCCTTTCTCGGCGCCCAGCATCAGCGCCGCGCGGTTCCAGCTGCGCGACAGCGGCAGCGACTGGCCGTTGGAATGGTGCGTGACCTGCAGGCCCGTATAGCGCAGGCGCCACTGGCCCGGCATCGCCGACTGCAGTGGCGCGATGTACACCACCTCCGGCTCGTGGTCGGTGCTGCGGAACGGCCGCGACAGCGTGGGCGTGAACAGCTGCCAGTACGACTGCTGCGAATAGCCGAACCACAGCGAGTCGGTCTTGTCCGGCGTGTCGACCAGCAGCGCCTTCGCGACCTTGGTGCGCACCGACAGCTGCAGCCGCAGCTCGTTCTTGCGGTAGTCCAGCGGCGTGGGCGCGTCGTTCAGCGGGTTGCCCGAAGTGGGCTGGCGGTTCACCGTGTTGGCGAACACCAGGCCGAGGCTGATCGGCCGGTAGCCGCGCAGGCCGAACGTGCCGCAATCGGCGCCCGGCTCCAGTTCCCAGAAGCGCGACATGTCGGAGTAGCGTGGATCGCGGCAGCCTTCGGTGCGCGTGAGGCGCATGCCCAGGCGCGTGCCGGGCGCGGAGACCACGGGCGGCTCCGAAGGTGGCGTGGCCGCGGCCGTGGGCGCAGGCGCGGTCCCAGGCAGCGGCGCGGGTGCGGGAGGCGTCGTGGAGGCCGCGGCGGGGGGGACTTCGGTGGCCGGCGTGCGCTGGCCCTCGGCCCAGCGATCGAAACAGGCCAGGCGTTGAGCGGAGTCGTTGTGAAGGGTGCAGGCCTGCCAGGCTTCCTGCGCTTGCGCGCCGCCGGCGGCCACCAGGAGCCAGGCGAACGTCGCTCGGCTGGTGAAGGGGATCGGCATCGGACGAATGCTAGCGGCGCGAGCGCCAGACTCAGCCGCCAACGTGCATCAAGTTGTCTCGGCCGGGCTTTGCGGCTTGCACACGAGGAAGGGGGCGCAAGTGCGAGATGGCCGAAAGCGGTGACTCAGGTTCTTCAGATTCGATTTGAGCGGCGAGCAGCATCCGGGCGCCACATCCGGCTCAACTCAACTCCCGAACCTCCAACATGCTCCTTCTCGAACATCCACGGCTTGCGATCGGCGCAGGCCTCGCGCTTGCCTGCACCATCCTCGTCGCAGCTTGCGGCGACGGCAGCGGCGGCGCGGCCCCTCGCGTTCTCATCAACTTCCAGGCGGCCAGCCTGGTGCTCGGACAACCCGAGCTGACCGGCAGTCAGCCGAATCGCGGAGGCGGCCCCGCAGCGAGCGGTCTCTCGGGTCCGCTGGGCCTTGCGCTCACCCCGGAAGGTGGGCTGCTCGTCGCCGACGGTGAAAACAACCGTGTGCTTCTCTTCTCGTCGATGCAGCAGGGTGCCGATGCGAGCGTCGTGATCGGCCAGCCGGATTTCCACAGCTCCGCGGCCGCTGTCACCCGCACGGGTTTGTCCACCCCCATGTCGGTGGCGGTCGGTGCAGGGAGGATGGCAGTGGCGGAAAGACATTCGAACCGCGTGGTGGTCTACGACCGGATTCCGAAGGCGGGCGAGCCGGCTCCGGTTCCATCCGTCGTCATCGGGCAGCGGGACTTCGAGTCCAGCGCTGCCGGCTGCGGCGCTTTTGGCTTGAATCAACCCTGGGGCGTGGCGATCACGCCCGACGGCAAGCTGATCGTCGCGGACGTGGGCAACAGCCGGGTGCTGGTTTGGAACCAGATTCCCGTGCCCGGCTCGACCGCCCCGGCGCCTAGCCTGGTACTCGGCCAATCGGATGTGGACCACTGCCAGTTCGCCGATGACAACCAGGATGGCGAGTCGGAGAGGGACCCCGGAACGACACTCATCACGAGCCGTATCACGGGTCGCATCATGTCTCCCATGAGTGTGTGGAGCGACGGGACAAGGCTGGTCGTGGCCGATAGCGACTTCGAGCGCGTGTTGATCTGGAACGCGTTCCCGACAGCGAACTTCCAGCCGGCGGATGTGGTGTTGGGACAGCCCGACTTCACGACCCGCTTCGCCAACGGCGCGAGCACCCGAGGCGAAATGCGTGCGCCGACTGCCCGCACGTTCCAGGCTGCCCGTTATGTCCACTCGGACGGCACCAGTCTGGCGGTCGCGGATCTCGGAAATAACCGCGTGCTGATCTGGTCGACCTTTCCGCAAGCCCACTACCAGCCCGCCGACATCGTGCTCGGCCATGCCGGATTCGAGCAGGCCGCTACTAACGATCTGGATCACGACGGGGATGCCGATGCGGCCGGCGCGCAAGTGCTCGGCGGTCCCACGGCAGTTCTGTTCACCCCGAGCGCACTTTTCGTTTCCGACGGCACCTTCAACCGGGTTCTCAGGTTCGGCCAATAGATGCGGCGAAGTGTCCGCCGCGGCCGGGAGATGGAGCCGCGTCGGAAGCTCCATTCGATTCTGATGGCCTTCGTCAGGGCAGCTTGCGCAGCACGAACGGCGCGATGCCGTCCCATCCGCCCTCGCGGCGGCCGCGGATCTCCTTGCCGCAGGAGCCCTCGACCACGTCGCCCAGCCAGGTGGCGGTGATTCGTTGGCCGTCCGCCGATTCTTCCAGCGTGAACTCGCCTTCTTCGAGGTCGGCGGCCACGCGTGCACGCGAGCCGTCGCGGTTGATCTCGCCCGAGAGGCTTTGCGCGTACTCGCGGTGCGGCTCCAGCAGCAGCGTGGCGCCGTTGTGCGCCTGCCCGTTCAACTCGGCGCGCCAGAGGCCGACCAGCTGTTGCGGCTTGACTTCGGCGGCAGCGGGGCAGGGCGTGTTCGCGGAGGCGAACGCCGGGAGGCAGAGCGCGACTGCAGCAAGCGGCGCGAGGAGCCGCAGCACCTTCGATCCGTCATCCCCGCGAAGGCGGGAATCCAGTGCGTCCATGGCGGCCGCCGAAGAAGGCGGAAGCCCTGGATTCCCGCCTTCGCGGGAATGACGAGGCTTGCGCATCAGTTCCCTGTCGCCGCGGCCGCCGAAGCCGCGCTCTTCTTCGCGAACTCCGCCCGTAGCGCCTTCAGCTTCTCGCGCGGGTCTTCCTTCACGGTGGCCTTGTCCAGCGCCATCTCGGCGATGAACCGGCTCGGGATGCCCTGCACGATCTCGCGGCCCTTCTTGCGGCGCTTGGTCCAGCTGACGGCCAGCGAGCGCTGCGCGCGCGTGATGCCCACGTACATGAGCCGGCGTTCCTCCTGCAGGCGCTGCAGGATGCCTTCGTTGGCCTGGCCCTTCTGGCCGTCGTCGTCGTCCAGCTTGAACGGCAGCAGGCCCTCGTTGCAGCCGACCAGCATCACGTGCGGCCACTCCAGGCCCTTGGACGCGTGCAGGGTCGAGAGCGTCACCACGTTCTGGTCCTGCTCGCGTTCGCTGATGGTGGACAGGAGGGCGATGGTCTGCGCCACTTCCAGCAGGCTTTTCTTCTCGCTGGCGACGGACACGCCGGCCGCGTCGTCGATCTGGCCGCCGCAGCGCTGCGCCATCCAGTCGCAGAACTCCAGCACGTTGGTCCAGCGCGAGGCCGCGACCTTCTCGCTGTCCTCGCTGTCGTACAGGTGCTTCTCGTAGCCGATGTCCTTCAGCCACTCGGTGAGGAACGCCCGCGCGTCCTCCGCGCCTTCGGTGCGGCGGGCGCGGAATTCCAGGTCGTTCACGTAGCGGCCGAACTCGTGCAGGCTGCCCACCGCCTTGGCGGGCAGCACCGAACCCAGCGACGAGGAGAACAGCGCCTCGAACAGCGACAGCTTGTACTTGTTGGCGAAGACGCCCAGGTTGCCCAGCGTGGTGTGGCCGATGCCGCGCTTGGGCGTGGTGATCGAGCGCAGGAACGCCGGATCGTCGTCGTTGTTCACCCACAGGCGCAGCCACGCGCACAGGTCGCGGATCTCGGCACGGTCGAAGAAGCTCTGGCCGCCCGAGACCTTGTAGGGGATCTGTGCCTTGCGCAGCGCCTGCTCGAAGATGCGCGCCTGGTGGTTGGCGCGGTACAGCACGGCGAAGTCCTTCCAGTCCTTGCCCATGCCGTTGGCGCGGATCGACTGCATGCGAGCCACCGCGCGCTCGGCCTCGTGCTCCTCGTTGTCGCAATCGACCACGCGCACCGGCTCGCCCTCGCCGAGTTCGGAGAACAGCGTCTTGGGAAAGAGCTTGGGGTTGGGCTGGATGACGTTGTTGGCCGCGCGCAGGATGGCGCTGGTGGAGCGGTAGTTCTGCTCCAGCTTGATCACCTTCAGCTGCGGATAGTCCTGCGGCAGCTTCTTCAGGTTGTCCAGCGTCGCGCCGCGCCAGCCGTAGATCGACTGGTCGTCGTCGCCCACCGCGGTGAAGCGGCCGCGCTCGCCCACCATCAGCTTGAGCAGTTCGTACTGGGTGGCGTTGGTGTCCTGGTATTCGTCGACGAGCACGTGGCCCAGGTTCTGCTGCCACTTCTCGCGCACCTCGGCGTGGTCGCGCAGCAGCTTGAGCGGCAGGCCGATCAGGTCGTCGAAGTCGACGCTCTGGTAGGCGGTGAGGCGCTCCTCGTAGCGCGCCATGATGGTGGCGATGACGCGCTCGTTGTCGTCCTTGGCCTGGGCCAGCGCCTGCGCGGCGTTCAGGCCCATGTTCTTCCACAGGCTGATGGTCCACTGCCACTGGCGCGCGGTGGCGGCGTCGGTGGTGCCGCCGGCGTCCTTCAGGATCGAGGTGACGTCGTCGCTGTCCAGGATGGAGAACTGGGCCTTGAGCCCCAGCGCCTCGCCGTCCTGCCGCAGCAGGCGCACGCCCAGCGCGTGGAAGGTGCAGATCACCACTTCCTTGGCGTCGCGCCCGATCAGGCCCTTGGCGCGCTCGCGCATCTCGGCCGCGGCCTTGTTGGTGAAGGTGATGGCCAGGATGCGCCTGGCCGCGATGCCGGTCTGGATGAGCCGCGCGATCTTGTGGGTGATCACGCGCGTCTTGCCCGAACCGGCGCCCGCCAGCACGAGGCAGGGCCCCTGCATGTAGTTCACAGCTTCCTGCTGCGCGAAGTTCAGGCCGGACATCGAGGTGAGCTGTTCAAGAGGCGGCCGATGATACCGGCCGGGCTCGGGCGGGCCCGCTGCACCCCGGGCATATGTCATGGGCCGGAGGCGGAAACGCATCGGGACCGGCTAACGCGACAATTCGCCTCGTGCTCGAGATCCTGCGCGTCACCTTCCCCTTCTTCGCCCTGGTCCTGTGCGGCTACGTCGCCGCCCGCCGCCGCCTGCTGCCGATGGAGGCGATCGGCGGACTGAACACCTTCGTGCTCTTCTTCGCGCTGCCCTGCATGCTGTACCGCTTCGGGGCGGGCACGCCGTTGCCCCAGCTGCTCGATCCCGCCGCGTTCGGTGTGTATCTGGTATGTGCGCTGCTGATGGTCGCGGGCACCGTGTACTTCAGCATGAACGCGCGCATCCGCTGGAACGACGCGGCCTTCGGCGCCCTGGTGGCCGCCTTCCCCAACACCGGCTTCATGGGCGTGCCGCTGCTGGTGGCGCTGCTGGGCGCGCAGGCGGCCGGCCCGGCCATCCTGACCATCCTGGTCGACCTGGTCATCACCAGCTCGCTGTGCATCGCGCTGTCGCGGCTGGACAGCGCCGACGAGCACGGCGCGGCGGAGGCGGCCCGCAAGGCGCTCAAGGGCGCGGCGGCCAACCCGATGCCCTGGGCGATCGCGCTCGGCGCGGTGTCGTCCGGGTTCGGGCTCCAGCCGCTCCAGCCGGTGATGGACACCATCGGTCTGATGGCCGACGCCGCTTCGCCCGTGGCCCTGTTCACCATCGGCGCCGTGCTGGCCCGCTCGCAGCGGGTGGCGGCGGCGGAAGAGCATGAGCCGCTGCCGGCGCGCGACTACGTCCCGGTGGCGGTGGCCAAGCTCATCGTGCATCCGCTGCTGGTGCTGGCGGCGGGCAGCGCCGCCATCGCGCTGGGCCTGCCGCTCGACCGCTTCGCGCTGACCGTGATGGTGCTGGTGGCGGCCCTGCCCAGCGCCAGCAACGTGTCGCTGCTGGCCGAACGCTTCGGGGCGGACAACGGGCGCATCGCCCGCATCATCCTGCTGACCACGGCAGCGGCCTTCCTCAGCTTTTCCGCGGCCGTCGCACTGTTGAGGTAGCCACGCGGGCTGCAGCCCGACCGACGGGTTTTGTGGGAGCCGTCCTACACACGGGCCGGAAGGCCTCTGGCATGCTGCTCCGCGATCACGCCGAGGCGCGCGGCCGCCTCATCCATTTCCTCCTTCCCGTTCCGACGATTCCTGATGGCTGGTTCAGAGCAGTACACGACTTCCATTGCCGCCCCCGTTTCGACCACGAAAGACACCTTGGCGGCGCTTCGACAGGCGACGGCCGGGCACCACGCCCGCATCGAATCCCTGATCGGCCTCGGCGGCCCCTTCGGACGACATCACTACGGCCTCGTGCTCCAGGGGTTCGGCGCCTTCCTGCACGGCTGGGAGCCGGCGGTGGCGCGCGCGCTGCCGCGGCCGCTGCTGCCCTGGTTCGCCCGCGGCCGGCGCGCCTTCCTGATCGATCGCGACCTGTCGGTGCTGGGCCTGACCATGCCCGCGCCGGGCCTGGCGGTGGTGCCGGCCGTGGCCGATCGCGCGGAAGCCCTGGGTTCGCTGTACGTGATGGAAGGCTCGGCGCTCGGCGGCCAGCTGATCGCGGCCAGCCTGCGCCACCGCCTGCGGATCGACGCCGACAACGGCGGCGCCTACTTCAACGGCTGCGGCAGCGGCACCGCCGCGCGCTGGCGCGAGTACCGGCAGCTCGCTCAGTCGTACCTGGACGAGGACGCGCGCGCCCGCGCCAAGGCGGTGGACGCGGCCGTGCGCACCTTCGACGCGCTGATCGCCACCTTCGAGGTCCTGCTGGATGAACGCGCCGCTGCCTGACCTGGCGCTCTGCGCGCAGGAGCCGATCCGCGTGCCCGGAGCGATCCAGCCGCACGGCTGGATGGCGGTGCTCGGGACGGACGGCCGGCTGGCGGCGTGGAGCGCCAACTGGCGCAACGCCGACCGCGCCACCGAGGCCGTGTCGCTGGTGCGCGACCGCCTGGCCGAGCTGCAGGGCGGTGACGGCCCCGCCGCGATCGGCCGCATCGAACTGGGCGGCGCGCCGCTCGACGTGGTCGGCCACCGAAGCGGCGAGTTCACCGTGCTCGAATTCGAGCCCGCGGCGCAGGAGACCGGCACCCAGGCTCCGATCTATTCGCTGGCGCGCCACTTCCTGCCCCAGCTGCAGAGAGCCGATTCGGTGAAGGCGCTGGCCGAGCTGGCCGCCGCCGAGATCAAGCGCCTGACCGGCTTCGGCCGCTCGCTGGTCTACCGCTTCGACGAGGAAGGCCACGGCGAGGTGCTGGGCGAGCAGATCGATCCCGGCTACGACTCCTACGCCGGCCACCGCTTCCCCGCCGCCGACATACCACCGCAGGCGCGCGAGCTGTACCTGCTCAACCACATCCGGCTGATCCCGGACGCCAACTACGAACCGGTGCCGCTGCTCGGCAGCGACCCGGAGTGGAAGGCCCAGTCGCTGGACCTGTCGTACGCGGGCCTGCGCAGCGTCTCGCCGGTGCACCTGGAGTACATGCGCAACATGGGCACGCTGGCGTCGATGTCGGTGTCCATCGTGGTGAAGGGGCGCCTCTGGGGCCTGATCTCCTGCCATGACCATGCGCCGGTCGGCCTGTCGTTCCAGACCCGCGCCGCCTGCGAGCACCTGGGCCGGCTGCTGTCGCTGCAGATCGCCGCGAAGGAGGACAACGCCGATGTCGCCACGCGGCTGGAGCTGCGGCAGTTGACGCTGCAGATCGTCTCTCACCTGGCCGACGGCGACGCCACGCTTCAACGCATGGTGGGCGAGCCCGCGCCGCTGTTGCGCCTGGCCCAGGCCAGCGGCGCCGCGGTGGTGCTGAACGAGGATTGCTGGACCACCGGCGACACGCCGGACCGCGAGCAGATCGCCGCGCTCGCCAAGTGGATCTGCGCCAGGAACCAGGAGGTCTGGAGCACCGATCGCCTGTCCGAGGACTACCCGGCCGCCGAGGCGTTCACGGCCAAGGCTTCCGGCGTGCTGGCGGTGTCGATCTCGCAGGTGCACCAGCACCTGGTGCTGTGGTTCCGGCCCGAGCTGGTGGAGACCATCCGCTGGGCGGGCGACCCGCGCAAGGAGCTGAGCTTCACGGGCGGCCGCATCCATCCGCGCAAGAGCTTCAACAGCTGGCAGCAGCAGGTGCGCGGCCGCTCGGCGCCGTTCAGCGCGGCGCAGGAGGGCGCGGCCGCCGAGCTGCGTCATGCGCTGATCGGCATCGTGCTTCGCCGCGCCGAGGAGATGGCGGAAGTCGCCACCGAACTCGGTCGCGTCAACAAGGAACTGGAAGCCTTCTCGTACACCGTCTCGCACGACTTGCGCGCGCCGATGCGCCACATCGCGGGCTACGTGGACCTGGTGCAGGACATGGAAGGCAAGCACCTGTCCGAGCGGTCGATGCGCTACCTGTCGCACGTCAAGGAGGCGGCGGCCTACGCGGGGCACCTGGTGGATGCGCTGCTCGACTTCTCGCGCATGGGCCGCTCGGCGCTCAAGCGCGGGCGCGTGGACACGCGGCTGCTGGTCGACGAACTGGTCACCGAGTTCAACCGCCAGGAGCAAGGGCGCCGCATCGCCTGGGAGATCGAGGATCCGCTGCCCTCGCTGTGGGCCGACCCGTTCCTGCTGCAGGTGGCGTTGCGCAACCTGCTGGGCAACGCGGCCAAGTACACCCGCACCCGCGACAAGCCGCACGTGCGCATCAGCCCGGTCCGCAACGCGGACGGCGACGGCCTGGAGATCACGGACAACGGCGTGGGCTTCCAGCAGAAATACGTGGCCAAGCTGTTCGGCGTGTTCCAGCGCCTGCACCAGGCCGAGGATTTCGAAGGCACGGGCATCGGCCTGGCCAGCGTGAGAAGGATCGTGGAACGCCACGGCGGCACCGTTTGGGCCCGGGGCGAACCCGAACAGGGAGCCGTGTTCGGCTTCACCCTGCCAAAACAGAAAGCGGACGCCAAGCCGCGCGTGGAAGGCCGCACCCGGCCCCAATAAAAAGGAAGAACGAAGAGAGAGGACTCGAAGAATGCTCAAACCCATCCTGCTGGTCGAAGACGACAAACGCGACCTGGAGCTGACGCTGGTGGCGCTGGAGCGCAGCCAGCTCGCCAACGAAGTGATCGTGGTGCGCGACGGCGCCCAGGCGCTCGACTACCTGATGCGAGAAGGCGATTTCCGGATGCGCGAGGAAGGCAATCCCGCCGTCGTGCTGCTCGACCTGAAGCTGCCCAAGGTGAACGGCCTGGAGGTGCTGCAGCGGGTGCGCGCCACGGCCAGCCTGCGCAGCATGCCGGTCGTGATGCTGACTTCCTCGCAGGAGGAGTCGGACGTGGTCAAGAGTTACGAACTGGGCGTCAACGCCTATGTGGTCAAGCCGGTCGAATTCAGGCAGTTCGTCGCGGCCATCGCCGACCTGGGCGTGTTCTGGGCCGTGCTCAACGAACCCCCGCCGGGGTCGATGAAAGCCATCCGACGACATGAATGAACACCTGCCGGAGAACGGTGTCCACGACAAGGCGCTCAGGGTCCTGCTGCTGGAGGATTCGCGGTTCGACGCCGAACTGCTGCGCGAGGCGCTGCTCGCCTCCTTCCCCCATGCGCAGCTGGAGGTCGTCCGCGACGAACCGGGCTTCGCCGAGGCGATCGCCACGCGCCGCTACGACCTGATCCTCTCGGACTTCGAACTCCCGGGCTTCACCGGCGAGCAGGCGCTCGCCCAGGCGCGCGCGCGGGATGCCCGCGTGCCGTTCATCTTCGTCTCCGGCGTGATCGGCGAGGACAACGCGGTCGAGATGCTCAAGCGCGGCGCCACCGACTACGTGAGCAAGAACCGGCTCGCTCGGCTGCCGCTGGTGATCGACCGCGCGCTGCGCGAAGTGGCGCAGCGCGAGGCGCGCGACACCGCCCAGGTGCAGCTGCGCGAGGCCAACGCGGTGTTCGGCCGGGTGGTCGACTCGCTGCGCAACTACGCCGTGATCCTGATGGACGCCAAGGGCACGATCCGCTTCTGGAACCAGGCGGCGCGCGACATCTTCGGCTGGGACGACGAGGACGTGGAAGGCCGCAGCGCCGAGCTGCTGTTCACGCCGCAGGACCGCGCGAGCGGCGTCTTCCGCCAGGAAATGGCGCAGGCGATCGCCGTCGGCAAGGCCGACGACAACCGCTGGATGCTGCGCAGCGACGGCCTGCACCTGTGGGCCGAAGGCGTGCTGATGCCGCTCTTCAACGACGCGCAGGGTCACAGCGGCTTCTGCAAGATCGTGCGCGACGCCACCGCCGACTACCGCGACGCCGAGGCGCTGCGCGCTGCCAAGGAAGAGGCCGAGCGCGCCAACCAGGCCAAGGACCGCTTCCTCGCGGTGCTGTCGCACGAGCTGCGCACGCCGCTGTCGCCGATCGCCACCGCCGCCCACCTGCTGCAGCGCACGGCGGAAGTGCCGGCCAAGTACCAGCACCTCCTGCCCATGATCCAGCGCAACGTGGCGCTGGAGGCGCGCCTGATCGAGGACCTGCTGGACCTGACGGCGATCTCGGCCGGCAAGGTGAGCCTGCGGCCAAAAGTGCTGGACATGCACCACCTCGTGCAGGTGGTGCTCGACATGCTCGAAGCGCAGGTCAAGGACAAGCAGCTGGTCGTGTCGCTCGACCTCGGCGCCGGCTCGCCGATGGTGCTGGCCGACGAGGCCCGCATGCAGCAGGTGCTGTGGAACCTGCTGCGCAACGCGATCAAGTTCTCGAAGGAAGGCGGGCGCATCGAGGTGCGCACCCAGCTGGAAGGCTCGTCGTTCGTGCTCGACTGCAGCGACGAGGGCATCGGCATCGATCCCGAAGCGCTGCCGCGCATCTTCAGCGCTTTCGAGCAGGCCGACCGGCAGGTCTCGCAGGGGTTCGGCGGGCTGGGCCTCGGGCTGGCCATCGCGCGCGGCCTGGTGACCGAACACAAGGGCGAACTCACCGCGCACAGCGAGGGCCGCGGCCGCGGCGCCACTTTCCGCCTCAAGCTGCGCAGCTACGTGCCGGAGGAGGTCCCGGCCGACGGCTCGCTGCCCCCGCTGGAAACGGAGCAGGGCGGCGGCTGGCGCCTGCTGCTGGTGGAAGACAACGCCGACGCCGCCGAAACCATCGTGATGTGCCTGGAGAGCTACGGTTACCACGTCACGCACGTCGCCACCTGCGCCGAGGCCGTGCGCACCGCGCGCCAGCTGCCGTTCGACATCGTGCTCACCGACCTCGGCCTGCCGGACGGCAGCGGCATCGACGTGGGCCGCGCGCTCAGCAAGTCGCTGCCGGTGGTGGCGCTCTCCGGTTACGGCGCGACGCCGGACCTGCAGCGCTCGAAGATGGCCGGCTTCGCGGGCCATCTGGTCAAGCCGGCCGAACCGCAGGCGATCCATGCGGCGCTGCAGAAGGCGCTCAACGCTCGCGCGACCAGCACGGCATCCTGACGGCGATCAGGCCTGCCGGCGATCCGCCGCCACGGCGGTCCTCAGCTCCGGCCAGCGTGACGCCTGCCGTCCCGCGCGCCGGTCCGCGCGCCACCACTTGCGGCGCTCGCTCAGCCGCTCGAACGGGAACAGCGCCGTCATCGCCACCGACGACACGGTGTTGAGCGATCGCCGCGCCTCCAGCACGAAGGCCTGCACCACCTGGCGCTCGCTGACCTCGCGGCCTTCCTCGATGCGCGACAGCGCATGCAGCACGTACAGCCCGACCAGCGCCGACAGCACGAACAGGAACTCCCAGTGCGCGAAGCTCACGATCGCCGTCTCGCGCCAGTGGCCCGGCGACTGCCAGCGCACGATCGCCGAGAGTTCGCTGGTCTGGAACGCCTGGGCCAGCGCGCCGGCCAGGATGGGCGCGATGCCGCCGGCCACCGCCGAGGCCAGGCCGATGGCGGCCAGGTACACCGTGCCTTCGCCCTGCGGCGCGAGCTTCAGGCCGAGGTTGCCCGTCGCCAGGGCGATGCCGCCGGTGGCCACGCCCATCACCATGTGGATCGCGAACAGCACGCCCAGCTGCCACTGCGGCGTGCGCAGCGCGTCCACGAACACCAGCGCCAGCACGCAGAGGAAGTGCACCGGCAGCGCCACCGCCAGCACGCCCTTGTTCGACAGCTTGTCCGACAGCCGCCCCCACAGGTACAGGGTGAGCGCGTTGCACACCTGGCTCGTCACCCAGAGGCTGGTGACGGTGCTCACCGGGTAGCCGCGCTGCTCGATCAGGTACACGGTGAGGAAGGGCGCCGTGAGGTTGGAAGCGATCGTCCAGGCGGCCAGGAACACCAGCAGCCGGCGGAAGTTCGGGTCGGTGAAGGGCTTGGACAGCCGCTGCATCACGCCGCCGCTCGGTCCGCCGGCGGGCATCACCGGCTCGGGCGCGCGCGCCAGGAACCACGAGCTCACGAAGCCGGCCAGCCCCGCGATGGCGAAGCACAGCGCGTACGCCTTCATCGGCTCGCTCTGCGCGCGGTCCACCAGTTCGCCGGCGGCCATGGTGGCGACGCAGGCCAGCGCGGTGCCGAAGAACAGCCGCCGCGAGAAGAAGTGCCCCAGCCGCTCGTGCGGGATCAGCTGGTGCAGCCAGGAGTTGATCGCGCAGCCCCCCACGGCGTTGAGCGTCGCGATCGCGAACTGCGTCGCGATCAGCAGCGTCAGCGCCAGTTCCGGCTGCCCGCGCATCAGCGGCAGCAAGGCCATGCCGAGCATCAGCACGCGGGCCGCGGTGACCGCGAGCACGCCGATGCGACGTCGCAGGCGAACGCGCTCGATCAGCAGCGTGGCCGGCAGCTGCATGGCATTGGCCAGGAACGGGATCGCGGCCAAGAGGCCGATCTGCAGCGGCGTGGCGCCCAGGTTGAGCGCGAACGCCACCAGGATCACCCCGCCTGAAAAAGCGCCGCACATGCTGGCCCAGGCCAGGTCCTGCACGAGCACGCGCTCGCCTTCGGCGAGATCATTCGCCGTGATGATGTCGACCGGACGCAGCATCGGTCAGCAGGCGTGCGAGGCGCCCGCCACGCGTCGGTGGAAGGTCAACGGACGGTGTGCAGGCGCGCCGCGCCGTCGCCGTGGAGCGCCTTCAGCAGGTTGCGGCTGCGCCGCTCCTGGTCGGGGTCGGGCAGGTCCAGCATCTCGCGCACCGACGGCAACGGCTCCACGCAGGGGCCGATCGCCGTTTCCAGGGCGGACAGGCCGGTGGTCTCCACTTCGGGAGAACCGCTGCTTTCCAGATGGGCCTTCAGGTCACGCACCATGCGGTGCAGGAAGAGCTTGGTGGCCTCGGGCAGCAGCAGATCGCCGTTCATTTGCTCCTGGGCTCGGGGAAGATAGGACATCGACGCACTCCAAAACTTTCGAGGCCAGTGTCAGCCTGCGTCGGGGGCCGGTCTGTCAGCCGCGCTCCCACAGGGATGTGCGCGCGGCGCGCCTCACGCCGACAGCCACTGCCGCATCTTCGCGAGGGCGGTATCGCTGCGCAGCAAGCCGAAGTGGTCCACGCCTTCGATGACACAGCGGTGGTCCTCGGGCAGCAAGAGGTCGCGGCCGGCACCGGGGTGGCGACCGAGCGCGCTGTCCACGGGAACGAGGCCGTCGCTGCGGCGATCACCGAGCGCGCCCGCGATGGCGTAGGTGGGCAGGCCCGGCGGCACGCCTGCGAGCGCTTCCTGCACGGGCGCCAGGCCGGTGCGCGGATCGTCCTCCAGCACGCGGCCTTCCAGGAAGTCGCGCATGCCGGGACTGCGGCGCCGCGCGCGCTGCATGAAGGGCGACAGCGCGGCGGCGGGGCCGAAGCCCAGCCCGGCGAACAGGTCCGCGGCGGGATCGGTGCCGTGGTGCGGCGTGCCGAGGAACACCAGGCGGCGCACGTGGGCCGGCCAGGCCAGGCCCGAGTGCTGCGCCTGGTGCAGGGCGCTTCGCAGCACCAGGCCGCCCATGCCGTGGCCCAGCAGCACCACGCCTTCGAGCGGCACCCGCCAGTGGGACAGCAGCACCTCGAGTTCGGCGGCGAGCTCGCGCCCCGTCGCGCCGACGGCGCGGCCGCTGTTGTAGACGGCGTACAGCGGACTCGCGACCAGGGTCTCGGCGAGCGCCTGGCCGTGGTCGTGCCCGTCCTGCCGCCACTGGAGATCGTTGCGCCCCAGGTCGTGCGCCATCACCAGCACGCGGGGCAGCTGCGCGAGCACGTTGCTGCGCACTCCGGTGCGGATCTCGAGCGGGTTGCCGGTGCGATGCAGGTGGTCGCCGGCGACCGCATTGAGCAGCGCCACGGCCGCCTCGCGCGCGGGCAGCGGTTCGGGCGGATCGCGCTGGCGCTGCGGATCGAGCAGGAACGCCTGCATCGAGGCCAGCGCCAGGTCGACGGCGCCGCCCGCGAGGTCGGTGGTGCCGCGAAGGCCGCGGTACACCACCGCGCCCACGCCGCTGCCCGGACGGCCGATGCGCGCGCCGCGCACGGGTGGCTCGACGCTGGCGATGCGCGCGTGCACCGCTTCGACCTGATCCACGCCCTTGCGCAGCGCATCCACCAGCAAGCGCATGCCGCCGCGCAGGTCGCGCACGGCTCCGGCCGCGTGGCGCGGCCATTCCTCTTTGCGGGTGGAAGTGCGTGGCTGGCTCATCGCTGAAAGAAGGTTGTGCAGCGATGCTAGAGAAGCGCGGGAACCGGTCCCGTAGGAAGAAGAAGACAGCTGGCCGCGCTACACGGCCCTCGCAAGGCCGAGGTTGGTCCCCACAGGTCGCGCCGTCGCGTTCCTACAGCGCTGAAAAGGTGCCGCAACCACAATTTTTGTCAGGGATGCGAACCACAGCGTCTCATGACTCAACACTATTTCGGGAGTATTCGCATGATCAAGACCGCCCTCACCACCGCCTTCATCGCCACCGCCGCGCTGGGCCTGACCGCCTGCGACGTGCAGAAGACCCAGGAAGGCAAGGTCCAGGCCCCCAAGTACGAGGTCTCCAAGACCCAGGAAGGCAACGTCCAGATGCCCAAGTACGACGTCAAGGGCCCCGACGTGAACGTTTCCACCACCGAGAAGCAGGTGACGGTGCCCAACGTCGACGTCAACACCGAGAAGAAGACCGTCGAGGTTCCGAAGGTGACCGTGACGACGCCGAAGGAAAAGGAACAGCAGGCGAACGCGGGCGCCAAGCAGTAACGCCCCCGGCGGGGCCGTGACAATCGGGCATGGCCTCGCTCGTTCCCCTCATCGATACCTATCGCGGCGGCACGCTGGAGTGCCGGCATTTCGGCGCGCTCGCGGTCGCCGACACCGCCGGTCGCTTGATCGCCCATGCCGGCGATCCGCACTGGCTCACCTTCACCCGGTCCACCCTCAAGGCGCTGCAGGCGCTGCCGTTCGTCGAGGGCGGCGGACCGGCGCATTTCGGCTTCAGCGACCGGCAGGTGGCGATGCTCTGCGCCAGCCACAACGGCGAACCCATTCACGTCCAGGAAGTGCAGGGCATGCTGGATCGCGCCGGACTCACCCATCGCGTGCTCCAGTGCGGCTGCCACGTGCCCATGTACGTGGACGTCGGCGTCGCGCCGGCGCCCGCGCCGGGCAGCTGGGACGAGCGCCACCACAACTGCAGCGGCAAGCACGCGGGCTTCGTCGCCTGGTGCGTGCAGCACGGGCAGCCGGTGGAAACCTACCTGGAGACCGGCCATCCGCTGCAGCAGGCGATCCGCCGCACGGTGGCGCGCGCCGCCGGCCTGGAAGCTGAACAGATGAAGTCGGGCACGGACGGCTGCTCGGCGCCCAACTACGCGATGCCGCTGTCGCACCTGGCGCGCGCCTATGCGCGGCTGGCCACCGGTGAACGCGACGCGGAGTTCGGCTCGAGCTTCGCGTTGCTGTCACGCGCGATGACGGCGCACCCGGACCTGGTCTCGGGCACGGGCCGCAACGACCTGGCCTTCATGCAGGTGGGCCGCGGCGACTGGGTCGCCAAGGCAGGCGCCGACGGCGTGCAGGTCGTCGGCAGCGTGAGCCGCGGCCAGGCCCTGGCGATCAAGGTGAGCGACGGCAGCAAGACCGCGGTGCATGCGGCCACGGTGGAAGCGATGGACCAGCTGGGCTGGCTGGACGAGCGGCAGCGGGAGGAGCTGCGACCGTGGCGGTTCGCGGAGATCGCGAGCGTGAAGGGGACGGTCGTCGGCGAGCGGAAGCCGGCGTTCCGCCTCTGAGCCGTCATCCCCGCGATGGCGGGGATCCAGTGCTCCTTCGAAGGCGGCAGGAGGCGGAAGCTCTGGATTCCCGCCTTCGCGGGAATGACGAGGCGTTTGGTTAAGCCGCCGCCGGCGCACCCTGCGCCCGCGCATCCGCACGGGCCTGGAACTTCAGCACCAGCACCGTGCCCGTCACCATTCCCACGATCGCCAGCAGCGAGCCCGTCGACAGCAGCGCGGCGCCGGTGACGCCGTTGCCCACCGAGCAGCCCAGCGCCGTGACGCCGCCGAAGCCCATCAGCGCGCCGCCGACCACGCTGTGCCGCAGGTCGCGCGTCGTGGTGAACGACTCGACCCGGTACTCGCCGCGCACGCGCGCGCTCAGGTGGCTGCCCAGCACGATGCCCAGCGAGAGCATCACGCCGAAGGTGGCCACCGTGTTCCTGTCGGTCCACAGGGACAGCAGGTCCAGCGCGTTGGCCAGCGGCGAGACGAACGACAGGCCTTCGGGGCGCTTGCCCTGCGTGCCCAGCCAGGCGGCGTCCAGCGTCTCGGGATGCTCGGCCACGAAGCCGATGCGGCCGGTGAGATAGAACGCGAGCGCCAGCACCAGGCCGACGCCGAGGCCGCCGACCCAGGCCGCGCGATCGAGCTGGCCGCGCACGCGCCAGGCGAACAACGCGGTGCCCGCGACGATCAGCGCGGTGACCCCCGCGCGCATCGCGCCGGCCGGCGTGCCCAGCGCACTGCCCAGCACCGAGCCCAGGTCCTGCGGGCGCGACAGCGTGACGGACAGGCTGTCGAACAGGCCGGTGCGCGGCACGGCGAGGATGCCGCGCAGCGTCATGACGGCCACGATCGCGATCACCACCAGCGTGGTCCACGCGGTGAGATCGCCGGCGCCGGCCTTGACCAGGCAGCGCTGCGGACAGCCCGGCGCCAGCATCATCCCGATGCCGAACAGGAGGCCGCCGGCCAGCGCGGAGAACCAAGGCAGACGCTCGTTCCAGGCCAGCGTGCGGGTGGCGTCGAACACGCCGAAGCCGATCATGGCCTGCAGCAGCACCGCGCCGACCGCGATGGAAAGCACCCAGGCGAACAGGCGCGCGGGGCCCTGGAACGTCACCCAGTCGGCGATGCCGCCGCGCACGCAGAAGCGCGTGGCCTGGGCGACCACGCCGAGCAGCAGGCCCAGGGGCAGGGCGCCCCAGACGACCACGCGGGTCAGGAGGGCGAGGGTTTCAGGGGTGGCATTCATGGGGGAACAACGAGGGACCGGGCAGGGCCCGGGATGATAAACGGGGGCTTTCGACGACCGCTTCAGCCGCCGAGTGGCGACATCGCGTCGAAGTCCGGCATCGCCGCGCTGGCGAAGCCCGGCGCGGCGAGAGAACCGATGGCGAGACGGCCTTCGCGCAGACGCAAGCGCACCGCGCCGTGGCTGTGCTCGTAGAGATCAGGATGCGCGTGCAGGAATCGCTGCTGCTCCGCCTGCGGCACCGCGGCCAGCCCGTCGACGTAGTGATGCCCGTTGCGCTCCACGTGGCGGATGCCCAGCAGGTTCACCAGCGCGAGGTCCTGCTGCACCGCCAGGCCGGCCTGCGTGGTGAGGTCTTCCGCCGACATGAAGAACGCGTCGCGGCCCAGCTCGCGGTTCCAGAGCGCGCAACGCGCCGCGTTCAGCAGCGACTTGTAGAAGCCCTTGCAGGTCTTGGACGACACGCCGCTGTAGCCCCTGTCGCGCGCCTGCACGAAGGAGTCGAGGTCGCCGTCCGACTCGTCGATGATCACCGGCTTGCCGCCGAGATCCGCACCGCGCAGGTCTTCGTCCAGCGCGAGCTTGCGGGCGATCGGCTGCTCGATGACGGCGATCGAGGTCCACAGCCGCCGCAACGCCGGCGCCGAGCGGATCGCGGCTACCAGTTCGGCTACCCCGGCCGCCGCGGTGTATTGCTCGTTGCCGTCCAGCGAGACGAAGTAGGGCTGCGTGGAGCGATCCAGCACCGAGGCGATCGCGCTCAGCCGGGCGATGTCCGCGGCGACATTGCCGCCCACCTTGAGCTTGAACCAGCGGTGGCCGTAGGTGGCGACGACTTCTTCCAATGTTTCGGGCAGGCCGTCGTTCACGCGGTCGTGCGGATCCTGCGCGGTGATCGCGTCGACCAGGCCGACGGTGTGGCGGGCTTCGATGTCCTGATGCGGGGACAGGCCGGCGAGGAAGCGGTCCATGTCGAGGCCATCGAAGCCGATGCCGGCGATCTTCGATCGCACCGCGTCATAGAACGACACACCGGCCAGCCGGCACACCGCATCGAGCACCGCGCGATCCAGCAACGCCGGCCCGTAGCCGGCCAGCAGCGGATTGAAATCCTCCGCGGCGCTCGCGGCCTGGTGCGCGTCGTGATGCCGCGCGAAATGCCCGAAGGCGGAAGCCGGCGACGCGTCGGACAGATAAGCCTCGCGCGCCAGCCGCAGCACCGACCGCAGCTGCCCGAAGTTGTCCTCGTTGGTCAGCTGCAGGTTCTTGTCGAACCACTTGGGCGCCATCAGCTCCGCCGCCGCGCCCCATTGCGAGCGGCCGTCGGCGGTTTCGATGCGGGCGCGCGCGAAGGCCTGCGGGCATTCGGTGAGCGTCACCACGCCGAAGCGGAACGGCAGGCGGAGGCGGACGGGCCGCTCGTACAACTCGATGGCGCCAATGCGCACCTGCAGCGCGTCAGTCATCCAGGCACTCCAGCACGCCGCGCAGGTAACCGATGGAGCGGGCCGCGCAGGCGGGCCCGTCGGGCACGTAGTCGAAGGGTTCCACCGCGATCCAGTGGCCGTAGTGGCCCTGCGCGTTCATCGACAGCAGCGTGGCCAGGATCGGCTCGAACTTCATGCCGCCCTGGCCGGGGCCGCGGCGGTTGGGGTCGTTCACCTGCACGTGCGCGATGTGGCCGGTGGGCATCCAGCGCGCCATCAGGTCGTGCACCGGCTCGCTCTCGGCCTGGCCCGCGGCGCTGCAGTCGATCATCGTCTTCAAGGCAGGCGAGGCGATCTCGGCGACCATCAGGATGGCCTCCTCCACGGTGTTGAACAGGTCCGTTTCCTTCGGCGACAGCGGCTCCAGGCAGTAGGTGACGCCGGCCGCCTGCGCGCGCGCCGCCGCTCGCGCCAGGCACTCCCGCGCCCGCGACCAGGCCTGTTCCCGCGTGGCGCCGGGCGGCACGCTGCGCTGCTTCGGGGAGCCGTGCACGAGGTAGCGCCCGCCCAGCGCGGCGCACAGGTCCACGAGCCGCTCCATGGCCGCCGCCGTGCGCCCGCGGACGGCGGCGTCCTCGCTCACGATGGACAGGCCCGGCGGGGCCACCAGCAGCCAGTGCAGGCCCGTGATCACCAGCCCCTCGTCCTCGGCCATCCGCCGGAACGTCGCGGCCTGCGCGTCGGTGATGGCCAGCGGGTCGTCGGCCAGCGTGAACGGCGCGACCTCCAAACCGTCATAGCCGAGCGCGGCCGCCAGCTTGCATTGCCGATCGAACGGCAGCGGCTGCAGCACCTCGTTGCACAGCGCGATGCGCATGGCGGCCTCAGGCGCGGCGGCCGAACAGCGCGCGCAGGCCGGCGAACGCGGCGGACTTGCCGCGCTGCACCTGCGCCCGGAAGGCCGGGACGTACAGCAGGATGGTGAAGATCGTCACCGCGGCGAACACCATCGAGATCGGCCGCGTGAAGAACGGCGCCAGGCTGCCGTCGGAGAGCACCAGCGCGCGGCGCAGGCTCTTGTCCAGCAGGTGGCCCAGCACCAGGCCGAGCACCAGAGGCGCCATCTCGTAGCCGCGCCGGCGCAGGAAGAACGCCAGCACGCCGATGAACAGCATCACGTAGACGTCGAACAGTCGCGACGCGGTGGCGAACGCGCCCACGGTGCACAGCACGAACACGATCGGCATCAGGATGTTGCGCGGCACCCGCAGCACGTGCAGCAGCGGCCGCACGCCGAACAGGCCGAAGAACAGGATGGCGACCGAGGCCAGCGTGGTCATCGCCACCACCTGGTAGACGAAGTGCGGGTTCTGGATCATCAGCATCGGCCCGGGCTGCACGCCGTGGATGATCATGGCCGCCATCAGCACGGCCGAGGGCGCCGAGCCGGGGATGCCCAGCGCCAGCGACGGGATGATGTGGCCGGGAATGGAGGACATGTCGCCGGTCTCGGCGGCCATCAGCCCGTCGATCGAGCCCTTGCCGAACTTCTCCGGTTCCTTGCTCGCGGCCTTGGCGGCGGCGTACGACATCCAGGCGCCCGCGTCCTCGCCCACGCCGGGCAGGAGGCCCGTGAACACGCCGATGATCCCGGAGCGCAGCACGGTCCAGCGGTACACGATGATCTCGCGCCAGCGCGGCAGCACCGAGTCGCGCATCTCGATGATCCTGCGCTCCACCGGGTCGGCCAGCGTGGTGAGCACCTCGGCCAGGCCGAAGGCGCCGACCAGCGCCGGGATGAGCGCGATGCCGCCGGCCAGTTCGTCCCAGCCGAAGGTGAAGCGGTTGTAGGCGTACAGCGTCTCCTGCCCGACCTGGGCGAGCAGCAGTCCCAGCAGGCCCATCAGCCAGCCCTTGAGCGGGTCGTTGCCGACGATGCTGCCGGACATGGTGACGCCGAAGAGCGCGAGCCAGAAGAACTCGAACGCGCCGAACGACAGCGCCACCTCGGCCAGCATCGGCGTGAAGAGGGCCAGGCACACCACGCCGATCAGCGTGGAGACGAAGGCGCCCGAGGTGGCGATGCCGATGGCGTAGCCCGCCTTGCCCTGCTTGGCCAGCGCGTAGCCGTCCGCGCACGAGGCCGCGTTGGCCGCCGTGCCCGGGATGTTCAGCAGGATGGCCGTGCGCGAGCCGCCGTACAGCGCGCCGACGTACGAGCAGATCAGCACCAGGATGGCCTGGTGCGGCTGCAGCTTGATCGTGAGCGTGGTCAGCAGCGCGATGGCCAGCGTGGCCGACAGCCCGGGCAGGATGCCCATGACGATGCCGACGAAGGCGCCGCCCAGGCCGTAGAGCAGCGTCATGGGGTCCATGAAGCTGCCCCAGGCGTGGACGAGATCGGAGAGGCCTTGCATGGGGACGGAAGCCGGAAGGGTTCAGGGCATGCGCACCAGGAACACTTCCTGGAACACGAGATGGATCACCAGCGAGGACGCGAGCCCGATCACGAACGCCATGATCCAGGCGCGGGCGTCCAGCTTGCGCTCGGCGGGATCGCGGCTCAGGCGGCGCAGCACCAGGATGGAGCCGGTCACGTAGACCGTCGAGGCCAGCCAGAACGGAATGCCGTGGCCGACCAGCACGAGCCCGTAGCCGCAGCACAGGGCCGCGACGACGGCGATGCGCTTGCGCTCCTCGCGCAGTTGCGGCGACGCCGACGGCAGCGGCCGCGTGGCCGCGCCGCGGCGCCAGCTGCGCAGTGCGAGCACGCCGCCCAGCAGGATCATCGCGATGGCGAGCAGCCCGGGCAGCAGCCCCGGCACCGTGTACGGGTTGATGTTCTGGTGTTCCAGCCGGTCCATCGTGAGGGAGCCGACCAGCGTGGCGACGCCCAGCGCGATCCAGAACGCCGCGTCCTTCAGGTCGGAACGCGGGGGCTTGGGCGCATCGCGGTCTTCGTGCGCGCCCTCCTGCTCGAGTGCGTCGGCCATCAGGGCTTGGGGATGCCCACCGTGTCGGGCGCCACCTTGGTCTTGCCGCTGTTGTGCAGGTTCCAGGCGTTGGCCTGCACGGCGGGGAACACGGCCTTCTGCGCGGCTTCGCCGGCCAGCGGGTTGAACAGGGCGCCGCGGCTGGTGGCGTACTTCTTCAACGCCTCGCTCTTCGTGATCTGCTCGGTCCAGATGCGCTCGACCGTCTTGACCACTTCGTCCGGCACGCCCTTGGGGATGAAGATGCCGAAGTAGTTGGCCGGTGCGCTGAAGTTGGGGATCGTCTGCGACAGCGGCGGGATGGTGCCGAAGCCTTCCAGCTCGAGCGGCTTGTCGCTCACGGTCGCCAGCGGGCGCAGGCGCTTGCCGCGGATCATGTCGGCCTGCTCGACCGCCAGCTGCGTGGTCATGTCGGCCTCGCCGGCGACGGTGGCCACCACGGCCGGGTTGCCGCCGTCGTACGAGACTTCCTTGTACTTGACGCCGGTGGCCTTGACGATCTCGTCCATGGCCGCGTGCGCGGCGGAGGTGACGCCGGCGGTGGCCACGCTCACCTGGCCGGGCCGCTTCTTCATGTCGTCGATCAGCTCCTTGGCGTTCTTCCAGGGCCGCTGCGGGTTGACGCCGATCACCTGGATGTTGGCCACGTTCAGGAACAGGTGCCAGTCCTTGATGCTGGTGTTGACCGAGCCGAGCGCCTGGTAGGCGCCCAGGTCCTGCGCGGCGCCGGCGGTCCAGGTGTAGCCGTCCTTGGGCGCGTCCATCGCGCTCTTCGTGCCGATGGCGCCCGATGCGCCCGGCTGGTTCACGATCACGATCGTCTGGCCCAGCGCTTTCTCCAGTTCGGCCGCCGCGACGCGCGTGACCTGGTCGGTGGAGCCGCCCGCGGCCCACGGCACGATCAGGTTGATCGGCCGCGTGGGCTTCCACTGCTGCGCGACGGCCGGCGCGGCGACGCCGATGGCCAGCACGGCCAGCGAGAGGGATTTCAGGAAGAAGCGCTTTTGCATGAGGTTCTCCGGGTTAATTCCCCAATCGGTGAATTGATCCACTCTAGAGGCGGCCGCTCGCGGGTGTCAACGCGGCATGCCCTAGCTTGCGGGTCAGGCCAGCCACCGCTCGCGGTGCATCGCGACGAAGTCGTCGTCCACGAGGTGCGGATAGTCGCGCTGCACGCGGCTGAGCTCCGCGGCCTGGCCGGGGCTGAGGCCCTCGTGCGGGTCGAGGCACCAGGTGCCTTGCAGCAGCCCTTGCCGGCGCAGGATCTCGTGGCAGCCGGCGATGCAGCCGTGGAAGTCGTTCGCGACGTCGAACAGCGCCGCGTTGCAGTCGGTGACCTGGGCGTCCAGTGCGAGCAGCTGCGCCGAGGCCTGTCCCGCGTCGACGGCTGCGTGGATGCGCGCCAGCAGTTCGACCGCGCGCTTGGTCCACACGCTCCAGTGGCCCAGCAGGCCGCCGCGGATGCGCACCGTCACCGGCCGGCCTTCGCGCATCACGGTGAACGGCGCGAGCAGGTCCAGCACGATGTGGTCGTCGTTGCCGGTGTAGAGCGTCACGCGCTCTTCCGCCTTGGCCGCGAGCACGCCGCGGATCACGTCGAGCGTGCGATAGCGGTGGAACGGCGCCATCTTGATCGCCACCACGTTGTCGATGGCCGCGAAGCGCGCCCAGAACGAGGCCGGCAGCGCGATGCCGCCCACGGCGGGCTGCAGGTAGAAGCCCACCAGCGGCATCACCTGCGCCACCGCCTCGCAGTGGCGGACCAGCTCGTCCTCGCTCGAGCCCTTCATCGCGGCCAGGCTCAGCAGGCCGGCGTGGTAGCCGAGGCCGCGGGCGGTCTCGGCTTCGCGCAGCGCCTGCCCGGTGCGACCCGCGAGGCCGGCGATCATGAACAGCGGCCGACGGCCGCCGATGGGCTCCCACTCGCGCGCGGTCCGCATCGCGAGCGACAGCACCGGCTCGTACAGGCCCTGCTCGCGGATCGCGAACTGCGTCGAATGCACGCCGACCGCCACGCCGCCGGAGCCCGCGTCCAGGTAGTAGCGGGTGAGGGCGCGCTGGCGGCGCTCGTCGAGCTTGCGGTCCGCGTCGAGCGCCAGCAGGTGCGCGGGGATGACGGCGCCGCGGCGCAGCACGGCGAGGGAGTCGTTCGGAATCTCGGAGCGATGCATGTTCGGAACCCGTCATCCCCGCGGAGGCGGGGATCCAGAGCTTTCATAGGGCGCAGAAAGGAAGCACTGGGTCCCCGCCTCCGCGGGGACGACGGGAAGGTGGCTAGTACTTCCCATCTCTGGCCTCGTAATGCGTCGGCTTGCCCAGGCTGGCGCCGCCGCGCGACACCCAGTCGGCCGTCCAGTCGAGCATCCGGTCCAGGCTGACCTGCGGCGGGCCGAAGAGGCGGAAGGCTTCGCTGCAATCGACCAGCCAGGCCGTCGGCGCCTCCTGGCCGCGCAACACCGGCTCGATGCCGAGCCGCTCGCCGAGCGCGCGGGCCACTTCGCGGATCGCGACGCGCGGGCCGCTGAGGTTCAGCGGCGTGGTGGGCGTGTCGCAGTGCGCCAGCGAGCGCAGCGCCCAGTCGTTGGCCTCGCCCTGCCAGATGACGTTGGCGTGGCCCATGGCCAGGTCGATCGGCTCGCGGTGCAGCACCTTGTGCGCGACGTCGTGCAGCACGCCGTAGCGCATGTCGATCGCGTACGACAGCCGCAGCAGCCGACCCGGGGTGCCATGCCGATGCGAGAAGTGCTGGAACATGCGCTCGCGCGCCACGCAGGAGTTGGCGTACTCGCCCGACGGCGCCGTGGGCGGCATCGACTCCGGCGCGCCGGGCCCGTCGGTGGCCACGAAGGGGTAAACGCAAGCGGTGGAGAACGCGACGATGCGCGATCGCGGATAGCGCTCGGCCACCAGCGCCGGCACGTGCGCGTTCATCGCCCAGGTCAGCCATTCGCTGCCGGTCGAGCCGAACTTGCGGCCGGCCATGAACACCACGTTGGGCGCGTCGGGCAGGTCGGCCAGGGCTTCGCGCGAGAGCAGGTCGGCCTCCAGGCAGTCGACGCCTTCGCGCTCGAGCTCCGCGCGCAGACCGGGTTGCGAGAACCGCGCCACGCCGATCACGCGCCGCGCCGGGTCGGCCCGCTTGGCCATGCGGGCGAGGGTGGGGCCCATCTTGCCGCCCACGCCCAGCACCAGGATGTCGCCCGGCGCGCGCTGCAGCGCCTGCACCAGGGCCTCGGACGGGCGCGACATCTCGTCTTCCAGTTGCAGGGCGGTGGAAAAGCGTGCGGGCAGGCTCATCGTGGGGACGCCAGGGCAAAAGCGCATCTTTAACCATCCGGTGAATTGCGGCCATCCGGCGCCACCCCTAGAACCAAAGCGGTGTCCTACGCGCCGGTGCAGGCCCTTCCGACCCGGAGGCCGCCCGGCCCTCGCTAAGTTCAAGCCATGGCCCGAGAGAAATCCAGGCCCGATGCCGAGCCGCCGGCCGATGAGCCCGCGTCCGCCGGCCCGGGCGCCGGCTGTGTGCGCGTGCGCGGTGCCCGCGAGCACAACCTGAAGGACGTGGACGTCGACATCCCGCGCGACGCGCTGGTGGTGTTCTCCGGCGTCTCCGGCTCGGGCAAGTCCTCGCTCGCGTTCGGCACGCTCTACGCCGAAGCGCAGCGCCGCTACCTGGAATCGGTGTCGCCGTACGCGCGCCGGCTGATCGACCAGGTCGGCGTGCCGGAGGTCGATTCCATCGAAGGCCTGCCGCCCGCGGTCGCCTTGCAGCAGCAGCGCGGCGCGCCGAGCACGCGCTCTTCGGTCGGCAGCGTCCCGACGATCTCCAGCCTGCTGCGCATGCTGTATTCGCGCGCCGGCCACTACCCGGCGCGCCAGCCGATGCTGTACGCCGAGGACTTCTCGCCCAACACGCCGCAGGGCGCCTGCCCGCGCTGCCACGGGCTGGGGCAGGTGTACGAGGTCACCGAGGAATCCATGGTGCCCGACCCTTCGCTCACGATCCGCGAGCGCGCCATCGCGGCCTGGCCGCCCGCGTGGCACGGGCAGAACCTGCGCGACATCCTGGTCACGCTGGGCTACGACGTCGACAAGCCCTGGCGCGACCTGCCGAAGAAGGACCGCGACTGGATCCTGTTCACCGACGAATCGCCGACGGTGCCGGTGTACGCGGGCTTCACGCCCAAGGAAACGCGCGCGGCGCTGCGCAGCAGGATGGAGCCCAGCTACATGGGCACCTTCACCAGCGCGCGCAACTACGTGCTGCAGACCTTCGCCGGCACCGAGAGCGCGATGATGAAGAAGCGCGTGTCGCGCTACATGCGATGGGCCTGCTGCCCCGCGTGCGAGGGCAAGCGGCTCAAGCCCGAGGCGCTGTCGGTCACCTTCGCGGGGCTGGACATCGCGGCGCTCTCGCAGCTGCCGATCTCGCGGGTGCGCGAGCTGCTGGACAAGGACCAGCGCCGCGCATCGGACCTCACCGAAGAAAAGCGCATCGCCGCCCGGCGCATCGTGCGCGACCTGCTGGCGCGCATCGCCACGCTGGAGCGCCTGGGCCTGGCCTACCTGTCGCTGGACCGGTCCACGCCGACGCTCTCGCCCGGCGAACTGCAACGGTTGCGCCTGGCCACGCAGCTGGGCTCGCACCTGTTCGGCGTGGTCTACGTGCTGGACGAGCCTTCGGCGGGCCTGCACCCGGCCGACAGCGAATCGCTGTTCAACGCGCTGCAGCAGCTCAAGGCCGCGGGCAACACGCTGTTCATCGTGGAGCACGACGTGTCGACGATGCGGCGCGCCGACTGGCTGGTGGACGTGGGCCCCGACGCGGGCGAGCACGGCGGCCGTGTGCTGCACAGCGGGCCGCCGCAGGGCCTCGCCTCGGTGCAGGCATCGCGCACGCGGCCCTACCTGTTCGACGAGTTGCCGACGCCCCCTTCCGCCGGCCGCGAGCCGAAAGGCTGGCTGCGCCTGCATGGCATCAAGCGCAACAACTTGCGCGGGGTGTCCGCCGAATTCCCGGTCGGCTGCCTCACGGTGGTGACGGGCGTGTCCGGCTCCGGCAAGTCCAGCCTGGTGACGCAGGCGCTGCGCGAGCTGGTGGCCGCTCACCTGGGCGCGCCCGCGGAGCAGGAGGAAGAGATCGACGCGCATGGCCTGCCCGCACCCGACACCGCGCCCGTGCAGGGCCGGCTGGAAGGCGCGCAGGCCATCGCCCGGCTGGTGCAGGTGGACCAGAGGCCGATCGGCCGCACGCCGCGCTCCAACCTCGCCACCTACACCGGCCTGTTCGACGCGGTGCGCAAGCTGTTCGCGGCCACGCCCGCCGCTCGCCGGCGCCGCTACGACGCGGGCCGCTTCTCGTTCAACCTGCCCAAGGGCCGCTGCCCGACCTGCGAGGGCGAGGGCTTCGTCTCGGTCGAACTGCTGTTCATGCCGAGCGTGTACGCGCCTTGCCCCGAATGCCACGGCGCCCGCTACAACGCGCAGACGCTGGAGGTGCTGTGGAACGGCCGCACCATCGCCGAGGTGCTGCGCATGACGGTGGACGAGGCCGCGGGCTTCTTCGCGGAGGAGCCTGCGATCGCCCGACCGCTGGGGGTGCTGCGCGACATCGGCCTGGGCTACCTGCGGCTCGGGCAGCCGGCCACCGAGCTTTCCGGCGGCGAGGCGCAGCGCATCAAGCTGGCCACCGAACTGCAGCGCGCGAGCCGCACGCCGGCGCTCTACCTGCTGGACGAACCCACCACCGGCCTGCATCCGGCCGACGTCGACCGCCTGATGAAGCAACTGCAGGCGCTGGCCGATGCCGGCCACACCGTGGTGGTGGTGGAGCACGAGATGCGCGTGGCCGCGCAGGCCGACTGGATCATCGACGTCGGGCCGGGCGCGGGCGGCGAGGGCGGCCGCATCGTGGCGGCCGGGCCGCCGGCCGAGGTGGCCGGCGCGCCGGACAGCCGGACGGCTCCGTACCTCTCCCGGGCTATCGCGGGCGCGAAGTCGCACGGCAAGCGCCGATAATTCCGCCTTTCAAGCAGCTTACGAATCGAAGCCCGCCATGTTCGAATTCCTCACGCCCGCCTTCTGGGTCGCCGTCGGCCAGATCATCCTCATCGACATCCTGCTGGGTGGCGACAACGCGGTGGTGATCGCGCTCGCCTGCCGCGGCCTGCCGCAGAAGCAGCGCAAGCTCGGCATCATCTACGGCACGGCCGGCGCCATCGTGCTGCGCGTCATCCTCATCGCCTTCGCGCTGGCGCTGCTGGCCATCCCCTACCTCAAGCTGGTCGGCGGGCTGCTGCTGGTGTGGATCGGCGTCAAGCTGCTGATGCCGCAGGACGACCATGACGACCACTCCGGCATCGCTTCCAGCGACAAGCTCTGGGGCGCCGTCAAGACCGTGATCGTGGCCGACCTGGTGATGAGCGTGGACAACGTGCTGGCCATCGCCGGCGCGGCCGAGAGCGCCGGCCAGCACCAGCTGCCGCTCGTCATCTTCGGCCTCATCGTCAGCATCCCGATCATCGTGGCCGGCAGCCAGCTCGTGCTGAAGCTGATGGACCGCTTCCCGCTCATCATCACGCTGGGCGGCATGCTGCTGGGCTGGATCGCCGGCCAGATGATCTTCACCGACCCCGGCCTGAAGGGCTACCTGCCCGATGCCAAGGTGTGGGAGTACGCCGCGGCCGCCGCCGGCGCGCTGCTGGTGCTGGCGCTGGGCAAGGGCGTGGCCGCCCGCCGCTCCGCGGAGACCCGCACCGAATCGGCCTGACCGGCGGCCCCACCGGCCGCGCATCGCCCGCACAATGCGGCGATGAACAGCAAGACGGTGAGCCTCATCGGCGCGCCCACCGACGTGGGCGCGAGCGTGCGGGGCGCGGGCATGGGCCCCGACGCGCTGCGCGTGGCCGGCCTGACGGAAGCGCTGCGCGCGCATCGACTCGACGTGGTGGATCGCGGCAACCTCTCGGGCCCGCCCAATCCGTGGCAGGCGCCCCAGGGCGGGCTCCGCCACCTCGATGAAGTCGTCGCCTGGAACTGGGCGGTCTACAGCGCGGTGGACCAGGCGCTCTCCGACGGCCACGTGCCGCTGCTGATGGGCGGCGACCACTGCCTCGCCATCGGCTCGATCAGCGCCGTGGCGCGCCACTGCCGCGCCAGCGGAAAGCAGCTTCGCGTCGTCTGGCTCGACGCGCACACCGACGTCAACACCGAGGCGATCAGTCCCAGCGGCAACCTGCATGGCATGCCGGTGGCCTGCCTGCTGGGCCACGGCCCGCAGCCGCTGGTGGGCTGGAGCGGCCAGCCGGCGGCGATCACGCCCGAGCAGATCGATTTCATCGGCATCCGCAGCGTGGACTCCGACGAGAAGCAGGCGATCCGCCAGCTGGGACTGCAGGTGTTCGACATGCGGCACATCGACGAGCACGGCATGCGCACCACCATGGCCGAGGTGCTGCAGGACGTGCACGAGGACACGCACCTGCACGTGAGTTTCGACCTCGACTGCCTGGATCCGATGGAGGCGCCGGGCGTGGGCACGGGCGTGCGCGGGGGCCCGACCTACCGCGAGATGCAGCTGTGCATGGAGATGATCGCGGACACCGGCTGCATGGCCTCGCTCGACGTGGTGGAGATCAATCCGGCGCTGGACGTGCGCAACCGCACCGCCGAGCTGGCGGTCGAGTTCGTGCAGAGCCTGTTCGGCGCCTCGACGCTGGCCCGCTGAGCCGCCGTTTCACAAGGGTCACTTCCGCGCCAATGTGTGAGCGCCTCCGCGCGTGCGGTCGCGCATTGCTATCGTGGGTACGCGACAGCAGCGAGCCCCCACGATGGACCCCGCGATCGAGAACACGGACCTGGATCCGCCGCCGTCCCCTTCCGTGGTGTGGAAGGGGCTGCCGGTCGCGATCGTCGCGCACGTGCTGCTGGTGATAGCGCTGGCTTCGGGCGTGCAGTGGAAACGCCAGCCCGATCCGGCGATGGCGGCGATCCCGCTGCCGCCGGTCACGGCCGCCGCGCCTTCCACCGCCGCCATG
>JAEWBU010000237.1 GCA_023390985.1 Pseudomonadota bacterium
GTTCGGTACCGCCGAAAGATGCGGGCGCGATGTCGTATCCGCCGACCACTGCGGTGGATACCAGGGTCTCGAAATACTCGACCTTCAAGTCGAAGGATTTCAGGAGCTTCTGCGTGCTGGGCTTCACGACGGCGTCATCGAAGTCACCTTGCTGGAAGTGCCCGGCGGAGGGCAGGTACTCCCAGAAGCTCATGACCACGAGTTCGTTGTCCTTGCCGTTTACCTTGCGCGCCAGCGTGGCACCGAGATGACCGGGCAATTCAGCCATCTCGACGAATGTCGTCCGCCGCAAATGGTCTGCATAGGCGTCGAGCACGTCGTCGGAGCCGGCAACCGCCCGCCAGAAGCGAATGATCATGGTGTGTCACTCCTTGCCCTTCGGGCCGTGTCCCGCTCGAACGCGTCAGCCGGAAACCATTGCGCGCTCCACGACGGTTTTGGCCGCCGACTGGGTAACGGGCAGGGGTCGGAACAAGAACTGCTTCCAAACGCACGATAAGAGGTTCTGTTGCAGCTTTGAAGCTCGCTCGGCCTGAGCTACGACAGGAGGGGGCGAGAGGGGCTGACAGTGAAGCAAGGTGCCAAGAAACTTTTCAAGGGTCGGCAGTTCACGGCGGAGATCATCCTATGGGCGTTGCGCTGGTACCTGCAATTCCCGATCAGCTATCGTGATCTCGAATGCATGCTCTCTGACCGTGGTGTTCAGGTGGATCACACCACCCTGTTTCGTTGGATCCAGGCTTACGCACCTGAGATCGAGAAGCGCATCCGTCCGCATCTCCGAATGACGAACGGCTCCTGGCGCGTGGACGAAACATACATTCGAGTAAAGGGCAAATGGGTCTATCTGTACCGCGCCGTCGATGCAGCCGGACAGACAATAGATTTCCTGCTCTCACCCAAGCGGGATGCAGCGGCCGCCCGGCGGTTCTTCCGCAAGGCTTTGGGACAGCCGCATACAGTCAATCCGCGGATCATCACGGTCGACAAGAACGCCGCTTACCCGATTGCAGTGAAAGCCATGAAGCGGGCCCGAGAACTCTGGCGTTTCGCTAAAGCATCGGACGGTTTGTCGGACCCGCTTGGTTCCCACCTCTGCCCGGGGGAGAGGGGTAGGACGTCGCGGATCCGTCTTTTCGTCCGATGCTCTAAACTGCGACAGGTGAAATTCCTGAACAACATCGTCGAGCAGGATCACCGACGTATCAAGCGGCTGGTTCATCCTGGGCTGGGCTTCAAGAGCTTTGCGACGACCTCGCAGACGATTGCGGGCTATGAGGCCATGGCGATGATCCGCAAGGGCCAAGTGGCGCGCGCGCCAGCGAGTGACATGGGCGCTCTGCGCGACTTCATTGCCGCGCTCTTTGGCACGGCTGCTTGACCTGAGGTCCATTCCGGCTCGTGCGTGACCTATGTCAGGGATTGCAACGGAACCCCACGCCGTTCAGGAGCGACGTCGGCAAAGCTGTCGATAAAAAGTGGCTCGTCGGGGGAGCCCAAGTCCAACGCAGGGACGTTAATTAAGGACAAATTATACGCCTCGGTGGCCGGCCCAGCAAGCGGCGCCAGTTGGGACCTAGCTCCATGGTCGTCAATCGATTGCGGCATTCCATTCTCCATTAGCACGAGAACCTCCAGCGGCGCACGCAGCCTTGGCTTCTTGCGGGAGGAAAGAGGCTCCTGCCGCCTGCCAATCACGTCATGCTGGGAGGGGCTGCTCATACCGGAGACGGTCCAGACCGATCTTGCTATCTTCCGCCAGAGCCTTGCCCGCTCCAGCCTCCAGCCTGGAATGCGGGACCTGTCGCAGCGAGGAGCGTGCCCGATGCGAAACCTTTCCTCGACACCTCTACTGATGCATCCCACCTCAATCGGCATTGTCGCCCGCTTGGCTCTTGCGAGAGCCACTGCGGCAGGCCTCGATCCCCGACCGATTCTGCGCAAGGCCGGTCTGACTGCGTCCCAGATCCAGGACCGGCAGGCCCGCGTGAATGCGGCGAGCGAGATCTCTTTCCTGAATTTGATGGCGGACGCCCTTCCCGATGAGTTGCTGGGATTCCATCTCGCCGAGGCATTCGATCTGCGGGAGAGCGGCCTGCTCTACTTCGTGCTGGCCTCCTCGGCGACACTCGGCGAGGCGTTGGCCCGCGCCGATCGGTACAGCACCATCACCAATGAGGGCGTAAGGCTGCGATGTCAGGCGGGAAGCGATCTGAGCCTCCGCTACAGCTATGTCGGGGTGCCGCGGCACACGGATCGCCACCAGGTCGAGTTCTGGACCCGGACGCTCGTCCGGATCTGTCAAACCCTAACCGGCACCGAGCTCAGGCCCATCCGGGTCAGCTTCGCTCATCCGCGCTGGAGCGCTTCGGGTCAGCTTGATGCATTTTTCGGTTGTGAGGTCGCCTTTGCGTCGAACGCTGACGACGTCGCCTTCGCCCGCGGGGCATCGCAGCTTCGGCTGGTCAAGGCGGATCCGTATCTGAATGAACTCCTGGTCCGCTACGGCGAGGAGGCTCTTGCCCAGCGGGCCAATCCGGCCAGCCCGATCCGCGCGAGCGTGGAGAACGCTCTCGCTCCGCTCCTGCCTCATGGCAAGGGCCGTGCAGGCGAAGTGGCACGAACGCTGGGCGTGAGCGAACGGACCCTGGCGCGCCGGCTGGCGGCAGAGAACCTGACCTTCCTCGGAATCCGCGAGGAGATGCGCAAGGATCTGGCCCTTTGCTATCTTAAGGATACAAGTATTTCAATTTCGCGCATTGCCTGGATGCTCGGCTTTCAGGAGGTCAGCGCCTTCACCCACGCCTTCCGGCGTTGGACGGGGATAACACCGACGCAGATGCGGGCCAAAGCCCGCTCTTGCTGAAATCCGCCTCCTTGGGAGAGGCTTAGGGCCATGTCGCTTTGCCTTTAACTCTGAGATTCGTCGCGTTGGGTGACGAAAAGCGATATTCTTTGCCGTTAAAGGTGAGATGCCGATCAGGTTTGCTCGCTGCTCTTTGATCCCTGCGTGTGAACGCGGTGCTGTATCTGGCGCGCGATACGATCGCCGGTGGCGAGCAAACGGGCTTCCTTGTGATAGGTCCGGAGCAAGGCGACCTTGGCGAACTCTGTCAGGTCCCGTTCCATCTCCATCGCAGCCAGCCGCACGCCCCTGTAAACGCTGTCTCACTTTTAGGGGGAAAAATCTCGATTTTATAGGCAAAATCTCACATTTAGCGGCAAAGGATTGCCATTGATTTTGTTGAGTTCCTTATCTCGCCTTTAGGGGCAAAGCGACAGCGGAGGAGTGTCACCAGAAGTCCAGATATCGGCCCAGATGGAATAGCCCAACTCCGACGGCTGCGACCAGGCCTGCGGCGAGTACAACCGGGGCGGCTGCAACACCCGCCATG
>JAEWBU010000296.1 GCA_023390985.1 Pseudomonadota bacterium
AGATCAATATACGCGTCCGCCGTGACGTTGTGGGGCTGCGGTCACGGATGAGTAGCGTTCTTCACGCGGGCCCGCGCCGGGTGCGCACCGGCGCGGCGACCTGTTCCTACGCCGCCTTCGAGCGCCGGCGACTAACCTGGAGACCCATGCGGAAGATCGTCCTCGCCTTCGCCCTCGCCGCCGTCGCCACCCTGCTTTCCGCCTGCGCAGGCGGCACGAGTTCCGCACGCGCGCCCGACCGGGGCGGCCATGCGACGCAGGACGGAGCGGCCTTCATGGGCTACCACGGCCCGGCCTGGCGCGCGAACTCGCCGGCCGACTGAGCGCCGGCCGGCGTGATTGCGGGGGAGTGGGATCGAGCCGGGGCGTTACTCGACGGAGGGCGCCGTGTCGCCGACGGCGGCGGTGGCGTCGCGCCGGATGGTGTCGCGGTCGCGATGCTGGTGGCGGTCGAGCTTCCCGAAGGTGTGCTCCAGCACGTGGATCAGTCGCTCCGTCGCGCCGCGGAAGGCTTCGTCCTGCGACGCCGCATGGTGCGTGGCGGCCACCGGATCACGCCCCGCGATGCGCGCCTCGAGCGTGCAACGCAGGTCATCGCCGCCCTTCTTGCCGCTGGCCGTGTCGCGCAACTGGACCTCGACGCGGGTGATGTCCTGCTGGAAACGTTGCAGGGCCTCATTGAGGTAGTCGCTGGCCCAGCGCTCCAGGGTGTCCTTGTTTTCGATGCCGTTGCTGGTGTTCACCTGAACCTGCATTGCCTTCCTTTCATGCTGTGTTCGATCCAGTGTGGCGGGGGGACCCTCCAAGGGCTGTAGGACAATGGCGGCCCCTTCGTTCAGACGGTCCTTGCCGGACCATGGTGCCTGCATGAGCCTGCTCCACGACGACGCCATCGAGATCGAAACCGCGCCGCAGCCGTCGGCCAGCATCATCGTGCTGCACGGCCTCGGCGCGGACGGCAACGACTTCGTCCCGTTCGCGGACCAGCTGCGGCTGCAGGCCGTCGGCCCGGTGCGTTTCGTGTTCCCGCACGCGCCGGTGATGCCGGTCACGATCAACAACGGCTACCGCATGCGGGCCTGGTACGACATCCTGGGCACCGAGATGCAGCGGCGCGAGGACGAGGCGGGGCTGCGGCGCTCGCTGGCTTCGGTGGAGGCGCTGCTGGCGCGCGAGGAATCGCGCGGCATCGCTTCCTCACGCATCGTGCTGGCGGGGTTCTCGCAGGGCTGCGCGATGGCGCTGCTGGCGGGACTGCGGCACGCGAACCGGCTGGCGGGCATCGTGGGCATGTCGGGCTACCTGCCGCTGGCAGCCGCCACCGAAACCGAGCGCGCCCACGCGAACGCGCTGACGCCGATCTTCATGGCGCACGGCAGCCACGACAACGTGGTGCTGCCGCAGCGCGGACGCGATTCGTGCGCGCTGCTGCGCACGCTGGGCTACGACGTGGAGTGGCACGAGTACCCGATGGCGCACTCGGTCTGCATGGAGGAGGTCCAGGACCTGAATGCCTGGCTCCTCAAGGTTCTGTCCTAGACCTCGCCGCCGAACCGCCTGGCCAGGTTGGCCAGGTACTTCTCCACCAGCTTCTCGAACTCGCTCCCGACCACGGGGGCGACCACCATCTTCATCAGGCCGGGCAGCGGCACGTTGATCTCGCCGTCGATGGTCAGCTGCAGGTGGGTGGACTTCCCGTTGTCGGTGATCTTCCACGCGCCGCCGACCAGCGCATTGCCGACGCCGGGCACCGGCTTCCAGGTGACCGTGCCCTTGGACTTGCTGCTGGTGTACTTGCTGGCGTAGACGGTCTGGATGTTCACCTGCGCGGTGCCGACCTTTTCCATCTCCCACCGGTAGACGCCGTCGCCCAGGTCGGTGAGCTTGTCCACCTTGGGGAAGTAGGAGGCCGACGCCGGCACGTCCGACAGCACTTCGAACACCTCGGCGGCCTTGGTCCTGACTTCGAGCTCATAGCCCATGCGGATGGGAACGCTGATCGCCATGGTGTCTCCTGTCGTGCTGGTGGTGCGGCGATTCTGCAGGGGGCCTTGCTCAGGCGCCAGCGCGCGCGGAGCGGAAAGCCTCGGCGCGCTCGATCGCGCCGCCCGCCGCCTTCACCATCGCGTCGACCGCGCGGGCGGCGCCTTCGCCCGACCTTTCCAGTCCTTGCCGGTAGCAGCGGGCGAACACCTGGCGGGCGTTGGCGGCGTTGCGGCGCGTTTCGGCCGAGAGGCGCGGGCTCGCCTGCTCGAAGGCGCGGTCCCAGCGCTCGGCCGCGAACTCGGCCAGCCGCTCGCCGCCGGCGATGCAGGTATCGATGGCGCCATGCGCGTTGCTGCCGAACGCCTCGACGAATTGCGCGGCGGTGGTGGTGATGCGGTTGTCGTTCATTCGAAAATCTCCAGTGATCCGATGCCCGGCGATTCTCCGGACGGCCGCTAGAGCTGGGTACCTAACGGCCTAGGGCGGCGGCCCTAGCGCAACCGCGATTCCCGGCGCGTCTGCAGGATTTGCCCAAAGGTGTTACCGTCGGCGGCCCTGTTTCCGAGGCCCCGAGGGCGACACTTTCCTTTCCATGAGCCGATTGCACGACGCCCTGAATTCGATGTCCCCGGACCAGCTCCGGGGCATGCGCCGTGGCATCGAGAAGGAAAGCCTGCGGGCCACCTCCGCCGGCGCGCTGGCGCTCACGCCGCATCCGGCCGCGCTGGGTTCGGCGCTCACGCATCCGCACATCACCACCGACTACAGCGAGTCGCAGCTCGAGCTGATCACCGGCGTGCACGCCACGCCCGAGACCTGCCTTGAGGAGCTGCTGCGCATCCACCAGTTCGTGGCGCGTTCGCTCGGCGACGAGATGATGTGGGTGTCGAGCATGCCGTGCAACCTGCCGGCCGACGAGACCATCCCGATCGGGCGCTACGGCTCGTCCAATGTCGGGCGCGCCAAGAGCGTCTACCGCATGGGCCTCGCGCACCGCTACGGCCGGCGCATGCAGACCATCTCGGGCATCCACTACAACTGGTCCATGCCCGGCGTCGGCAGCGACCAGTACTTCGCGCTGATCCGCAACTTCCGCCGCCACGCGTTCCTGCTGCTCTACCTGTTCGGCGCTTCGCCGGCGGTGTGCTCGTCCTTCGTGGCCGGGCGCCAGCACGAGCTGCAGCCGCTGGCCGCCGGCACCATGTACATGCCGTACGGCACTTCGCTGCGCATGGGCCGCCTGGGCTACCAGAGCGATGCGCAGGCCAGCCTCGCGGTCAGCTACAACAGCCTGGAGGGCTACGCGGCCTCGCTGCAGGATGCGCTGACCCGGCCGTATCCCGCTTACGAGTCGGTGGGCATCGTCAACCCCGGCGGCGACTACAACCAGCTGGCCACCAGCCTGCTGCAGATCGAGAACGAGTTCTACGGGACGATCCGGCCCAAGCGCGTGATCGCCCCCGGCGAGCGCCCGCTGCATGCGCTGCGGGATCGCGGCGTCGAATACGTCGAGGTGCGCCTGCTGGATCTCGACCCCTTCGTGCCGGTGGGCATCAAGGCGCCCACGCTGCGCTTCCTCGACGTCTTCCTGCTGCATTGCCTGCTGGCCGACAGCCCGCCGGACACGCCGGCCGAGATCGCGCAGATCGGGCGCAACCAGCACCGCACGGCCGCCTTCGGTCGCCAGCCGGGCCTGCGACTGGAGCGTGGCCGCGGCGAAGTCGCGCTGACCGAATGGGGCAGCGAACTGCTCGACGCCTTCGCGCCCGCGGCCGCCGCGCTGGATGCCGCGCACGGCACCAGCGACCACGCCGATGCGTTGCGCGCCGCCCGCGCCATGCTCGACGATCCCGCGCTGCTTCCTTCGGCGCGGGTGCTCGACGTGATGGGCCGTGACCACGGCGATTCCTTCATCGCGTTCACGCGCGCGCAGTCGCTGCAGACGCGCAACAAGCTGCTGTCGCTGCCGTTCAGCAGCGCTCAGCAGGCGCGGTTCGATGCGCTGAGCCAGCAGTCGCTGCAGGAGCAGCGCGACATCGAGGCGCGCGATTCCATGCCCTTCGAGGTCTACCGCCAGCAGTACGTCTCGCCCGAGCGGCTGGGCCTCACGCGGGCCGCCGTTGCTCCGGCATTGGCTGCCGTCTAGCGGGAAAAGCGGCCTTCGGCTGCTTTTTTTCACACATTCCTTCGCCGCGGCAGCGCTCGGCCGCCACGGCCGAGTCACAGTTCCGGCCTGGGATGGACGCCATCCGAGGAGGAACGAGATGAATCGACTGACGAGCAAGACCGGCTGCGCCGCCCTGGCCGCGGCCCTGCTCCTGATGTTCGGCAGCCCGGCCGCGCTGGCCGAGAAGCCCGAGTGGGCCGGCGGCGGCCATGGCCACAAGCACAAGGGCAAGGACCGCGATGACGAAGACGATCGCGGCGGCAAGCACGCCCACAAGCACAAGAAGGACAGGCGCGAAGCCCGGGTCGGCCGCTACTTCGACGACGACGACCGCCGCGTGACGCGCGTCTACTACGTCGAGCACTACGGCGGCGCCCGCGGCTGCCCGCCCGGCCTGGCCAAGAAGCACAACGGCTGCATGCCGCCCGGACACGCGAAGAAGTACTACATCGGCCAGCCGCTGCCGACCGCGGTGGTCTATTACCCGGTGCCGCAGCCGGTGCTGGTGCAGTTGCCGCCGCCGCCCGTGGGCCACAAGTACGTGCGCGTGGCCGCCGACATCCTGCTGATCGCGGTGGGCACCTCCATGGTGGTCGATGCGATGACCGACCTGAGCGGGCTGTAGACCGGACGCCGGTCGAGAGGAAGGCCGCCGCGATCCGTCGCGGCGGCCTTTTTTCATTTCAGGGAGGACTGGGCATCGCCT
>JAEWBU010000419.1 GCA_023390985.1 Pseudomonadota bacterium
TGCCCGGCATGTACGGGTAGAGACCGTCGAGCCTTCGCATGTCCCGCGTGCCGGTCTCGTGGTCGATGATGCCCACCGCCATGAACAGCGACGCCTTGAAGGTGGCGTGGTTGATCATGTGGAACACGGCAGCGACCGCGGCCAGCTCGCTGTTCAGGCCGAGCAGCAGGGTGATGAGGCCGAGGTGGCTGATCGTCGAGTACGCCAGCAGCGCCTTCAGGTCGTTCTGGAACATGGCCGCGTACGCGCCCAGCAGCAGCGTGGCCAGGCCCGCGCCGCCCACCACCCAGAACCAGGTCTCGGTGCCGGCCAGCACCGGCCACAGGCGCGCCATCAGGAACACGCCGGCCTTCACCATGGTGGCCGAGTGCAGGTAGGCCGACACCGGCGTGGGCGCGGCCATCGCGTGCGGCAGCCAGAAGTGGAACGGGAACTGGGCGCTCTTGGTCAGCGCGCCCAGCAGGATCAGGGCCAGTGCAGCACCGTAGAGCTCATGCGATCGCACCTGGTCGCCGGCCGCCAGCACCTCCTGCAGTTCGTAGCTGCCGGCGATCCGGCCGAGGATCAGCACGCCCGCCAGCAGCGCCAGCCCGCCGGTGGCGGTGACCACGAAGGCCATGCGGGCGCCGCGCCGCGCGTCCTTGCGGTGGTGCCAGTAGCCGATGAGCAGGAACGAGAACAGGCTGGTCAGTTCCCAGAACACCACCATCTGCACCAGGTTGCCCGACAGCACCAGGCCCATCATCGAGCCCATGAAGGCCAGCAGCAGCGAATAGAAGCGCGCCGCCGGATCCTGGGCCGAGAGGTAGTAGCGCGCGTACAGCACCACCAGCGCGCCGATCACCGAGACCAGCATGCCGAACATCCAGGCGAAACCGTCGAGCCTGAGCACCAGGTCGATGCCCAGGTGGGGCAGCCAGGCGATGCGCTCGGTGATCACCTCGCCGCTTGCGATCGCGGGAAAGGCCGAAGCCAGCAAGACGGCGCAGCCGGTCGCGGCGGCGCCGGCCAGCAGCGACTCGCTGTTGCGTTCGCGCGTGGGCAGGATGGCCGCGAGCAGGCTCGCGCCGAACGGAAGGACGAGGACCCACCAGTAGGACATGGCTGCCGAGTGTAGACGTCGAGGGTGCGTGGCTCGGCTGCGAATGCCGTGTCATCGCCCGTTTGGTCGCTGCAGTCGTTCCGGGCCAGGGCGCGGAGGGTCTTCTGCCTCCATGTCCCCCGCGCGCCTGAACGGCGCCGGCTCCTCCTGTACTCCGCCAGGAGGCCTCCCTCGCCCTGGCCCGGCACGGGACGGCGCTCGCGAAAGGCGGGAGCACTGGATCCCCGCCTTCGCGGGGATGACACGAGCGGAAGGCGCCAGATGCATTTGTGGCAACATGAACGCGCAGTTGCGCCGCACGGAAAATCGCGCGGCCCATGCATTCCAATCAAGAGGAGCGGCGGATCCTGGCTCGTCACATCACAGCGGCGCGCATGCCGCATCTTCTGCATTCCAGCGGCGAGGCCGCACTCGCCGCGGCCCTGCGGCGTTCACCCCTGCTGGCATTCGACTTCGACGGCACGCTCGCGCCCATCGCGGCCACGCCGGGGCAGGTGCGCGTGTCGCGCTCGGTCTCCGGCAAGCTGCGCCGGTTGTGCGCGCGCCTGCCGGTCGCGGTCGTCAGCGGACGCAGCGTCGCGGACCTGAGCACCCGCCTCGATTTCGAACCGCACTTCGTGGTCGGCAACCATGGCGCCGAGATGCACGCCGAAGCCGCGGAGGAACACGCCGGCGAACTCGACGAGGCCCGTCGCCTGCTCGCCCTGCAGGCCCAGGCGCTGTCCCGGCTCGGCGTGAGCGTGGAGGACAAGGGCCTGTCGCTCGCGCTCCATTACCGCCTGTCCCGCAGTCCCGAGCAGGCGAGGGCGGCCATCCGCCAGCTGCTGCAGCCGCTCGGGCAGCGCTACCGCACCTTCGGCGGCAAGATGGTCGAGAACGTGATGCCGCTCGAATCGGCCGACAAGAGCCGGGCGGTGCACGAACTGGTTCGCCGCAGCGGCGCCGGCTGCGCCATCTTCCTCGGTGACGACGTCAACGACGAGCCGGTGTTCGAGTCCGCGCCCGACGACTGGCTGACGGTGCGCGTCGGCCGCGAGGACCCGAGCTCGCGCGCAGCCTACTTCCTGGACAGCACCGCGGAGGTGGCGCTGGTGCTCGATCGCATGCTGTCGCACCTGGGCGCCTGAGAGCGCCACGAGCGAAGCTCGGCGGGAACTTATGGACCGGCCACGCGGTCCGTCCGTCATGACACTCGCACGCATCACCCGAAACCTGTTCGCCGGCGGCGCGCTGTTCGCCGGCCTGCTGGCCTCGTCCGGCGCCCAGATGGTCAGCATCAAGGGCAACACCGTGAACATGCGCGCCGAGCCCACCATGGCCGGCGAAGTGCAGTACCAGCTGGGTCGCGGCTATCCGCTCAAGGTGGTCGAACGCAAGGGCGACTGGCTGCGCGTCGTGGACTTCGAGAACGACGCGGGGTGGGTGGCCAGGCGGTTCACCTCGCGCACGCCGCACGCCATCGTGAAAGCCCCGGTCGCCAACCTGCGGTCGGGCCCGGGCATGAACCACCGCGTGGTGCATCGCGCCGAATACGGCGACGTGTTCCGCATCCTCGAGAAGCGCAAGTCGTGGATGCGCGTGCAGGGCGACGACGACGCCATCGGCTGGATCGCCCGGCGGCTGCTCTGGGGGTCCTGAGCGGCCCCTGCGTGGATAGAATTCCACCCTCCACGGGGAAGCGAGCAGACTCCCCGGTTCCAGACGCGCCGCGTCCAAGTGCTGCTCCTGATCACGGGCCATGCGCCCGGTTGGGAGACCTGCCTTGCGAAGACCTTCCCCACTTCCCGCCCAGCCGCCATCGGCGTCCTGTGATTCGCGGCGGCTGCTCGCCGCCAGGGGCGTGCGGGCCTTCGGCGACGGATTCGTCAGCCTGCTGCTGCCCGCGTACCTGCTGGAGCTGGGATGGACGCCGTTGCAGGTCGGGCTGGTCGCCACGACCACGCTGCTCGGCTCCGGCCTGCTGACGCTCGCGGCGGGCCTGCTGGGCCAGCGCCTGGGCCACCGCCGGCTGCTGCTCGGCGCGACCGGCCTGATGGTGGCGACCGGGCTGGGCGTCGCATCGTTCAGCAGCTTCTGGCCGTTGATGCTGGTGGCGTTCGTCGGCACGCTCAATCCGTCGGGCGGGGACACCAGCGTCTTCCTGCCGGCTGAACATGCCCTGCTGGCACAGGGCGCCGAGGGCAGGGCCCGCACGGCGGCGTTCGCGCGGTACAGCCTGGTCGGCAGTCTTTCGGCGGCGGCCGGGGCCCTGGCGGCGGCGCTCCCGGGCTTGCTGAGTGCTCAGGGCGGCCTGGCGACGCGAACGAGCCTGCAGGCCATGTTCCTGCTCTATGCCGTGCTGGGGCTCCTCGTCGCCGTCCTGTACCGGGGCCTGGGCACGCGGGCGGCGCAAGCACCGGAGGACGGGCGATCGTCAGGCCTCGGACCCTCGCGCCGCCGCGTCTATCTCCTGGCCGGCCTGTTCAGCCTCGATGCCTTCGGTGGCGGCTTCGTCGTGCAGTCGCTGCTGGCGCTCTGGCTGTACCAGCGCTTCGGGCTTTCGCTCGAAGCCGCCGCTTCCATCTTCTTCTGGACCGGGGTGCTCACGGCCTTCTCGTACCTGGTCGCGGCGCGCATCGCCGACCGGATCGGCCTCGTGCGCACGATGGTGTACACGCACCTGCCGTCCAGCCTCTGCCTGATCGCGATGCCGTTCTGCACCGAACTCGCGTGGGCCATCGGCCTGCTGCTGGTGCGCAGCGCGCTGTCGCAGATGGATGTGCCCACGCGCAGTTCGTACGTGATGGCGATCGTCACGCCCGCCGAGCGCAGCGCGGCGGCCGGCGTGACGTCCGTACCGCGCAGCCTCGCGGCCAGCGCCAGCCCGGCCCTGGCCGGCTATCTGCTGGGGCTGTCCGCCTTCGGCTGGCCGCTGGTCATCGGAGGCGCGCTGAAGATCGTCTACGACCTGCTGCTGCTGGCCATGTTCAGCCGGGTCCATCCGCCGGAGGAGGGCGAAAAGAAAAGCGGCCCGCGGGCCGCTTCTTCAGGGAGCTCTGGATCCCCGCCTTCGCGGGGATGACAGAGGAGGTGCGGGGCGACGCTGCGTCGGCGCTCAGTCGAACACCGGCGTTTCCACGCCCAGCACCTTGTGCAGCTTGGGCGACGTGGTCGTGTACTGCAGGTGGATCTTGCCCTTCTCGGGGAAGATGATCGGCGCCGCGGCGAAGGCGGCCAGCGCGCACTCGTGGAAGCCCGAGAGGATCAGCTTCTTCTTGCCGGGGTAGGTGTTGATGTCGCCCACCGCGAAGATGCCGGGCACGTTGGTGGAGAACTTCTCCGTGTCCACCACCAGCTGCTTGCGCTCGATGTCCAGGCCCCAGTCGGCGATCGGGCCCAGCTTGGGCGACAGGCCGAAGAAGACCAGCAGCACGTCCAGCGGCACCACGCGCGTGACGCCGTCGGCGCCCGTCACCTTGGCGCCGGTCAGGCGGCCGTCCTTCTCTTCGTAGCCGGTGACCTGGCCGACGATGAACTGCATCTCGTACTGCTCGCACAGCTCGTGCATCTTGGCCACCGACGCGGGCGCGGCCTTGAAGCCGTCGCGGCGGTGGATGAGGATCACGCTCTCGGCCTTGTTCGGGCCTTCGGCGGTGAAGTTCAGCGTCCAGTCCAGCGCGGAGTCGCCGCCGCCCACGATCACCAGGTTCTTGCCGGCGAAGTCGGCCGGGTTCTTCACGCGGTAGAACAGCTGCGAATCCTGGAACTTGTCCAGCCCGTCGACCTTGAGCAGGCGCGGCTCGAACGCGCCCACGCCGCCGGCGATGAAGATCGTCTTGGTCAGGAACTGCGTGCCCTTGGAGGTCTGCACGAAGAAGCGGCCGTCCTCCTGCTTCTGCACCACGGACACGGTCTGGCCCAGGTGGAAGGTCGCGCCGAAGGGCTCGATCTGCTTGAGCAGCGCGTCGGTCAGTTCCTTGCCGGTGCACACCGGGATGGCCGGGATGTCGTAGATCGGCTTGTCCGGATAGAGCTCGATCGGCTGGCCGCCGGGATAGGCGAGCGAGTCGATCACGTGCGCCTTGATCTCCAGCAGGCCCAGCTCGAAGACCTGGAACAGGCCGACCGG
>JAEWBU010000424.1 GCA_023390985.1 Pseudomonadota bacterium
CGGCGCATGGAAAAGCGGTAAAATCCAAGGCTTTGCGCGAGGCAGCCCATCGGAAGGTCGACGGCTTCGCGCCTTTCCGCCGCCTTCTCGCGCCAGCCCCGCCAGCGCCTCGCGGCCTACCAACCGCCCACGCTTTCCTCACCCCCATGAAAATCGCTCAAGAAATCCGCGCCGGCAACGTGATCATGCAGAACGGCGCCCCCTGGGTCGTGCTCAAGACCGAGTACGCCCGCGGCGGCCGCAACGCGGCCACGGTGCGCATGAAGCTCAAGAGCCTGCTGTCCAACCAGGGCACCGAAGTCGTCTTCAAGGCCGACGACAAGATGGATCAGATCGTGCTGGACAAGAAGGAGTGCACCTACTCCTACTTCGCCGACCCGATGTACGTGTGGATGGACGGCGAGTACAACCAGTACGAAGTCGAAGCCGAGAACATGGGCGACGCCCTGAACTACCTCGAGGAAGGCATGCCCGCCGAAGTGGTGTTCTACGAAGGCAAGGCCATCTCGGTCGAACTGCCCACCAGCGTCGAGCGCGAGATCACCTGGACCGAGCCGGCCGTCAAGGGCGACACCTCGGGCAAGGTGCTCAAGCCCGCCAAGATCGCCACCGGCTTCGAGATCGGCGTGCCGATCTTCGTGGCCCAGGGCGACAAGGTCGAGATCGACACCCGCACGGGCGAGTACCGCCGCCGCGTCTGAGCGGCCGCGTCCCGCGAACCCAGAGAGGCTCCGCGAGGAGCCTTTTTTACGCCCCCTTCCCTGTCGCCGTGGACTTCGACTTCGAGCTGATCGCCGCGCCCTTCCGCATGCAGCCGGGCCTTCGCAAGCTTCAGGCGGGCGATCGCCAGCTCACGCCGTTGCGGCCGGGCAGTGCACTGTTCGAAGAGAAGGCGCGCGTGGTCGCCGCCGGCGCTTCGCGGCTGCAGGTACCGGGCTTCGATCCCGCCCCGGCGCTGGCGGCCATCGCCGAACGGGCGCGGCGCGAAGGGCATCCGGACTTCGACCCGGGCCGCCTTGAACTCTCGTTCGAAGAAGACTTCGCCGTGCTCGACGGCGACACCGGCACCCTGCCCTGGCTCAGCGTCTGCGTGCCGTCGCACTGGGCGCCGGAAGACAAGCTGGGCCTTCCCTTCGCGGCGGTGCACGCACCGGTGGCCGACGGCGCGACGCTCATCGCCGCAGCTGCCCACCTGGTGCGACTGGCCACCTCTGGCGAGCGCTGGGAGCGCCACGTGTGGACCGTCAGCCCTTCGCCCCGCCACGACCAGCATCCGCGCCGCCATCCGCGCGCCCTGGCCGGCCGATGCCGGCGACGACGAGGCGTTCGCTCGCGCGTGCTGGTTCCGCGCCGAGCGGCAGACCTTCCTGCCCGTGGGCCGGGGCACGCGCCAGGCCGTGTTCACCATCCGCGTGATGCTGGCGCCGCTCACCGCGGTCGTGGACACGCCCGCCAAGGCCGCGCGCCTGCGCGAAGCGCTCGCCTCGATGTCGCCCGCCGTGCTCGACTACAAGGGCCTCGCGCCCGCGCGCGAGCCGCTGCTGCGCTGGCTGGGGGAATAGCCCTGCCGGGCGGCCCAACCCGGGCACGCGGCTTTCCCCGCAAAATGGTTTCATGTCTACGAATCGAAACCTCCACGACAAACGCCTCGCGGACGCCTGGGCCACGCTGCAGGCCCATTCCGACGCCGGGCTGCCGCTGGACCCCGACGCCAGCCGCCTGGCCTTCGCCGACCCCGAGTTCCTGCTGCGCCGCGAAACCCGCGGCATCCGCTTCCAGCTCGAGCTGCTCAAACCCGACCTGGAACAGCACCAGCACGGCATCGAGAACACCATCGTCGTGTTCGGCAGCGCCCGCTTCCGCAGCGAAGAGGAAGCGGACGCGCTGGTCACGGCCGCCGAAGCCGGCGGCGACGAGGCGGTGATCCGCCGCGCCCGCGCCCTGGCCCGCAACTCGCACTACTACGAGAAGGCGCGCGCCTTCGGCAAGCTGGTGGCCCGCTACAGCGAGGGCAAGGACCCGCACGACCGCCTCTTCATCTGCACCGGCGGCGGCCCCGGCATCATGCAGGCGGCCAACCGGGGCGCCTACGAGGGCGACGGCGTCAGCGTCGGGCTGTCGATCGCGCTGCCGATGGAGGAAGCGGCCAACCCGTACGTCACGCCGGCGCTGTCCTTCAAGTTCCACTACTTCGCGCTGCGCAAGATGCACTTCATGATGCGCGCGAAGGCGCTGGTGGCCTTTCCCGGCGGCTTCGGCACGCTGGACGAGCTGTTCGAGGTGATCACGCTCGTGCAGACCAAGAAGTCCAAGCAGGTGCCGATCGTGCTGTTCGGCTCTCAGTACTGGAAGCGGCTGATCAACTTCGACGTGCTGATCGAGGAAGGCGTGATCTCGCCGGCCGACCTGGACCTGTTCCGCTACGCCGACGAGCCCGAAGACGCCTGGGACGTGATCAAGGCTTTCTATCAGCTGTGAGGGTCGGCGTCGCGCAGGCGCACCGACATCCGCGTGCCGCCCGCCACCACGGCGCCCACCGCCCAGAACACGCCGGCGATGCCGATGGTGGCGCCGGCCAGCCCGAACAGCATCGGCATCGCCACGCTCGAGGCGTTGATCGCCATCAGCCGCAGGCCCACGGCCTGGCCGTGGCGGTGCTCGGGCGTGATCTGGTGGAGCATGCTCATGATCATCGGCTGCACCGAGCCCAGCGCCATGCCCAGCAGCACCGAGCACAGGCCCATCGCGACGGCCGAGCCCAGCAGCGGATAGACGCAGAACAGCGCCGCCGTGGCGGCCATCGCGCCGGTGATCACCGCCCACTCGCGCACATGGGCCGCGAGCACGGGCAGCAGGATGCGGATCACCACCGCCGCCACCGCGAAGGCGCCGAGGATGGTGCCGATCACCGAAGCCGACAGCCCGCGTTCATGGCCCAGCACCGGCACCACGAAGGTGTGCACGTCCCAGCACGAGGACAGCAGCCAGTTCACCATCAGCAGCCGGCGGAAATCGGTCTGGCGCAGCAGGTCCCAGGCCGGGCGCGGGCGCTCGCCTTCCGGCACCGGCACGGGCGGCAGCTCCTGCGTGCCGCGCACCCAGGCCCAGCTGGCCAGCGGCAGCACGGCCATCAGCAGGAACGCGAGCTGGAAGCCGCCGTGGTCGATCGCAATGCCCGCCGCGAACGGTCCGAGGAAGTTGGAGAACGCCGGGCCGATGGCGAGCCAGGAGAACACCTTGCGCAGCTGCGTCGCGCCTTCGGCCGCGCGGCCGACGTGGCGTTGCAGCGCGATCGAGGCCGCGCCGGTCGCGCCGCCGGTCAGCAGCGCGGCGACGCACAGCACCGGGAACACCGGCCAGATCACGGCCATCGCGCAGCCGGCGGCGGCCGCGATGGTGGCGAACCCGAACGGGCGCTTCAGGCCGTGCCGGTCCGCATAGCGCCCGGCGGGCAGCGCGAGGAACACCTGGGTCAGCGCGAACAGCGCCAGCAGCACGCCGACCGCCGCCTCGCTGTAGCCGTGCCGCAGCGCCAGCAGTGGCGTGGCCAGCCGCATGCCGGCCATGCTGGCATGCAGGAACACCTGGCCGGTGATGAGTCGCGCCAGTTCGACGGTGAGGCCGCCTGTCATGCGGCCGGTTCGTCTTCGGCGGCCAGCGGCAGCATCGCCTGCGCCTGGCCCTCGGGCAGGGCCTCCACGACCTTGAGCGCGCGGCGCATCTGGTTGGTGCGGGTCTGCGCGTTGTCCAGGGTCTCCGAGGCCTTTCGCACCTGGTCCCGGATCTTCTCGACCCAGGTGCCGTAGCGCTCGAACTCGGTCTTGACCGCGCCCAGCACCTTCCACACCTCGGACGCCTGCCGCTCCAGCGCCAGCGTGCGGAAGCCCATGTGCAGGCTGTTGAGCATGGCCAGCAGCGTGGTGGGTCCGGCCAGCGTCACGCGGTAGTCGCGCTGCAGGTGGTCCATCAGGCCGGGCCGGCGCAGCACTTCGGCGTACAGGCTCTCGATCGGCAGGAACAGGATGGCGAAGTCGGTGGTGTGCGGCGGGCTCAGGTAGCTCTCGCAGATCGACTTGGCCTCCGTGCGGATGCGCACTTCCAGCGCGCGCGCGGCGCTCTCGGCCGCGGCGGTGTCGGCACGATCGTGGGCGTCGAGCAGGCGCTCGTAGTCCTCGCGCGGGAACTTGGCGTCGATCGGCAGCCACACGGGCGCGCCGTCGGCGCTGCGGCCGGGGAAGCGGATGGCGAAGTCCACGCGCCCCGAGCTGTTGGGCTTGGTCTGCACCTGGCGCGAGTACTGCTCAGGCGTGAGCACCTGCTCGAGCAGCGCTTCCAGCTGCACCTCGCCGAACATGCCGCGCGTCTTCACGTTGGTCAGCACCCGCTGCAGGTCGCCGACGCCCTGCGCCAGCGTCTGCATCTCGCCCAGGCCCTTGTGCACCTGCTCGAGCCGGTCGGCCACCTGCTTGAAACTCTCGCCCAGCCGCGCTTCCAGCGTGGTCTGCAGCTTCTCGTCGACCGTGCGCCGCATCTCCTCGAGCTTGGCGGTGTTGGTCTGCTGCAGGATGGCCAGCTGCGCCTCGAGCGTGGCGCGCACCTCGGCGATGCGGCGCGCGTTCGATTCCGACAGGCCCTGCAGCTGGTTGGTGAGCGTGTCGGCCAGCGACTTCTGCAGCAGCGCGAGCTGCTGGCCGAAGGCGTCGATCTGCGCGTTCTGCGTGCGGGTGGCCTCGGCCGCCTGCTTGACCAGCGCTTCCTGGAAGGTGGCCAGGGTGTGCGTGGTCTCCTGCCGCACGCCGCGGCCCGATTCACTGATCTCGCGCCGCAACTCGCGCTCCAGCCTTTCGCTGGCGGCGATGAGTTCGGCACGTCCGTTGTCCTGCGGCTTGCGGACCAGCAGGACGATGCCCAGCACCAGGGTGCCGAGGCCGGCCAGCGCGGCGAAGGCCACGCCGGCGAGAAGCCAGGTGTCCATCGCGTTCAGGCCAGCACCTCGGGATTGAGCGGCGTGACGGGCTTGCCGTTCACCAGGAAGCCGATCAGGTTGTCGGCGGCCAGGTTGGCCATGGCCAGGCGCGTCTTGACGGTGGCGCTGGCGATGTGCGGCGTGAGGACCACGTTGGGCACGGTCAGCAGGTCGGGGTGGACCGAGGGCTCGCCCTCGAACACGTCCAGGCCGGCGGCCGCGATGCGGCGGTCGCGCAGTGCCTTTGCCAGCGCGGCGTCGTCGACGATGCCGCCGCGCGCCACGTTGACCAGCGTGGCCGTCGGCTTCATCTTCGCCAGCTCGGCGGTACCAATGGCGTGGTGCGATTCCTTCGAGTACGGCAGCACCAGGACCAGGTGGTCGGCCTCGCGCAGCAGTTCTTCCTTGCTCACGTAGCGGGCCTTGCAGGCCGCTTCCTGCTCGGGCGCGAGGCGCGAGCGGTTGTGATAGATCACGTTCATGCCGAAGCCGTGCGCGCCGCGCCGGGCGATGCCCTGGCCGATGCGGCCCATGCCCAGGATGCCCAGCGTGCTGCCGTGCACCTCGGCGCCGGCGAAGAGGTCGTACGACCACTTCTTCCACCGGCCGGCGCGCAGGAAATGCTCGCTCTCGGCCATGCGGCGGGCGGTGGCCATCAGCAGCGCGAAGCCGAAGTCGGCGGTCGTTTCGGTCAGCACGTCGGGCGTGTTGGTGCCCAGCACCTTGGCCGCCGTCATCGCCGGCAGGTCGAAGTTGTTGTAGCCCACGGCCATGTTGGCCGCGATGCGCAGCTGCGGGCAGGCTGCCAGCAGCTCGGCGTCGATGCGTTCGCCGCCGGTGGTGAAGACGCCGGCCTTGCCCTGGAGGCGGGCCAGCAGCTGCTCGCGCGTCAGCGGCTCGTCGGAGGCGTTCTGCTCGACGTCGAAATGCTGTTGGAGGCGCGCGATCACCTCGGGGAACACCGCGCGTGCGACCAGGATGGAAGGCTTGTTCATGGAGGAAAGGGGGTTAGCGGAACCAGATGAGGGTCATGACGACGAACAGCGGGACGAGGATGCCCACCGACCAGGCCATGTAGCCGAAGAAGCTGGGCATTTTCACGCCGCGGTCCTCGGCGATCGCCTTGACCATGAGGTTGGGTGCGTTGCCGATGTAACTGTTGGCGCCCATGAACACCGAGCCGGCGGAGATCGCGGCGAGCGTCGGGGCCAGCGTGGTCATGAGCAGTTGCGGATCGCCGCCCGCGGTGTTGAAGAACACCAGGTAGGTCGGCGCGTTGTCCAGGAAGGAACTGAGCAGGCCCGAGGCCCAGAAATACATCGCGGGATCGGGCGAACCGTCGGGACGCGTGACGGCGGCGATCACCGCGCCGAACGGGCCGTCGACGCCCGCGCGCAGCATCGCGATCACGGGGATGATGGTGAGGAAGATGCCGGCGAAGAGCTTGGCGACTTCCTGCATCGGTGCCCAGGAGAACTGGTTGGCCTCGTGCACCGCCTTCGGCGTGAAGGCCATCGAGATGATCGTGACCGCGACAAGCCCGAGGTCGCGCACGACGCCCGGCAGCCCGACTTCGGTGCCGGCGATGTCGAACATCACGGACGACTTCCACAGGCCGGACATCAGCACCAGTCCGACGATCACGCCCAGCAGCCAGAAATTGCGCGCGCCTTCGAAGCCCAGCCTGGCCGTGTCCGGGGTGGGATCGCGCGGCTGGATCTCTTCGCGGCGGTGGTAGTACCAGCTGTCGAGCGCGTAGAAGATCGCCAGCAGCGAACCGACGAGGAACAGCGTCTCCGGAAAGATGTGGCCCACCGTCCAGAAGAAGTCCACGCCCTTCAGGAAGCCCAGGAACAGCGGCGGGTCGCCCAGCGGCGTGAGCGAGCCGCCCGCGTTGGACACGATGAAGATGAAGAACACCACCACGTGCGCGCGATGCCTGCGGTTGTCGTTGGCGCGGATCAGCGGCCGGATCAGCAGCATCGAAGCGCCGGTCGTGCCCATGAAGCTGGCCAGCACCGCACCGATGGCCAGCAGGGCGGTGTTGAGCCCCGGGCTGCCGTGCAGGTTGCCGCGGATGTAGATGCCGCCCGCCACCGTGAACAGCGCGGTGAGCAGGACCACGAACGGGATGTACTCGCCCACCAGCGCGTGGACGAAGGCCGAGCCTGCGATGCCGGGACCGACCACGATCGCGAACGGCGCCAGGAAGGCCAGCGACCAGGCGGCGGCGACCTTGCCGAAATGGTGGTGCCAGAAGCTCGGCGCCAGAATCGGCAGCAGCGCGATCGACAGCAGGATGCCCGCGAACGGCACGCCCCACGCGCCCGAGAGCTGGCGGCCGTCGAACTCGGCGGCCCGCGCGAGTTGCGGGAGCAGGAACGCCAACCCCATCGCGATGGAGCGGGTGAATCTCATGGGGAAATCTCCTCGGAATGAGGCCTGTTGCAGGCCACCGCCGAGCATACCAACCATCGCGAGTACCTCAGCTGTAGGCAGGTGCCTACGGCCGCTGGGCGGCCCTTCCTACCGCCCTTTTTCGGGGCGCCGCCTAAATTTCGCTGGCAAGTTTCGGTGGCCGTCCGGACAGCGGCCGCCGTGGAAGACCGTCCGGCGGGGCGGCTCTTCATCACAGGGCGCGGTACCGAGGCACCGGTGCCGCGCCCTCTTTTCTTTTCACTCGAGCCAGCGCGTGAAGCCGGCGACCGGTTCGCGCGGCGTGTGGAAGCCGTTGACCTTCTGCGACTCGTCCAGGTACCCCAGCGACATGCCGCACACCAGCATCTCCTTCTCGCCCGCGCCGATGTGCGGAAGGATGATCCGCGCGAAGCCGTTCCACGCCGCCTGCGGGCAGGTGTGCAGCCCGTGCGCGCGGGCGGCCACCATCAGGTTCTGCAGGAACATGCCGTAGTCCACCAGCGAACCGCGGCCCATCACGCGATCGAGCGTGAACATCAGGCCGACCGGCGCATCGAAGAAGCGGAAGTTGCGCTGGTGCTGCGCATGCATCTTGTCCTTCTCGCCCTTGGCGATGCCCAGCAGGCCGTACAGGCTCCAGCCGTTCTCGCGGCGGCGGTCGATGTAGGGCGACACCCACTCGTCGGGGTAGTAGTCGTAGGCCTCGTGGTACTCGGAAGCCAGCGCGGGATTCGCGTAGATCGCGTCGTGCGCCGCGCAGACCTTTTCCACCAGCGAGTCGCGGCTGGCGCCCTGCAGCACGTACACCTTCCAGGGCTGGGTGTTGGTGCCCGAGGGCGCGCGGCTGGCCACTTCGAGGAGCCGCTCGATCGTCTCGCGCGGCACCGCCCTGGGCAGGAAGGCGCGGGCCGAAAAGCGCGTCTCGATCGCGGTCTCGACGCTGGCGGTGTCGGCCACTTCGGCCCGGGTGTAGTCGGCGCTCATTGCAATTCCTCCAGGACCGCCCGCAGCCGGGCCGGCAGCGCGACCGGACGGCGCGTCGCCCGGTCCACGTAGACATGCACGAAATGCCCCCTGGCGGCCGTGGTCGGCGCGCCGGCGGCGAACAGGCCCACCTCGTAGCGCACGCTGGAGCCGCCCAGGCGCGCCACGCGGATGCCCGCTTCCACGTTCTCGGGGAAGGCCAGCGGGGCGAAGTAGTTGCACTGGGTCTCGATCACCAGGCCGATGGTGTCGCCGCCGTGGATGTCGAGCGCGCCGCGCTCGATCAGGTGGGCATTCACCGCGGTGTCGAACCAGCTGTAGTAGACGACGTTGTTGACGTGGCCGTACACGTCGTTGTCCATCCAGCGGGTGCTGATCGTGCGGAACGCCTTGTAGGCGCTGCGCGTTTCGGGCTGGGGCCGTGCGGGGGCGGCGGGGCTGTCGCTCATCGCCGGCGATTCTGCCAGCGGCGCCAGTACGACAGCGCCGCGCCGAAGGTGTTCATCTGCGCCTGCACGGTGTCTTCCATGCGGCGACCGTAGCCGCCCGCCATCGCGAACGCGAGCGGCAGGCCGCGTTCCCAGGCCCAGTCGAACACGCGGCGGTCGCGCGCCTCCAGGCCGTCCCAGGTGAGCTTCAGGCGGCCGAGGCGATCACCCTCGTGCGGATCGGCGCCGGCGAGGTAGATCACGAGTCCGGGGTCGAAGCGGCGTTCGAGTTCGGCCAGCGCGCCTTCGAGCGCATGGAGGTACTCGTCGTCGGCGCAGCCGTCGGGGAGATCGACGTCCAGGTCCGAGGGCTCCTTGCGGAACGGGAAGTTCTTCTGGCCGTGGATCGAGAGCGTGAACACGCTGTCGTCGTTGCGGAAGATGCGCGCCGTGCCGTTGCCCTGGTGCACGTCCAGGTCGACGACGGCCACGCGCAGGCGGCGGCCGCGGCGGGCCTGTTCGGCCTGCATCAGCCGGGCGGCGACGGCGGCGTCGTTGAACACGCAGAAGCCGCCGCCGCGATCGGCGCTCGCGTGGTGGGTCCCGCCTGCGATGTTGGCGGCCACGCCTTCGGCGAATGCGACCCGGCAGGCCGAAATGGTCGCGCCGACCGAGCGGCGGGCCCGCTCGGCCATGGCCGGGCTCCAGGGGAAACCGATCTCGCGCAGGATGGCCGGCTCGACCGTGCCGTCGCCGATGCCCTGGATGTAGCCCGGCGTATGGGCCAGGGCCAGTTCGCCGTCGGTGGCGGGAAGGGCCTGCATGAGCTGGATGTCCGGCAGCTCATCCGCCAGCCGGTCACGCAGCAGCTGGTATTTGCCCATCGGGAAACGGTGGCCCGGCGGCAGCGGAAGCACGAACTGCGTGGCGTAGAAGACCTGCATGGCGGCATTGTTCTAGGTGCGGGCCTCCAGAATTGTTGCAACGCAGCAAAAAAGACTTGCATCGCCTGTCCAGGTCCCTATACTTGGACTCATGCTGCACTGCAACATGACGGCTTGAGGCCCATCAGCGCAGCGTCCGACCCACCACCCAGGAGATCCCGCAATGCTGACCGCTGAACAAGTCCTGGCCTCCCAGAAGGCCACCGTCGAAACCCTCTTCGGCCTGACCAACAAGGCCTTCGAAGGCGTCGAGAAGCTCGTCGAGCTGAACATGACCGCGTCCAAGGCCGCCCTGGCCGAAGCCGCCGGCACCACCCAGTCGCTGCTGAGCGTCAAGGACGCCCAGGAACTGCTGGCCCTGCAAGCCAGCCTGTTCCAGCCCCTGGCCGAGAAGACCGCCGCCTACAGCCGTCACCTGTACGACATCGCCGCCGGCACCGGCGCCGAGTTCGGCAAGACCTTCGAAAGCCAGGCCGCCGACGCCCAGAAGAAGTTCATGGCCGTGGTCGACAACGCCGCCAAGAACGCGCCCGCCGGCTCCGAGACCGCCGTCGCCGTGTTCAAGAGCGCCGTGGCCGCCGGAAACAACGCCCTCGAGTCGGTGCAGAAGGCCGTCAAGCAGGCCACCGAAGTGGCGGAAGCCAACTTCAACGCCGTCGCCAGCACGGCCGTCAACGCCAGCAAGGCCACGACCGCCCGCGCCGCCAAGCGCTGAGCCCTTGAAATGGAAGTTCCGGCCCGCAAGTGACTGGAGTCGGAACTCTACCCATCACGGAGCCTCTATAGGAAACTCTCGTGATCGACCGAGAGTTCTTCAGGTTGTCTCCTCGGGTCCTTTCGACACCCTTCTCGGGTTCAGGGATCCTTAGCCCCGATCGCAAGATCGGGGCTTTTTTATTGCGCCCCTTGGGCGAGGGAGCGAAGCGACGGTAGCCCCAGCTGAAAGGCTGGGGCTTTTTTATTCGCCCTCGGGCGAGGGAGCGAAGCGACGCTCGCCCCAGCTGAAAGGCTGGGGCTTTTTTATTTCCGCCGCCGACTCCGCCTGCAATTGAGAATGATTCGTGTTTGGTTTACTATCCGACCCAACCTTTTTCTCATCCACCGGAGCACCTGCATGTCCCGTAAAGCCCTGGCCGCCGCCCTCGCGCTGGCCGCCCTCGCCGCCCCGTCGTTCGCCCAGGAACAGGTGCTCAACCTCTACTCCGCGCGCCACTACTCCACCGACGAGGCGCTGTACGGCAACTTCACCAAGGCCACCGGCATCAAGATCAACCGCGTGGACGCCGACGACGCCGGCATCCTGGCGCGCCTGAAGGCCGAGGGTGCCGCCTCGCCCGCCGACGTGATCCTGCTGGTGGACGCCGCGCGCCTGTACAAGGGCGAGACCGACGGGCTGTTCAAGCCGGTCAAGTCCAAGGTGCTGGAAGACGCCATCCCCGCCCAGTACCGCGGCGCAACCACCGCCGAGGGCACGCCGTGGTTCGGCTTCTCGACCCGCGCGCGCGTGGTGGTGTTCGACAAGATGCGCGTCAAGCGCGAGGACGTGGACACCTACGAGGAACTGGCCGACGCCAAGAACAAGGGCAAGATCTGCATCCGCTCCGGCTCGCACCCGTACAACCTGTCGCTGTTCGGCGCCGTGACCGAGCACCTGGGCGAGGCCAAGGCGCAGGACTGGATCAAGGGCCTGCACGCCAACCTGGCCCGCGACCCCAAGGGCGGCGACACCGACCAGATCAAGGCCGTGGCCGCCGGCGAATGCCAGATCGCGGTGAGCAACAGCTACTACATCGCCCGCATGCTGCGTTCGGACAAGCCCGAGGACCGCGCCGCGATGGAGAAGGTGTCGGTCGTATTCCCCAACCAGCAGAGCTGGGGCACCCACGTGAACATCGCCGGCGGCGCGGTGGCCAAGAACTCGAAGAACACCGCGGCCGCGGTCAAGTTCCTCGAGTACCTGGCCAGCCCGGAAGCCCAGAACTACTTCGCCAACGGCAACAACGAGTGGCCGACCGCCAAGGGCGTCAAGACCAACAACCCCGCGCTGCAGGCCATGAGCGGCGGCGGCGACTTCAAGGCCGAGACCATCCCGCTGGCCGCCGTCGGCGCGAACCAGGTCAAGATCCAGCAGATGCTGGATCGCGTCGGGTTCAAGTGACCGTCTGGAGCATTCACGGGCAGGCCGCGCAAGCGGCCTTTTTTCACCCTGATAATTGACGTGTACGTCAACCACAGGAGCACAACTCATGGACATCAAGGGCAAGGTCTTCATCGTCACCGGCGGCGCATCGGGCCTGGGTGAAGGCACGGCGCGCATGCTGGCCGCCGCCGGCGGCAAGGTCGTCATCGCCGACATGCAGGTCGAAAAGGGCGAGGCCATCGCCAAGGAGATCGGCGGCGCCTTCGTCAAGTGCGACGTCAGCCAGGAGCCCGACGGCCAGGCGGTGGTCGCCAAGGCCGTGTCCATGGGCAAGCTGATGGGCCTGGTCAACTGCGCCGGCATCGCGCCCGCCGAGAAGACCGTGGGCAAGAACGGCGCGCACAGCCTGGCCGTGTTCACCAAGTGCATCACCGTCAACCTGATCGGCACCTTCAACATGACCCGCCTGGCCGCCGAGGCCATGGGCAAGAACGAGCCGGAATCCACCGGCGAGCGCGGCTGCATCGTCTCCACCGCCTCGGTCGCGGCCTACGACGGCCAGATCGGCCAGGCCGCCTACAGCGCGTCCAAGGGCGGCGTGGTCGGCATGACCCTTCCGATCGCCCGCGACCTCGCGCGCAGCGGCATCCGAGTCATGACCATCGCTCCCGGCATCTTCGGCACGCCCATGATGTTCGGCATGCCCAAGGAAGTGCAGGAGTCGCTGGCCGCGGCCGTGCCCTTCCCCTCGCGCCTGGGCACGCCCGAGGACTACGCCAAGCTGGCCCGCCACATCTTCGAGAACGACATGCTCAACGGCGAGACGATCCGCCTCGACGGCGCCATCCGCCTGGCCCCCCGCTGACACTCCCCGGCCGCGCGGCCCGGGATTAGGATGCGCCTCCCTTCTCAACGGGAGACGCCATGAATCCCAGGCTCGCGGCCCTCGCCGCCACGTCCCTGCTGGCCGCTTGCGCCGGCGCACCCTCCAGTTTCAGCTACCAGCCGCCGGTCCAGCCGGAAGCGGCCTCGGGCTACACCGAGAAGCCGGGCTGGGCGACGAGGAAGTTCGCGGTCGCGGCGGCCAATCCGCTGGCCACCGACGCGGGCTACCAGGTGCTGCGGGCCGGCGGTTCGGCGGTCGACGCCGCCGTGGCGGTGCAGATGGTGCTGACGCTGGTCGAGCCGCAGTCCAGCGGCATCGGCGGCGGCGCGTTCCTGCTGCACGCCAGGGGCAGCGAGGTCGAGGCTTTCGACGGCCGCGAGACCGCGCCGGCCGCGGTCGACGAGAAGCTGTTCCTGGGCGCCGACGGCAAGCCCCTGCCCTTCTACGAGGGCGTCGTCGGCGGCCGCTCGGTGGGCGTGCCGGGCACGGTGCGCATGCTGGAGATGGCGCACAGGCAGCACGGCAAGCTGCCCTGGGCCACGCTGTTCCAGCCGGCCATCGTGCTGGCCGAGAACGGCTTCCGCGTGAGCCCGCGCCTGAACACGCTGCTGAAGGCCGAAGCGCACCTGAAGAAGGACCCGACCGCCGCCGCCTACTTCTACAAGGCCGACGGCGAACCGCGCGACATGGGCAGCACGCTGCGCAATCCGGAACTGGCGGCGGTGCTGCGCCGCATCGCCGCCGAAGGCTCGAAGGCCCTGCACGAAGGCGAGATCGCGCAGGCCATCGTCGACAAGGTGCAGAAGCACCCGGCCAATCCCGGAAAACTGACGTCGGCCGACCTGGCGGGCTACCAGCCGAAGAAGCGCGCGCCGCTGTGCCATGACTACCAGGCGCATGGCAAGGGCTACCGCATCTGCGGCTTCCCGCCACCGAGCTCGGGCGCGATCGCCATCGGGCAGATCCTGGGCATCCTCTCGAACACCAACGCGGGTTCGCTGCCGCTGGCCGCGGACGGCCTCCCCGGCGCGGACTGGTTGCACCTGTACACCGAGGCCGCGCGCCTGGCCTTCGCCGATCGCGCGCAATTCCTCGGCGACCCGGACTTCGTGCAGCCGCCCGGCGGCACCTGGATGTCGCTGCTGGCGCCGGCCTACCTGGCGGAACGCGCGCGGCTGATCGGTCCGCAGAGCATGAAGGTGGCGCAGCCCGGATCGCCCGGCGTCGCCCGCAGCGGCTTCGCGCCGATGCCCGATCAGCCTGAGTACGGCACCTCGCACATCAGCATCGTGGACGGCTTCGGCAACGCGATCGCGATGACCACGACCATCGAGGACCAGTTCGGATCGCGCCAGTTCGTGCGCGGCTTCCTGCTGAACAACGAGCTGACCGACTTCAGCTTCGCGCCCACGGACGCCCAGGGCCGGCCCGTCGCCAACCGCGTGCAGCCCGGCAAGCGGCCGCGCTCCTCGATGGCGCCCACGCTGGTGTTCGACAAGGCCGACAACCAGCTGGTGATGAGCGGCGGCAGCCCTGGCGGCGCGCTGATCATCCACTTCACCGCCAAGACGATCTACGGCGCGCTCAACTGGGGCATGACGCCGCAGCAGGCGATCAACCTGCCCAACTTCGCGTCGCTCAACGGGCCCACGATCCTGGAAGAGAAACGCTTCCCGACCGCCACCGTGGAGGCGCTGCGCGCGCACGGCGCCGAAGTGCGCGAGCAGGCGATGACCAGCGGGCTGCAGGCCATCACGCGCGGCCAGGCGCACGGTGAGCTGTTCTGGTTCGGCGGGGCCGACCCGCGCCGCGAAGGCGTGGTGATGGGCGATTGAAGAAGCCGGCCGCCCCTCACTGGGCGGCTTCGGCCTTCTTCTCCTGGCGGTCGATGCGCTCGTACTCGGAGATCACCTGCGCGCCCAGCAGCAGGAAGGTGGCGGCGATCTCCAGGCTGAGCAGCACCACGATGGCGGTGGTGAGCGAGCCGTAGACCACGCTCACCTGCGACAGCGTGCTGAAGTACCAGACCAGCACGTGCCGCGTGATCTCCCACAGCAATGCCGCAGTGACGCCCCCCGGCAGCGCGTGCCGCCAGGTGAGCCGGCCGACCGGCATCACGATGTACAGCGAGGTGAGCAGGAACACCTCGCCGGTGAACCCGAGCAGGTACAGCAGCACGCGCGACAGCCCGCTCAGCGACCACTCCCGCCCCAGCACGGCCAGGCTCTCGTCGCTCAGCGACGTCAGGCCGCCCGACACCACCGTCACCACCAGCAGCCCGAAGCTCAGACACACGATGTAGCAGTAAGGCAGCAGCGCCGAGACGAGGAAGTGCCGCCGCCGAACCGTCACGCGGTGCAGGAAGATCACCGACATCGCCTTCTCCAGCACGGTGAAGGCGAGCGAGCTGAAGAACAGCATGGTGCCCAGCAGCACCCAGCCCAGCACGTCGCGGTGCGTGACGAAGGCGAACAGCTCGCGCACGATGGCCTGGGACTGCCCCGGCATCAGCCACTCGAGGTAGCGGCTCAGCGTCTCCAGCAGCAGGCGCTGGTCGACGAAGTGCGACAGGCCGATCACCGCCAGGATCAGCAGCGGCACCACGGACAGCAGCGCGTAGTAGGCCACCGCGCCGGCCAGCAGCAGCCCCTGGTTGCGCACGAAGCTGCCCAGCACGCGGCGCAGGAACTCGCCCGGATGGGCGAGGACGTGGGCGGCGGCGGGACTGAGCATGCGCTCAGACGTCGATGGCGGTGGCGCTGCCGGCCTGCTTGCGCAGCTCGAACTTCTGGATCTTGCCGGTGGAGGTCTTGGGCAGTTCCCCGAACACCACCGCCCTGGGCACCTTGAAGCCGGCCAGGTGCTTGCGGCAGTGCGCCACGATGTCCTCGGGCCTGGTGGCGGCACCGGGCTTGAGCTCGACGAAGGCGCACGGCGTCTCGCCCCACTTCGGGTCGGGCCGGGCCACCACCGCGGCGGCCAGCACGTCGGGATGGCGATAGAGCACGTCCTCCACCTCGATCGAGGAGATGTTCTCGCCGCCCGAGATGATGATGTCCTTGCTGCGATCCTTGATCTTGATGTAGCCGTCCGGGTACTGCACCGCGAGGTCGCCGGTGTGGAACCAGCCGCCCGCGAAGGCCTCCCGCGTGGCCTGGGCGTTCTTCAGGTAGCCCTTCATCGTGATGTTCCCGCGGAACATGATCTCGCCCATGGTCTCGCCGTCCCAGGGCACGGGCTGCATGGTCTCGGCGTCCATCACGCGCGCGCCCTGCTGCAGGTGGTAGCGCACGCCCTGGCGGGCGTTCAGGCGGGCGCGCTCGCCGATGTCCACGCCGTCCCATTCTTCGTGCTTGGGGCAGACGGTGGCGGGGCCGTACACCTCGGTCAGTCCGTAGACGTGCGTGAGGTCGAAGCCCATGCGCTCCATGCCTTCGATCATCGATGCCGGCGGCGCGGCGCCCGCCACCATCGCCTTCACGCCGCGCGGCAGGCCGCGCTTCATCTCCTCGGGCGCGTTGACCAGCATGCCGTGCACGATGGGCGCGCCGCAGTAGTGGGTGACGCCGTGGCCGCGGATCGCATCGACGATCGCCTGCGCTTCCACGCGCCGCAGGCACACGTTGACGCCCGCACGCGCCGCCACGGTCCAGGGGAAGCACCAGCCGTTGCAATGGAACATGGGCAGCGTCCACAGGTAGACCGCGTGCTTGGGCATGTCCCATTCGAGGATGTTGGAGACGGCGTTGATGGCCGCGCCGCGGTGGTGGTAGACGACGCCCTTCGGATTGCCCGTGGTGCCGCTGGTGTAGTTGAGCGCGATGGCGTCCCACTCGTCGGCCGGCAGTTCCCAGGGCTCCTGCGCGTCGCCTTGCGCGACGAACGCGTCGTAGGTGATCTCGCCGATGCGCTCGACCGGCCCCGGGTAGACCGGGTCCTCGACGTCGATCACCAGCAGCGGCGCCTGGCGCGTGCGCAAGGCCAGCGCCTTCTTCATCACCGGCGCGAACTCCGGATCCACGATCACGGCCTTGGCCTCGCCGTGGTCCAGCATGAAGGCGATGGTGGGCGCATCCAGCCTTGTGTTCAGCGCATTGAGGACGGCCCCGGCCATCGGGATGCCGAAATGGGCTTCGACCATGGCCGGCGTGTTCGGCAGCATCACCGCCACCGTGTCGCCCTTGGCGATGCCGCGCCGGCGCAGCGACGAAGCCAGTTGCCGGCAGCGCGCGTACAGCTCGGACCAGGTGCGGCGCAGGTCGCCGTGCACCACGGCCAGGCGCTGCGGATAGACCTCGGCGGAGCGCTCCAGGAAGGCGAGCGGCGAGATCGCCGCGAAATTGGCCGCGTTGCGCGGCAGGTCCTGGTCGAAAATGCGGGCCATGCTTGTCTCCTGTGTTCTTGGATCCGGGGGGCTTGCCGCTAGCGTAAGCCCGACCCGTCGACGACGGCATTAAGTAAGAATACCGAGCCGATGGCCATCCCCCAGTCGTTCATCCAGGAGTTGCTGGCCCGCGCGGACGTGGTCGAGATCGTCGGCCGCCATGTCCAGCTGAAGAAGACCGGGGCCAACTTCTCGGGGCTGTGCCCTTTCCATTCGGAAAAAAGCCCTTCCTTCACCGTCAGCCCCACCAAGCAGTTCTTCCACTGCTTCGGCTGCGGCAAGCACGGCAACGCCATCGGCTTCCTGATGGAGCACGCGGGGATGGGCTTCATCGACGCGGTCAAGGACCTGGCCGGCGAGTACGGGATGGAGATTCCCGAGGACGAGCGATCGCCGCAGGACCGCGAGCGCGACGCGCAGCAGCGCCAGAAGCAGGCCACGCTGTCCGACGTGCTGGAGAAGGCCGGGCAGGCCTACCGCAAGCAGCTGCGCGGATCGCCGCGCGCCATCGACTACTTCAAGGGCCGGGGCGTGTCCGGGGAGATCGCCCGCCAGTTCGGCCTGGGCTACGCACCCGCCGGCTGGCGCAACCTGGCCAGCGTTTTCCCCGAGTACGACGATCCGCTGCTGGCCGAAAGCGGCCTCGTGATCGTCAACGAGGAAGACGGCAAGCGCTACGACCGCTTCCGCGACCGCGTGATGTTCCCGATCCGCAACGTCAAGGGCGAATGCATCGGTTTCGGCGGGCGCGTGCTGGGCGACGAGAAGCCCAAGTACCTGAACTCGCCCGAGACGCCGGTGTTCAGCAAGGGCCGCGAGCTGTACGGCCTGTACGAGGCCCGCAACGCGGTGCGCGAAGCCGGCTTCGTGCTGGTCACCGAGGGCTACATGGACGTGGTGGCGCTGGCGCAGCTCGGCTTCCCGAACGCGGTCGCCACGCTCGGCACGGCCTGCACGCCCGAGCACGTGCACAAGCTGTTCCGCTTCACCGAGAGCGTGGTCTTCAGCTTCGACGGCGACGCCGCCGGCCGCCGCGCCGCGCGCAAGGCGCTGGAGGGCGCCCTGCCCTACGCCACCGACACACGCACGGTGAAGTTCCTGTTCCTGCCGGCCGAGCACGACCCGGACAGCTTCATCCGCGAGTTCGGCCGCGAGGAGTTCCAGCGGTACGTGCGGCAGGCGGTGCCGCTGAGCGTGTTCCTGCTGGAGGCCGCCGCGGAGGACTGCGACCTGTCCACGGCCGAGGGCCGATCGCGCATGCTGACCGTGGCGCAGCCGCTCTGGGCGCTGATGCCCGACGGGGCGCTCAAGCGCCAGCTGTTCGCCGAGATCGCGGAACGCTCGCAGGTGGGACCGCACGAGCTCGGCGAGCTCTGGCGCGTGCCGCGCAACGAGGCCGGGCCACGCCGCACGAAGCGTGAATCGCGCGAATCGCGCGAGCCCCGGGCCTACGGCTCGGGCGTGCGCCAGGCGGTGAAGGGGCGCACGGTGGCCTATGCCGAGACCATCGCCCGCCTCCTGCTGCGCAACTCCGGCGCCTGGGAGCAACTCACCCAGCACGACCACGAGGTGCTGTGCCGCCTGCAGCCGCCGCTGGGCGACCTGTTCTCCTGGATCGACGCCGGCGTGCATGAGCACGGCGGCCAGCCCTGGGCGGCGCTGCAGGCCGGCCTTGAGGGCCTGGATTTCGCCGCCCGGGCCGAGCAGCTGATGGCCTACGACGAAAGCCAGCCGCTCAGCCGGGTGGTGGAGGACATCGACACCACCGAGCGGGACCTGCGGCTGTCCATGCTCGAGGTCCACATCGATCTGCTGGCCTCGGAGATCGAGGAGACCAGCCGGATGCCGCAGAGCGACCCTGCGCGGCACGAGCGGCTGCTGGAGCTCAGCCGTCGAAACACCTCCTTGCAGCAGCAGAGGCAAGCGCTAAGGTCTTGAAAAGGCCAGGAAAAGATATAATGTAGGGTTTGCTAGCGGCAAGAGCGACAGCAGCACCTCCGGGCCGGCCGACCGTGCATCCAAGACGGACACGACAGCGCCAACACACCGCAAGGACTGCACTCCAAATGTTCGCCCACCCATCTTGCCCAGTGGAAGGCGTTGCGCGTCTCGCGCGAGGCCTTCCAGTCGCCCGCGCCGGGTAGTTTGTGGCGCATCTTCGTTTCTCCATCGCCCGAGGTCCGTCAATGCCCGCCACGAAACCCGCGTCGCCCAAGCAGCCCGCGAAACCCGCCGCGAAAAAACAGGTCAAACCCGCTTCCGCTTCCGCCAAGGCCGCGTTGAAGGTCGTCAAGCCTTCCGCCGCCCCCGCCGAACCGAAGTCCCTCACGAAAGCCAAGCCCGTGCCCAGCAGTACCAAGACCACGACCGCCAAGACCGAGAAAGCCGCCGCCAAGGAAGAGCCGACCAAGAAGGCCGCCAAGGCGACCGTGGCTGCCGCCGACGAGCCGGTGGTGAAGAAGAAGCCCGGCCGCCCGCCCAAGGCCGCCGCCGCCGAAAGCTCCGCCCCCGCCAAGACCACGGGCGCCAAGCGCGGCCGCAAGCCCAAGGCGGGCGCCGAGAAGTCCGAGTCCACCGAGGACGAGGACATGTCCGACATCGAGGCGGAATTCGCGGAAGAGCCCGCAGCCGAGACGACGACGACCGAGAAGGTCAAGCCGCTGCGCATGAAGATCAGCAAGGCCAAGGAACGGGCCTTGATGAAGGAGTTCGGCCTCGACGAGACCATCCTCACCGAAGAGGAGATGACCAAGCGTCGCCAGCGCCTGAAGACGCTGATCAAGCTGGGCAAGACGCGCGGCTACCTCACCCACGCCGAGATCACCGACCACCTCCCCGAGAAGCTGGTCGACGCCGAGACGCTCGAGGTGGTGGTCTCCATGCTCAACGACATGGGCGTGGCGGTGTACGAGCAGACGCCCGATGCCGAGACCCTGCTGCTGACCAACACCGGCCCGACCGCCGCCACCGAAGAGGAAGCGGAAGAGGAAGCCGAGGCCGCCCTGTCCACCGTGGACAGCGAATTCGGCCGCACCACCGACCCGGTTCGCATGTACATGCGCGAGATGGGCACGGTGGAACTGCTCACGCGCGAGGGCGAGATCGAGATCGCCAAGCGCATCGAAGGCGGCCTGCAGGCCATGATGGAGGCCATCTCCGCCTCGCCCGCCACCATCGCCGAGATCCTGCGGCTGGCCGCGGACATCCGCGAAGGCAAGGTCGTCATCTCCAGCATCGTCGACGGCTTCTCCAACCCGAACGAAGCCGACGACTACGTGGCCGAGGAGGACTTCGACGAGTTCGACGCGGACGACGACGACGACGGCAACGGCGGCTCCAAGGCGCTGACCAAGAAGCTCGAGGAGCTCAAGTCGCAGGCGCTGGAGCGCTTCGACCGCATCGCCGAGCTGTTCGAGAAGGTGCACAAGGCCTACGACAAGGAAGGCTACGGCACGCCCAACTACATGAAGTGCCAGAAGGCCCTGTCCGAGCAGCTGATGACCATCCGCTTCACGGCCAAGACCATCGAGAAGCTGTGCGACATGGTGCGCGGCCAGGTCGACGACGTGCGCAAGAAGGAGCGCGAGCTGCGCCGCATCATCGTGGACAAGTGCGGCATGCCGCAGGAAACCTTCATCAAGGAATTCCCGCCCAACCTGCTGAACCTGAAGTGGGTGGAGAAGCAGGCCGCCGCCGGCAAGCCGTGGAGCGTGGTGATCGCCCGCAACATCCCGCCGATCCAGGAACTGCAGCAGAAGCTGATGGACCTGCAGGCGCGCGTGGTCGTGCCGCTGGTGGAGCTCAAGGAGATCAACAAGCGCATGAACGAGGGCGAGGCCTCGTCGCGCGACGCCAAGAAGGAGATGATCGAGGCCAACCTGCGCCTGGTGATCTCCATCGCCAAGAAGTACACCAACCGCGGCCTGCAGTTCCTGGACCTGATCCAGGAGGGCAACATCGGCCTGATGAAGGCGGTCGACAAGTTCGAATACC
>JAEWBU010000131.1 GCA_023390985.1 Pseudomonadota bacterium
GGCTGACAGGTCTCAAAGGGGGAAAGATGCCGAATATCTGGGTACGAGGACTCGCCACTGCCGGTATCGCCCTCTGCGCGCTGCTTTCCGCTTGCGCGACGCGCATCGAGGGGTCTGAAACGCCGCCGTTCGATTGGGTCGCAAACCCTCCGTCGAACCAGTGCGTGGCTGTTTCCGGCAACTATTCGACGACGGGAATCCCGGCGCCGACCAATGCGCTTGCGGGGTCCTATGGTGCTGTGTGGCCGGTCGAAGGCTCGCTGCTGTCGATCGTCGAGCGCGGCACGAATGCCCCGCCACGCAAGTCGCCGCGCCTGAATTCCCGGCAGGATCCTGCCGACGTGGTACCGGCCGTGCGCGTCGTCGTCGATGCGTCCGGCAGGATCGTGTTCGAGGCCAGGAACGCGAAAGGTGTGAACGAGAAGCTGCGACCCCAGGCCTGGACCTGCAGCAATGGCGCCTTGACCAGCCGCGTGGCCCTGAGCACGGGAAATTTCGAGTCCCATGTGCAGCTCTGGAAGAGCGGCAACGACCTGATAGCGGAGCAGACCATCCGTGAAGGCAGCGCCGGGGCAGCGAGCGATGAAGAGCGTGAGCCCGTGGCGCGCTTCTTCTTCAGGTTCGCTGCGACTTCGGATTGAGGGTCGCGGCCCTGTAGTTAGCCAGGCCGGCGTCAGGTGTCCGGGTGTTCGTGGGCGCCATGCTAGGCGCCCTGGAGTACCGTGCGTTCGTGCCAGCGGCGCGAGAGGAACCAGCAGGTGCCCGCCGCGATGGTGTAGCCCAGCGAAGTCCAGGCTATCCAGTGCAACTGCGGCAGCACCTTCGGCGCCACGATGCCGAGCGTGAAGGCCGTGACCAGCAGCGCGACGAAGGATTGCGCAGACGCCGCGGTGCCGCGCGCCGCGGGGAACAGGTCCAGCATGCGCAGCGTCAGCACGGGGAATGCGAACTGCGCACCGATGGCGGCAAAGAACAGCAACGCCTGCTGCAGGTGCACGGGCAGGCCATCCATCGCCAGGTGGCACAGCACGCGCATCAGCGCCACGGAAAAAGTGATGCCGATACCGACCCGCACCTGGAACACCATGTCCAGCCGGCCGGCGATGTAGCCGGCGATGGTCGCACCCACGAGGATGCCGCTGATCACCGGCAGGAACAGCATCCAGTACGAGGTCTCGCCGAGTCCCCAGTGCGTCTCGACGATGGCCGGCGCGGAGCCGATGAAGCAGGCCAGCGAGCAGAAATTCAGCGCGGCCGCGAACGCCAGCATGATGAATTCCGGGTGACGCAGCACGGTCAGCGACGTGGACACCAGGTTGCGACCGTTGAACGGGATGCGCGCTTCGGGCTTGAGCGTCTCGGGCAGCTTCGACCAGGCCGAGAACGCGAACACCAGGCCGCATAGCACCATGAAGGCGAACACCGCGCGCCAGCCGAAGGCGACGTGTGCCCAGCCGCCCACGATGGGCGCGACCGCCGGCGCGATGCTGAAGATCATGGTCATCACACTCATGAGCCGCTGGGCACGCGCGCCGTCGTACAGGTCGCGCACCACGGCGCGGCCGATGACCACGCCGACGCCCGCGGTGGCGCCCTGCACCACGCGCGCCGCGATCAGCGAGCCGTAGTTAGGCGCCAGGGTGCAGGCCACCGAGCCCACCGTGTACAGCGCCATGCCCCAGATCATCACCGGCCGCCGCCCGATGGCGTCCGACAACGGTCCGTGCACCAGCGACGCGAACGCGAACGGCAGCATGTAGGCGGTGAGCACCTGCTGCAGCTGCCAGGAGTTCACCTGCAGCGCCTTTTCCATGGCGTGGAAGGCAGGAAAGAAGGTATCGATGGAGAATGGGCTCACCATCGACAGCCCGCCGAGCAGCACGGCGAGCATCGCGTATCCGGGGAGTTTGTGTTGCAAGGAGCTAGGTGGCGCCGGCGGGGCGCAGGGATCTCAGGAATTGCCCGGCATCCTGTCCGTTTTCCATCACTTCCACAAGCGCCGAACCGACGATCACGCCCGCGACGTGGCCGCGCAGCTGCTCGACCTGTTCGCGGCTGCGGATCCCGAAGCCGGCGCACACCGGTAGTTTGGACACGGCGCGCACCGCGTCGAGGTAGCTGGTGACGTCGGGGGGCACCGAGGCGGTGCGGCCGGTGACGCCGGTCATGGTGACCGCGTACACGAAGCCCTGGGTGGCGGCGCACAGGCGTGCGCGCCGTTCGATCGTGGTCACCGGGGTCACCATCTGGATCAGCGCCACGCCGTGCGGCGCGAGCGCCGCGCGGAATTCCTCGCTCTCGTCGAACGGCAGGTCCGGCACGATGAAGCCGCAGACGCCGGCGCGTGCCGCCTGCTCCGCCAGCGCCTTCAGGCCGAAGGCCAGCAGCGGGTTCAGGTAGCTCATCAGCAGCAGCGGCGCCTTCGGACGCGTCATGGCGCCCAGCTCCGCGAGCAGCCAGCGCAGCGTGAAGCCCTGGCGCAGGGACTCGCGGCTGGAGCGCTGGATGGTCATGCCATCGGCCATGGGATCGGTGAACGGCACGCCGATCTCGACCACGTCGGCCTCGTTGCCCACCTGCGTGAGGTGCTCGCGGAATTTTTCCCGGCTCGGAAAGCCCGCCGTCACGAAGGCGACGATGGCGGTGCCGCCCGGAGCCTGCCGGATCGCGGTGCTGATCTTTTCGCTGGGTGTCATTTGCTGTCCGCCAGTACCGTGCGCTGCAGGGTGGGCATGTCCTTGTCGCCGCGGCCGGAAAGGCCGATGAGGATCCGCTTCCCCGGATTCACTTTCGCCCAGCGCTTCGCGCCCGCCAGCGCATGCGCGGACTCGATGGCCGGCAGGATGCCTTCGCTGCGGCAGCACTCGGTGAGCGCCGCGAGCGAATCATCGTCCGTGGCTGCTTCGTAGCGCACGCGGCCGGCCCACAACAGCAGTGAGTGCTCGGGGCCGACGCCGGGATAGTCGAGACCTGCCGACACCGAATCCGTCTCCTGGATCTGGCCATCGGGGTCCTGCAACAGCAGCGAGTACGCACCGTGCAGCACGCCGGGGCGACCGTAGGCGAGCGTGGCGGCGTTCTGGCCGAGCGCGGGGCCCTTGCCGCCCGCCTCGATGCCGATGATCTCCACCGACGCATCGCCGATGAACGGGTGGAACATGCCGATGGCATTCGAGCCGCCGCCGACGCAGGAGATCACCGCGTCGGGTAGTTTGCCCGTGCGCTCCAGCATCTGGGCGCGCGCTTCCTTGCCGATCACCGCCTGCAGCTCGCGCACCAGGTACGGGAACGGGTGCGGGCCGACGGCGGAGCCGATGATGTAGAAGGTGTCCGTGGGATTGGCGACCCAGTCGCGGAAGGCCTCGTCGATGGCGGCGCGCAGCGTCTGGTCACCGCTGGTCACGGGGACGACGGTGGTGCCCAACAACTTCATGCGGCCGACATTCGGCGCCTGGCGCTCCATGTCCACCGCGCCCATGTACACCGTGCACGGCAGCCCGACGCGCGCGCAGGCCGCGGCCGTGGCCACGCCATGTTGCCCGGCGCCGGTCTCGGCGACGATGCGCTTGACGCCCAGCCGCTTGGCCAGCAGCGCCTGCCCCAGCGCATTGTTGATCTTGTGCGCGCCGGTATGCGCGAGGTCTTCGCGCTTGAGCCACACGTCGGCGCCCCAGGCCTTCGACAGGCTCTTCGCCTGCGTGAGCGCGGTGGGACGGCCCACCCAGTTGCGCAGCTCGCCGGCGAGCTCCTCCTGGAAATCCTTCGCGTGCAGGTGTTGCCCGATGGCGGCTTCGAGTTTCTCGAACGCGGCCACCAGCGTCTCGGGGATGTAGCGGCCGCCGAAGGGGCCGAAGCGGCCGCGTGCGTCGGGATACTTTCCCGCCAGCTCGTCGGCCAGTAGTTGGGCGGGGTCGAAGCCCGCGGCGTGAACCTGATTCGAACTCATGCGGTCTCCATTGCCGCCGCGCGCGCGGCAGCCACGAACTGCTCTATCTTCTGGATGCTCTTGGTTCCGGGACTGGCCTCGACGCCACTGGAGACGTCGACTCCGAAGGGCCGCACCTGGCGGATCGCGTCGCCGACGTTGGCGGCGTGCAGTCCGCCGGCGAGGATGACCTCGGCGCGGCGCGCCAGCTCTGCGGCCTGCTGCCAGTCGGTAGTCCGGCCGCTGCCGCTGACCGGACCCTCGAACAGCACGCGGCGCGGCAGCGCGCAGGCGGCCATCGCGCCGGGCCGCATCACCGGCAGCACGCTCAGCGTGCGCGGCAGGTCGAGCCCGTCCAGGTCGTCGATGTCGGTCTGCAGGATGTCGGGATCGAAGTCGCGCAGGATGGCGGCAACCTCTTCGCGCGTCGGATGGCGCGTGAC
>JAEWBU010000289.1 GCA_023390985.1 Pseudomonadota bacterium
CACGCCGTGATGGAACAGGTCGAGCGCGCAGTTGAGCGCGGTCTGTCCGCCCATGGTCGGCAGGATCGCGTCCGGGCGCTCTTTCGCGATGATGCGCTCGACCACTTCCCACGAGATCGGCTCGATATAGGTGACGTCGGCCGTGTTCGGGTCGGTCATGATCGTCGCCGGATTGCTGTTGACGAGGATGACCTTGTAGCCTTCCTCACGCAGCGCTTTACAGGCCTGCGCGCCCGAATAATCGAACTCGCACGCCTGCCCGATGATGATCGGGCCCGCGCCGATGATGAGGATGCTCTTGATGTCTGTGCGCTTGGGCATATTGAAGATTCAGGGGCGAGGGGCGAGGGACGAGGGATGAGGGGAAGACAGCTTCTCGTCCAACCGCTTTTGCAGCGAGCGGAGCATCCTTCCGACTTCATCAGCCCGGCCAGCCACGTCGGCCACCGAAGTTGTTTGAATTGAATGCAGACGGAACGCCAGTTCGACCAGCGTTTCCACTTCGGCGAGCGAGCCGCTCGCGATTGAAAGGAACCGGAGAAAGTCCTTGGTGGACGCTCGCTGATGTCCTTCCGCAATATTGGCAGGGACAGAGACCGCAGCTCTGCGGATCTGGGAAATCAAGCCAAAGCGCTCGTCCCCCGGCAGTTCACCGGACACGCGATAGACGGCTTCCGTCATATCCATGGCCTTCTGCCAGAGAACCAGATCCTTGTAGCTCTTGACTTCCACCCTCGTCCCTCGCCCCTAGCCTCTCGTCCCTTTTTTCTCGTCCATCAAGCCCGTGAACTTGTCGAACAGATAACCGATGTCATGGGGGCCCGGCGAGGCTTCCGGGTGGCCCTGGAAGCAGAACGCGGGCTTGTCGGTGCGGGCCAGGCCCTGCAGCGTGCCGTCGAAGAGCGACACGTGCGTGGGGCGCAGGTTGGCCGGCAGGGTCTTCTCGTCCACCGCGAAGCCGTGGTTCTGGCTGGTGATGGAAACGCGGTCGTTGTCCAGGTCCTTGACCGGATGGTTGGCGCCGTGGTGGCCGAACTTCATCTTGAAGGTCTTGGCGCCGGAAGCCAGCGCCAGGATCTGGTGGCCCAGGCAGATGCCGAACGTCGGGTAGCCGTCCTCGACCAGTTCGCGCGTGGCTTCGATGGCGTAGTCGCACGGCTCCGGGTCGCCGGGGCCGTTGGAGAGGAACACGCCGTCGGGCTTGAGCTTCTTCACCTCCGAAGCGGGCGTCTTGGCCGGCACCACGGTGACCTTGCAGCCGCGCTCGGCCAGCATGCGCAGGATGTTCTTCTTCACGCCGTAGTCGAAGGCGACCACGTGGTACCTGGGCTGGTCCAGCTTGCCGTAACCGCTGCCCAGTTCCCATTCGGTCTGGGTCCAGTCGTAGGGCTTGTCGGCGGAGACGACCTTGGCGAGGTCGAGTCCGTTCATGGGGGGCGCCTTGCGCGCTTCGGCGACGGCCTTCTCGATCAGCTCCGCGGTGATCTCCTGGCCGGGCTGCAGCGCGAGGATGCAGCCGTTCTGCGCGCCCTGGGTGCGCAGGATGCGGGTGAGCTTGCGGGTGTCGATGTCGGCGATGCCGACCGTGTTCTCGCGCTTGAGGTAATCCGACAGCGTGAGGCTGGTGCGGAAGTTGGACGCCACCAGCGGCAGGTCGCGGATGATCAGGCCGGCGGCGTGGACCCTGGCGGCCTCGACGTCTTCCTCGTTCACGCCGTAGTTGCCGATGTGCGGGTAGGTCAGCGTGACGATCTGTCGCGCGTAGCTGGGGTCGGTGAGGATCTCCTGGTACCCGGTGATGGCCGTGTTGAACACGACCTCGCCGGTGGTGGAGCCGGGGGCTCCGATCGAGGTACCAGGGAAGACCGTGCCGTCGGCGAGCGCCAGGAGGGCTGCAGGCTGGGCTCGCTGCTGGGACAAAAGCACTGGGTTCTCCGAAAGGGTGTCGGGTACGCCCAAAACGCAGCCGGAAAGGCACTTCCGGTGTTGCTTTTGTTCAGGGGAGGAGCGAGGGGCTGCGCTAGGCGTACGGGTTTGCGGGAAAGCCTCTGATTATAGCTTGGCGGATGTGCTCGGCCGCACCGAAGTGGCGCTGGCGTGCAGGCAGATCGCCGCGGCGGCCGCGACATTGAGAGACTCCTCGCCGCCGGGCTGCTCGATGCGCACGCGCAATGACGCCCGCTGCTCCAGTTCCGGGGAGACACCCTGCCCTTCGTGGCCCAGCACCCAGGCGCACGGCCAGGGCAGCCGAGCCGCGTGAAGCAGTTCGCCGCCATGCGAGCTGGTGACGAGCAGAGGCACCTTCAATGGGTCCAGCAGGCCCGGCTCGGCCGCGTCGAACAGCGACAGCCCGAAATGCGCGCCCATGCCCGCGCGCACCACCTTGGGCGACCAGAGCGCGGCCGAGCCCTTGAGCGCGACCACCTGCCGGAAGCCGAAGGCGGCGGCGCTGCGCAGCACCGAGCCGACGTTGCCGGCGTCCTGCAGCCGGTCCAGCACGACGGTCGCCGCTTGCGGATCGAGGGCCGGCACGGCCGGCACCGCGATCACGAAGCCCATGCGCGCCGGCGACTCCAGCGTGCTGAGCGCGGAGAAGAGCGGATCGGCGAGTACCAGCGACTTCGCGGCCGGCAGCTGCTGGTGCGGCGGACAGGACTCCGCGTACACCGCCAGCTCAGGCTGGACGCCGCGCGCCAACGCGGCGCGGCAGAGGTGGTCGCCCTCGAGCCAGATGCGGCCCTGCTTGCGCCAGGCCGTGCTCTCCTGCGCCAGCAGGCGCAGCGACTTGAATTGCGGATTGGCCGTCGAGCGGATGACCGCGGCCGCGGCTTCGGTCACTGGACGGTGATCGTGACGCCGCCACCTTCGGCCAGCGTCATCGTGGCGGCGACCGGGCTGAAGAAGCGGCGATGGTGGCGGCAGGCGCCGTGCGTGCGCAGCGCCTCCAGGTGCTCGGGCGTGCTGTAGCCCTTGTGCGAGGCGAAGCCGTACTGCGGGAACTCGTCGTGCAGGGTGGCGAGCAGGCGGTCGCGGTGCACCTTGGCCAGGATGGAAGCCGCCGAGATCGCCTTGATCTTGGCGTCGCCGCCGACGATGGCCTCGGCCAGCACGTCCACGCGCGGCAACGCGTTGCCGTCCACCAGGATCCGCGCCGGCTTCAGTCGCAGGCCTTCGACCGCGCGCTTCATCGCCAGCATGGTGGCGTGGTAGATGTTGAGCGTGTCGATCTCCTCGACACTGGCCTGCGCCACCGAGCAGCACAGCGCCTTGTCCATGATCTGGTCGTAGAGCTTTTCGCGCTGCAGCGGCGACAGCATCTTGGAGTCGGCCAGGCCGCGGATGCGCTTGCCGTCGTCGAGGATGACCGCGGCGGCGACCACCGGGCCGGCCAGCGGGCCGCGACCGGCTTCGTCGACGCCGGCCTGCAGGCCGATCGGGTCCCAGGCCAGCCGGGCCTGTTCACCCTTGGATAGTCTTTTCGATCGCATCGGTGGCCAATGTCGCCGTGTCGCGCCGCAGCTGGTGGTGCAGCACCGTGAACTTCTCTTGAACGGCCGCCATTCTGGCAGGAGCCTCC
>JAEWBU010000334.1 GCA_023390985.1 Pseudomonadota bacterium
CCCGCGCGCGGCATGCACGCCGCGCTCGACCGCCTGGCGGCCGCGCTGCCCACGCGGGTGGAGCAGATGGCCACCGAAACTGAAGCGCGCCGGCTGGCGCAGGATGTGGCGTTGGCGGTGCAGGCCGCGCTGCTCGCGCAGACGGCGCCCCCGGCGGTGTTCGGCGCGTTCTGCGATTCCCGCCTGGCCGGCGACTGGGGCCAGGCCTTCGGCACGCTGGGCGCCGGCACCGACTTCGACGCCTTGCTCGCGCGGGCCATGCCGCGCTGAAACGCTGAAAGAGACACAAGGACACGCATGACGGAACTGATCCTTCACCATTACCCCGAGTCCCCGTTCTCGGAAAAGGTGCGCCTGATCCTCGGCTTCAAGAAGCTGCCGTGGCAGTCGGTGACCATTCCGGCGGTCATGCCCAAACCCCACCTCGTGGCGCTGACGGGCGGCTACCGCCGCACGCCGGTGCTGCAGGTCGGCGCGGACATCTACTGCGACACGGCCCTGATCTGCGACGTGCTGGAGCACGTGCAGCCCGAGCCCACGCTGTACCCGCCGCACCTCAAGGGGGTGGCCCGTATCTTCTCGCAGTGGGCCGACGACACGCTGTTCTGGACCGCGATGACCTACAACAGCCAGCCGCGCGGCTCGGCCCAGATCTTCCCCAGCCCCGAGGTCGGGCAGGCCTTCTTCGCCGACCGCAAGCTGATGCGCACCAACATGACCCAGCTGCGCCTGCCTGATGCGATGTCGGCCTACCGCTCCTACCTGCGGCGCGTGGCGAACATGGCGGACGAGCACGATTTCCTGTTCGGCGCCGATGCCTGCCTGGCCGATTTCGCGGCCTACCATCCGCTGTGGTTCACCCGCACCATGACGCCGGCGCTGGCCGACATCCTGCAGCCCACGCCGTCGCTGCTGGAGTGGATGGAACGCGTGTCGGCGTTCGGGCACGGCCGCTTCGAGAAGCTGTCGGCCGAGGACGCCGTCGCGGTGGCCGAGCACGCCGAGCCCGAGCCGCCCGGACAGAACCTGCTGGTGGACAGCGCCTTCCAGGACGACCACGGCATTCCGCTGGGCACGCGCGTGACGATCACCGCCGAATCGTTCGGCCCCGAGAGCACCGAAGGCGTGCTGATCGCCGCCACCCGCACCCACTACAGCCTGCAGCGCGAGGACCCGCGCGCCGGCGTGGTCCACGTCCATTTCCCGCGCATCGGCTTCGTACTGAGAAAGGCAGACGCCTCATGATCAAGGACTTCAAGGGCAGGACGGCCGTCCTTACCGGCGCGGGCTCGGGCTTCGGCCTGGAGTGCGCGCGCATCGGCGCCAGGCTGGGGATGAACCTGGTGCTGGTCGATGTCCAGCAGGACGCGCTCGACCGTGCCCGGGCCGAGCTGGAGCAGGCCGGTGCGCAGGTGCTGGCGCGCCGGGTCGACGTGTCCAAGGCGGCGGAGATGGAGTCGCTTGCGCAGGCGGTGCAGCAGCGCTTCGGCGCGCCGCACTTCGTCTTCAACAACGCGGGCGTGGGCGCCGGCGGCCTGGTCTGGGAGAACAGCGTCGCCGACTGGGAGTGGGGGCTGGGCGTGAACCTCTGGGGCGTGGTGCACGGCGTGCGCCTGTTCACGCCGATGATGCTGGCTGCCGCCAAGGCCGACCCTTCCTGGCAGGGCCACATCGTCAACACCGCCAGCATGGCGGGCCTGCTGACGCCGCCCAACATGGGCATCTACAACGTCAGCAAGCACGCGGTGGTGAGCCTGACCGAGACGCTGTACCAGGACCTGCGCCTGGTCACCGACCAGATCGGTGCCAGCGTGCTGTGCCCGTACTTCGTTCCCACCGGCATCCATCGCAGCGACCGCAATCGCCCCGGCGACCTCGCCGCGGACAAGCCCACGAAGAGCCAGCTGATCGGCCAGGCCATGAGCGACAAGGCGGTGAGCTCGGGCAAGGTGACGGCGGCCGAAGTGGCGCAGAAGGTCTTCGACGCGATCGCTGACGACCAGTTCTACGTCTTCAGCCATCCGAAGGCGCTGGGCAACGTGCGCAGCCGGATGGAGGCGATCGTCGACATCGAGAACCCGCCCGACCCGTTCCTCGAGCGGCCCGAGGTCGGCGTGCAGTTGCGCAAGGCGCTGCGCGAGGGCTGAGACTGCGATGGCCGCGGCGACCGGGTGCTGCCTGTTCGACACCGCGATCGGACGCTGCGGCATCGCGTGGACAGCCACGGACGCCGTCCAGGCCGTGCAGCTGCCTGAGGCCAGTGATGCGCGCACCTTGGAGCGCATGCGCAGGCGATGCGGGGAGGGTGTTCCGGAAGACGCGCCAACCGAGGCGATGAGGCGAGTCATCGCGCGATTGCAGCGGCTCCTTCAAGGCGACCGCGACGCGATGCTGGACGTCGCGATCGACTACGAAGGCGTGCCGCCGTTCCATCAGCGGGTGTACGAAGCCGCGCGAGCCATCGTCCCCGGCTGCGTGAAGACCTACGGCGAGCTCGCGCGTGACTTGGGCGAGCCGGGCGCCTCGCGCGCCGTCGGCCAGGCGCTGGGCCACAACCCGTTCGCGCCACTCGTCCCCTGTCACCGCATCCTCGCCGCGCGCGGCGCGAGCGGCGGCTTCTCGGCGGAAGGCGGCGCCCGCACCAAGCTGCGGATGCTGGAGATCGAACGTGCGGTGCTCAGCCCGGAGGGCCCGGGGTTGTTCGACTGACTCCACCGTCATTCCCGCGAAGGCGGGAATCCAGAGCTCCCGCCTTCTGCGGCCTTCGAAGGAAGCACTGGATCGCCGCCTCCGCGGGGATGACGGCATTCAATTCAAACCCGTTCGCGACCGTGCGGCATGTTCAGCGGCTCCGTCTCCACCACCCGCGCCGGCGGCACCGTCTCCACGCGTTCCACCCGCCCCGGCCGCGCATCGATGCGGCGTTCCAGCTCGCTCAGCCGCGAGGTGAGCAGGTGGTACATCTGCTCGAGCTGGTTGCGCAGTTCGCGCTGGTGCTGCGCCATGGTGCGCTCCAGCTCGGTGTGGACCACGTTCTCGCGCTGGCGCTCCGCCTGCAGGTGGCCGTCCAGCAGTTGGCGCAGGTCGGTGAAGCGCGAGGCCTCGGCCCGTTCCGCCAGTTCGCGCTGCGCGTTGTAGGCCTTCACGTGCTGGCGCGTTTCCGCCAGGTTGCGCGAGCGCATGGTCGCGGCGGTGGCCAGGAACACCAGCAGGGTCAGGCCCAGCAGCGTCAGCAGGATCAGGCCCATCGGCGCTTCGGCCTGCATGATCCCGAAGTTCAGGGTGGAAGGGCGGTTGATCTCCGCCCAGTTCTGCGCGGCGAACCCGGCCACCGCCAGGATCACCAGGACCAGGAAAATCATTCGGGCGCGCATGTCGTTCTCCAGCAGGGAAATTGCAACAGGGATGCAAGGATTCTTCGAATCGCGAACTTGTTCCGATGTCAGCCATGGTCGCGTTTTGCTGTGCGCGCCCTATGGCAAACTCCCGCGCTCCCTTGTCAGCCCAGCAGTAATCCATGAACAAGATCACCCGCCAGATCGCCGCGGAGATCCGCGTCGCTGAACAGCAGGTGCAGGCGGCCGTCGACCTGCTCGACGGTGGCGCGACGGTTCCCTTCATCGCCCGCTACCGCAAGGAAGCCACCGGCGGCCTGGACGATGTGCAGCTGCGCGAGCTGCAGTTCCGGCTGGGCTACCTGCGCGAGCTGGAAGACCGCCGCGAGGCCGTGATCCGCAGCGTCGAGGAGCAGGGCAAGCTCACGCCCGAGCTGCGCGCCGCCTTCGAGGCCGCACCGACCAAGCAGGAGCTGGAAGACCTCTACCTGCCGTTCAAGCCCAAGCGCCGCACCAAGGGCCAGATCGCGCGCGAAGCCGGCATCGAGCCGCTGGCGGACAAGCTGTTCGCCGATCCGCGCCTGGATCCCGCCGCCGAAGCGCAGGCCTTCGTGAAGGCCGAGAAAGGCGAGGGGGGCGAGGACTTCACCACCGTGCCGGCCGTGCTCGACGGCGTGCGCGACATCCTGTCCGAGCGCTGGGCCGAGGAGCCCGCGCTGGTGCAGTCGCTGCGCGAATGGCTCTGGAACGAAGGCCTGCTGCGCAGCAAGCTTGCGGCCGGCAAGGACGAGAACAACCCGGACGTCGCCAAGTTCCGGGACTATTTCGACTACGACGAGCCGATCGGCCGCGTGCCTTCGCACCGCGCGCTGGCGGTGTTCCGCGGACGCCAGCAGGAGATCCTGGACGCCAAGCTGTCGCTGCCGGTGGAGCCGGAGCCCGGCAAGCCGTCGATCGCCGAAGGCAGGATCGCGCTGCAGCTGGACTGGTCGCACCAGGGCCGACCGGCCGACGACCTGCTGCGCAAGTGCGTGGCCTGGACCTGGCGGGTGAAGCTGTCGCTGTCGATCGAGCGCGACCTGTTCGCCCGCCTGCGCGAAGAGGCCGAGAAGGTCGCGATCAAGGTCTTCG
>JAEWBU010000335.1 GCA_023390985.1 Pseudomonadota bacterium
GACGCCGGTGCCGGCCATGATGGCCGTGGGCGTCGCCAGGCCCAGCGCACAGGGACAGGCGATGACCAGCACGGCCACCGCGTTGAGGATGGCGCGCTCCCAGTCCCCGGTGCCCACGCCCCAGCCGATCAGCGTCAGCGCGGCCAGACCGAGCACGACGGGCACGAACACCTCGCTGACCTGATCGACCAGACGCTGGATCGGCGCCTTCTTCGCCTGGGCCGACTCGACCATGCGCGCGATGCGCGACAGCGTGGACTCGGCACCCACGGCCGTCGCCCTCGCGGCGAAAAGGCCTTCGCCGTTGACCGAGCCGCCGACCACCTTGTCGCCTTCGCGGCGGGCCACCGGCAGGCTCTCGCCGGTGATCAGCGATTCGTCCACGTGGGTCGATCCTTCGATCACCTCGCCGTCGACCGGCACGCGCTCGCCGGGACGCACGACCACGACTTCGCCCACGGCGACGCGCGAGGCCGGCACTTCGACTTCCTTGCCGTCGCGGCGCACGCGGGCGGTGTCGGGCCGCAGCGCGTTGAGCGCGCGGATCGCTTCCGTGGTCTGGCGCTTGGCGCGCGTCTCCAGCCACTTGCCCAGCAGCACCAGCGTGATGACGACGGCCGAGGCCTCGAAGTAGAGGTGCGGCGCCTCGCCGTGGCCCGCGTGCTCCATTCCGGTGATCAGCAGGTAGAGCGAGAGCCCGTAGCCGGCGCTGGTGCCCAGCGCGACCAGCAGGTCCATGTTGCCGGCGCGCGCCTTCACCGCCTTCCAGGCCGAGCGGTAGAAGCGCGCGCCCAGCCAGAACTGCACGGGCGTGGCCAGCGCCAGCTGCCACCAGCCGGGCAGGGCCAGGTCGACGCCGAACAGCATCGCGACCATGGGCAGGATCAGCGGCAGCGAGAGCGCGGCCGAGAGAGCAACCGGCCACCAGTCGGGCAGCGCGGCCGCGCGCGCGGGTCGGGTGATCTCTTCCGGCGCGGGCACGGCGGCCTTGTAGCCGGCCTTCTCGATGGCGGCGACCAGCTGATCCTGCATCTCCTGCGGTCGGCCCACGAAGCGGACCTCGGCCTTCTCGGTGGCGAGGTTCACCTCGGCGCCGACCACGCCGGGCGTCTTCTTCAGGGCCTTTTCCACGCGGGCGACGCAGGACGCGCAGGTCATGCCTTCGACCTCGAGGCTGAGGGAAGCCTCGTTGACGTCGAGGCGGCCGGGCAGGGTGGCGGTGGTGTTCATGGCCGGGATGTTCAAGCTTGACATCATGGCAAGGTCAAGCCCCTCTCGCGAATGGGGCTTCGAATGTCCGACCCCTTGACCTTGACATGGTGTCAAGGCTGACGATTGCAGGCCTTGATCCACTTATTTCCCGACAGGAGGACACCCACCATGATCGAAATGACGCTGCCGGACATGAGCTGCGGCCACTGCGCGAGCACCGTCACGCAGGCCTGCAAGTCGGTCGACCCCGCCGCCAAGGTCGAGGTCGACCTGGACTCGAAGAGGGTCCGCATCGAGTCCGCGGAGGACCGCGACGATTTCACCGAGGCGCTGACGGAAGCGGGCTACCCGCCGGCGCGGTAAACGGTCCTGCGCCAGCGAGGACAATCCGCGGGTGACTTCCTCGCTTTCCCGTGCCGCCGTCATCGGCGGCGGCCCCGCCGGCCTGATGGCGGCCGAAGTGCTGGCCGCGCAAGGCATCGCGGTCGACCTGTTCGATGCCATGCCCTCCGTGGGCCGCAAGTTCCTGCTGGCCGGCCGCGGTGGCCTCAACCTCACCCATTCCGAAGCGCCGGAGCCTTTCCTCGCACGCTACGGCGCGATCGCTGAAAGCCTGCGCCGGGCCATCGGCGGCTTCGGCGGCGAGGCCGTGCGGCGCTGGGCGGCCGAACTCGGCATCGACACCTTCGTCGGCACGTCCGGCCGCGTGTTTCCCACCGACATGAAAGCGGCGCCGCTGCTGCGGGCTTGGCTGCATCGCCTGCGCGCGGCGGGCGTGCGCTTTCACACGCGGCATCGCTGGGTGGGCTGGGACGAAGCGGGCGGGCTGCTGTTCGATGCGCCGGCCGGCCGCGTCGTGCATTCAGCGGACGCGACCGTGCTGGCGCTGGGCGGCGCGAGCTGGCCGCGCCTGGGCTCCGACGGGGCGTGGGTGCCGCTGCTCGGTGCGCGCGGCGTCGCCATCGCGACGCTGCAACCGTCCAACTGCGGCTTCGATGTCGCGCCCACCCGTCCCATCGTGGCCGGCTGGAGCGAGCTGCTGCGCGAGCGCTTCGCCGGCCAGCCGGTCAAGCCGGTGGCAGCCCGCATGGCATCGGAGAGCGAAACCTGCGCGGGCGAATTCGTGCTGACCGACACCGGCATCGAAGGCAGCCTGGTCTATGCCTTCTCCGCGCGGCTGCGTGACGAGATCGCGGCCCGCGGCGAAGCCACCTGGGTGCTCGACCTGCTGCCCCAGCTCAGCGAGGCCAAGGTGCTGGCGGAAGTCGCGCATCCGCGCGGACCGCGCAGCCTGTCCACCCATCTGAAAAGCCGGCTGGGCATCGCCGGCGCGAAGGCGGCGCTGCTGCATGAGCTGCTGACGAAGGAGCAGTTCGAGGATCCGGTTGCGCTGGCGGCGGCGCTTAAAGGGCTGCCGCTCAAGCTGGTTCGGCCGAGGCCGGTGGCGGAGGCGATCAGCACGGCCGGCGGCGTGCGCTTCGACGCGCTCGACGACCGCTTCATGGCGCGCGACCTGCCCGGCGTGTTCTGCGCGGGCGAGATGCTGGACTGGGAAGCGCCGACCGGCGGCTACCTGCTCACCGCGAGCTTCGCCACCGGGCGGGTCGCGGGGCAGGGCGCGGCGGGCTGGCTGCGGCAGCGCAGCCGCTAGGGCAGGGGCCGCGACCCCGGGCCCGGCTCTTCCTCGCCCGGGAACAGCACGACGATCTCGCGCGCCAGCCCGGTCTCCTTGCGCAGCCAGGTTTCGACGAACTCGCGCACGGTGTTGCGGCCGTCGCGCAGGCCGACGTCGCGGTTGCGCGGCTGCATTCCGCGCTCCTGCAGACGGGCGCTGAGTTCCTTCTCCAGCGCCTGCAGGTTCTGGGCCTTGTCGAAGCGGCCCCAGCCGCTCTCGGTCTTGCGCACCGTCTCGTCGGAGTAGATCGCGACCGGCGTCGCCAGCTCCACCGGCCCGGTGCGCACCACGCAGCGCGTGGCCGAGCAGCGGATCGGCCACTTCTCCTCGAGCTGGATCTGGTACTGGTAGAGCGCGGCGGTACGGATCTGCGAGACCGTGACACCGAGCGGGATCTGGATCAGGTTGAACAGCAGCCGGACCGGCTCGGCATCCGTCCGCGTGAAGGTCTCGTAGCCTTTGATCCGGGCGATCACGAGCACGCCGCCGTGGGTCGGGATGATCTCCGGGAGCCGGTCCGACGTCGCCTCGGTCGAGACCAGGCGGCTCGGCGCCAGCCGGTCCTTCACCGTGGGCCACGCCAGCCAGAGCGCGGCCGCGACGAGGACCGCGGCGGCACCGACCCGGATGTTGATCTTCACCTGGTCATGGTAGCGCGCGGGCCGGTGCTGGCAGCTGGGACAATAGGGGTTCGGCGCGCATCAGTGGGCGTCGATCCTTCTTTCATGACTCAGCCATTCAGCCCCTGGCGGATGTCCGTCGCTCCGATGATGGACTGGACGGACCGCCACTGCCGCTTCTTCCACCGCCTGCTCAGCCGGCGCACGCTGCTTTACACCGAGATGGTGACGACGGGCGCGCTGCTGCATGGCGACGTGCCGCGGCACCTGGATTTCGACGAGACCGAGCACCCGGTCGCCCTGCAGCTCGGCGGCAGCGAACCCGATGACCTGGCCCGCTGCGCGAAGCTGGGCGAGCAGTGGGGCTACGACGAGATCAACCTCAACTGCGGCTGCCCCAGCGAGCGGGTGCAGCGCGGCGCTTTCGGCGCCTGCCTGATGGCCGAACCCCAGCTGGTGGCCGAAGGCGTGAAGGCGATGGTCGATGCGGTCGGCATCCCCGTCACCGTGAAGCACCGCATCGGCATCGACCGCGACGAGAGCTACGAGTTCGTGCGCGACTTCGTCGGCCTGGTGGGCGAGGCGGGCTGCCGCGTGTTCATCGTCCACGCGCGCAACGCCTGGCTCAAGGGCCTGTCGCCCAAGGAGAACCGCGAGGTGCCGCCGCTGCGCTACGAGACCGTGCACCGGCTCAAGCGCGACTTCCCAAACTGGACCTTCGCGATCAACGGCGGGTTCACCGAGACGCCGCAGGTGCACGAGCAGCTGCAGGGCGGCCTGGACGGCGTGATGCTGGGCCGCGAGGCGTACCACAACCCCTGGTGGCTGGCCTCGTGGGACGAGCAGTTCTTCGGCGAGCCGGCGTTCGAAGGCACGCGCGAGTCGGTCGAGGCCGAGCTGGTCGACTACATGGCGCGGCAGCAGCGCGAGCGCGGTACGTCCTGGTACTCGGTGGCGCGCCACATGCTGGGCCTGCGCAACGGCCTGCCCGGCGCGCGCCGCTGGCGCCAGGTGTGGAGCGACCACCGCCTGAAGACGCTTGATCCGCACGAGGTGATGGCCCTGGCGCACCGCCAGGTCGCGCTGGCCGCCTGAGTCCGGGCACGGAAGGAGGTGGCCTTCCGTGCCCAGATGCTTTAAACTTAAATTATCCAGGCTTGGAGCATCTTGAATGAAGATCGTCTGCATCGGCGGCGGGCCCGCGGGCCTGTATTTCGCCCTCCTGATGAAGAAGCAGGACCCGCGGCATGACATCACCGTGGTCGAGCGCAACAAGCCGTACGACACGTTCGGCTGGGGCGTGGTGTTCTCCGACCAGACGCTGGGCAACCTGCAGGCCGCCGACCCGCAGACGGCCGGCGAGATCCTCGGCGCGTTCAACCACTGGGACGACATCGAGGTCAACATCCGCGGCGAGAAGATCCGCTCGGGCGGACACGGCTTCTGCGGCATCGGGCGCAAGCGCCTGTTGAACATCCTGCAGAAGCGCTGCGAGGACCTGGGCGTCAAGCTGCAGTTCGAGACCGACGTGCAGGGCGACGAGCAGTTCCCGGACGCCGACCTCATCATCGCCAGCGACGGCCTCAACAGCCGGATCCGCACCAAATACCAGGCGAGCTACCAGCCCGACATCGACCTGCGCGAATGCCGCTTCGTCTGGCTGGGCACGCACAAGAAGTTCGAGGCCTTCACCTTCGCCTTCGAAGAGACGGAGCACGGCTGGTTCCAGGCCCACGCCTACCAGTTCGACGGGGACACCTCCACCTTCATCGTCGAGACGCCGGAGGAGGTCTGGCGCAAGGCGGGACTGGACACGATGGAGAAGGAAGAGGCGATCGCGTTCTGCGAGCGCCTGTTCGCCAGGTACCTGGACGGCAACCCGCTGATGTCCAACGCCGCCCACCTGCGAGGCTCGGCGCAGTGGATCCGTTTCCCGCGCGTGGTCTGCAGGACCTGGGTGCACCACAACGGCCGGCAGCCGGTGGTGCTGATGGGCGACGCGGCGCACACGGCGCATTTCTCGATCGGTTCGGGCACCAAGCTGGCGCTGGAGGATTCGATCGAGCTGGCGCGCTGCATCGCCGGATCGCAGGGCGACCTCAACCGGGCGCTGGCCGACTACCAGGCCGTGCGCAGCGTCGAGGTGCTGAAGATCCAGAACGCCGCGCGCAACTCCACCGAGTGGTTCGAGAACGTGTCGCGCTACGTCAACCTGCCGGCGCCGCAGTTCGCGTATTCGCTGCTGACGCGCAGCCAGCGCATCAGCCACGAGAACCTGCGCCTGCGCGACAAGCAATACGTGGAGCAGTACGAGGACTGGATCGCCGAAGCGGCGGGTCTGCACCGCGCGCCTTCGCAGCAACCGGTGCCGCCGATGTTCACGCCGTTCAAGCTGCGCGGCACCGTGCTGAAGAACCGCGTGGTGGTCTCGCCGATGGCGCAATACCTCTGCGTGGATGGTTTGCCCGCCGACTACCACCTGGTGCACCTGGGCGCCCGCGCGCTCGGCGGCGCCGGGATGGTGGTGGCCGAGATGACCTGCACCTCGCCCGACGCGCGCATCACGCCGGGATGCCCGGGCCTCTGGAACGAGCAGCAGGCGGCCGGCTGGAAGCGCATCGTCGATTTCGTGCACGCGAGCAGCGACGCGAAGATCGCCATGCAGCTCGGCCACGCCGGTCCCAAGGGCTCGACCCGCGTTCCCTGGGAAGGCGAGGACCAGCCGCTGGCCGAGGGCAACTGGGAGCTGCTGTCGGCGTCGCCGCAGCAGTACATCGACGGCGTGAGCGACTGGTCGCGCGCGATGACGCGGGCCGACATGGACCGGGTGCGCGACGACTTCGTGCGCAGCACGCGTTTCGCCGCCGCAGCCGGCTTCGACTGGCTGGAGCTGCACTGCGCCCACGGCTACCTGCTCTCCAGCTTCATCTCGCCGCTGACCAACCTGCGCACCGACGAGTACGGCGGCCCGCTGGAGAACCGGCTGCGCTATCCGCTCGAGGTGTTCCGCGCGATGCGAGCCGTCTGGCCGGAGCACCTGCCGATGTCGGTGCGCATCTCGGCGCACGACTGGGTGGAAGGCGGCATCACGCCCGACGACGCGGTGGCGATCGCGCGCGCCTTCAAGGCGGCGGGCTGCGACCTGGTCGACTGCTCCTCGGGCCAGGTGAGCAAGAAGCAGAGGCCGGTGTACGGCCGCATGTTCCAGACGCCCTTCGCCGACCGCGTGCGCAACGAGGCCGGCATCGCCACCATGGCGGTGGGCGCGATCTCGGAAGCCGACCACGTCAACAGCATCATCGCGGCCGGGCGCGCCGACCTGTGCGCCGTGGCGCGCCCGCACCTGGCCAACCCGGCCTGGACGCTGCTGGAGGCGGCGCGCATCGGCTACGGCGACGTCAAGTGGCCGGTGCAATACCTCTCGGGCAAGGCGCAGCTGGAGCGCAACCTCGAACGCGAGCGGGCGATGGCCGCGCAGAGCGCCGGCCTGTCGCCGCTGGAGCAAGCCAACCAGGCGCAGGGCGTCTGAAGTCCAACTTCAAGGAGACAGCATGAGCAACGAGAACGCGCCGCGGCTGGACCCGGCGCTGGCGGCCGGCAACATGAAGCCGATGGCGGGCTACGCCGCGCGGCATTTCGCCTGGTCGGTGGAAGGCGCCGTCGCCACCATCACGCTCAACCGCCCCGAGCGCAAGAACCCGCTCACCTTCGACTCGTACGCGGAACTGCGCGACCTGTTCGGCCAGCTGCGCTACGCCACCGACATCAAGGCCGTGGTGGTCACGGGCGCCGGCGGCAACTTCTGCTCCGGCGGCGACGTGCACGAGATCATCGGTCCGCTGGTCCGCCTTTCCGCGCCTGAGCTGCTGATGTTCACGCGCATGACGGGTGACCTGGTCAAGGCGATGCGCGCCTGCCCGCAGCCCATCGTGGCGGCGGTGGACGGCGTGTGCGCCGGCGCGGGCGCGATCGTGGCGATGTCGTCGGACCTGCGCCTGGGCACGGCGCGCAGCAAGACCGCCTTCCTGTTCAACCGCGTCGGCCTGGCCGGCTGCGACATGGGCGCCTGCGCCATCCTGCCGCGGATCATCGGCCAGGGCCGTGCGAGCGAGCTGCTCTACACCGGCCGCTCGATGTCGGGCGAGGAGGGCGAGCGCTGGGGCTTCTTCAACCGCCTGTGCGACGCGCAGGCGCTGCTCGGCGATGCGCAGAAGCTGGCGGCCGACATCGCGGCGGGACCGAGCTTCGCCAACGGCATCACCAAGACCCAGCTGCACCACGAGTGGGCGATGACGCTGGAGCAGGCGATCGAAGCCGAAGCGCAGGCCCAGGCGATCTGCATGCTGACCGA
>JAEWBU010000418.1 GCA_023390985.1 Pseudomonadota bacterium
AGGCGGCGGTGTGGCAGAACGACTGCATCACCAGGTCGGCCGAGAAGCCCAGGCAGGCCAGGTCCTTCAGCTCGTCGCGGGTCATCGGGCCGGTGGTGTCCTGCGAACCCACGGACGTCATCTTCGGCTCGCAGTACGTGCCCGGGCGGATGCCCTGGCCTTCCGGCAGGCCGCAGGCGCGGCCGACCATCTTCTGCGCCAGGCTGAAGCCCTTGCCGCTGTCCTTCGGGGCCTGCGGCAGGCGGAACAGCGTGGAAGGCGGCAGGCCCAGCGCCTCGCGCGCCTTGGCCGTGAGGCCGCGGCCGACGATCAGCGGGATGCGGCCGCCGGCGCGCACTTCGTCGAACAGCACGTCGCTCTTCACCTGGAACTGCGCGATCACCTCGCCGTTCTTGAGCGCCTTGCCTTCGTACGGGCGCAGCTCGATGGTGTCGCCCATCTCCATCTTCGAGACGTCCAGCTCGATCGGCAGCGCGCCCGCGTCTTCCATCGTGTTGTAGAAGATCGGGGCGATCTTGCCGCCCAGGCAGACGCCGCCGAACTTCTTGTTCGGCACGAACGGGATGTCCTCGCCGGTCCACCACAGCACGCTGTTGGTGGCCGACTTGCGCGAGGAGCCGGTGCCCACCACGTCGCCGACGTAGGCGACCAGGTGGCCCTTGGCCTTGAGCTCCTGCAGCAGCTTGATCGGGCCGCGCTTGCCCTCTTCCTCCGGCACGATGCCCTGGCGCGGGTTCTTCAGCATCGCCAGCGCGTGCAGCGGGATGTCGGGGCGGCTCCACGCGTCGGGCGCGGGCGACAGGTCATCGGTGTTGGTCTCGCCGCCCACCTTGAACACGGTGAGCGTCATCGACTTCGGCACCTCGGGGCGCGAGGTGAACCACTCGGCGTCGGCCCAGCTCTGGAGCACGGCCTTGGCGTTGGCATTGCCCTTGTCGGCCTTTTCCTTGACGTCGTGGAACTGGTCGAACATCAGCAGCGTCTTCTTGAGCGCGTCGGCGGCGGCGGCGCCGACTTCGGCGTCATCCAGCAGCTCGATCAGCGGGCTGATGTTGTAGCCGCCCAGCATGGTGCCCAGCAGCTGCGTGGCCTTCTCGCGGCTGATGACCATGCACTTTTCCTTGCCGTGCGCCACGGCGGCCAGGTAGCTGGCCTTGACCTTGGCGGCGTCGTCCACGCCGGCCGGCACGCGGTTCGTGATCAGGTCGAGCAGGAAATCGGCTTCCGAAGCGTTCGGGTTCTTGAGCAGATCGATCAGCTCGGACGTCTGTTGCGCGGTCAGCGGCAGCGGCGGGATGCCGAGCGCGGCGCGCTCGGCCACGTGGGACACATAGGCTTGCAGCATGGGGTTCTCCGTCAGGGGGCGTTGGTGTTAGTTGGTGCGGGAGGGCGAGGAAGCGGCCGGGGCGGCGGGTCCGGCCGGGAAGGTGACCGTCGCGGATTCGGCGCCGGGCGCGGAAGCCGGCGTGCCGGGCGGCTGGGCGGTGGCCGCAGCGGCGGCGGGCGCGGGCGCTTCCAGGATGCTGGGCCGCGGATTGCGCTTGAGCTCCTCGGCGAAGGTGACCTGCTGCGGGCTCTGGCACTCGTCGGCCAGGCGGCGCCCCAGTTTCTGGCTCATGAGCATCGACTTGTTGCCCAGCTGCAGCCACATGGCGCCGCGCTTGGCGTCCTCGAGGCGGATGGCGCCGGTGCGGCTTTCCACCGGATGCATCAGGAATCGGTAGCCCTTGGTGCTGACCACGAACAGGCCGGTGCGGCGCGCCGGGCGCACGTGGACCGAGGCGCCGAGCTCGCAGGGCAGCTCGCCCACGTAGACCTGCCTGGCGACCGCGAGGTCGGCTTCGCTCAGGGTGATGCTGGGGTCGTCGTCGATCGGAGTGACCTCCTCGACGGCCTTCTGGGCCGAGCGCTTCAGTTTCGGCTTGCTGGCCGCGGACTCGGTGGGCTTGGCCGCAGCGGCGGGCTTCTTGGGAGCGGAATCGGCGGAAGCTTGCGCGAACGCGGGGGAAGCCGCGGCGATGAGCAGGGCGGCCGCGACGGCCGGGATGAGAGGGACGGTCATGCTTGTCTTGTCTCCGGGATGTTCAGGCGCCGGCGAACCAGCGCCGGGCTTCGGTGGGCAGCTTGCTTCCCGTGCGGTGCGCCCTCTCGAGCACCTGCCAGTAGAAGCGGTAGCTGGCCCGGTCGTGCAGCTTGCCGGCGACGCTGATCGGCGCCCACGCGGCCTGCTCGGCCCTGGCCACGATGTCGGCCGCCTGCGCGATCTCGCCCTCGGTGGGCGCGAGCGCTTCCAGGATCGGCCGGATCTGGTCGGGATGGATGCTCCACATGCGCGTGAAGCCGAACTCCGCGCCGGCGCGGCGCGCGGCCGAGCGCATCGCTTCGCGGTCCTTGAATTCGGTGACCACGCAGTGCGAAGGCACCTTGCCGTGCGCGTGGCAGGCCGAGGCGATCTCCAGCTTGGCGCGCACCACGAGCGGATGGGTGAACTGGCCCTGCGCGCCCATGCCGTGTTCCGGGATGGCGCCGCCGTGGGCGGAAACGAAGTCCATCAGCCCGAAGCTGAGGGACTGGATGCGGGGATGGGCCGCGATGTCGAAGGCGCGGTGCACCGCGGCCGGCGATTCGATCAGCGCATGCAGCGGCAAATCGGGGGCGCCGGCGGCGTCGAGCGCGCGCGCGGCGGCATCGACGTCGGCGGGCGACTCCACCTTGGGCAGCATGACGTGCGCGAGCCGCGCACCGGCGCGGCCCACGATCGTCTGCACGTCGGAAGCGAAAGCGGGATGGTCGACCGGATGCACGCGCACCGCGACGCGGGCCTGCGGGTCGGCGTCGAGCGCGAGCTCGGTGACCAGCGCCGCATGCTCGGCTTCGCCGCCTACGGGCGCGCCGTCCTCGCAGTCGAGCGTGACGTCGAACACGCAGGCGCCGAACTCGCGCGCCATCTCGGCCTGCAGCTGCAGGCTCTTGCGCATCCGCGCCTCGACGCCGCTGTAGTGGTCGCAGACCGGGATGGCTCCGGTCTGCGCCTGCGCGCCCAGCAGGACTTCGCGCGGATGCTTCACCAGCCCTTCGCCCTTAGAGCAGGTGCGAGACGCCGGCCTGCTCTTCCTGCAGTTCCTTGAGCGTCAGGTTGATGCGCTCCTGCGAGAAGGCGTCGATCTCCAGGCCCTTGACCACTTCGTACTTGCCGTCCTTGGTGGTGACCGGGAAGCCGAACATGACGTCCTTGGGGATGCCGTAGTCGCCGTTGGACGGGATGCCCATGGTGACCCACTTGCCGTTGGAGCCCAGGGCCCAGTCGCGCATGTGGTCGATGGCGGCGTTGGCGGCGGAGGCGGCGGACGACAGGCCGCGCGCCTCGATGATGGCGGCGCCGCGCTTGCCCACGGTGGGCAGGAAGGTGTCCTTGTTCCAGACCTGGTCGTTGATCAGGTCCTTCACCGCCTTGCCGCCCACGGTGGCGAAGCGGTAGTCGGCGTACATGGTGGGCGAGTGGTTGCCCCACACGGTCAGCTTCTCGATGTCCTTGACCTGGGTGCCGGTCTTGGCGGCGATCTGCGACAGCGCGCGGTTGTGGTCCAGGCGCAGCATGGCGGTGAAGTTCTCGCGCGGCAGGCTGGGCGCGCTCTTCATCGCGATGTAGGCGTTGGTGTTGGCCGGGTTGCCGACCACCAGCACCTTGACGTTGCGCGAGGCGACCTTGTCGAGCGCCTTGCCCTGGGCCGTGAAGATCTGGGCGTTGGCGGACAGCAGGTCCTTGCGCTCCATGCCGGGGCCGCGCGGACGGGCGCCGACCAGCAGCGCGTAGTCGGTGTCCTTGAAGGCGCTCATCGGGTCGCTGTGCGCTTCCATGCCGGCCAGCAGCGGGAAGGCGCAGTCCTCGAGTTCCATCATCACGCCCTTAAGAGCCTTCTGGGCCTTCTCGTCGGGGATCTCCAGCAGCTGCAGGATCACGGGCTGGTCCTTGCCCAGCATCTCGCCGGAGGCGATGCGGAACAGCAGGGCGTAACCGATCTGGCCGGCGGCGCCGGTGACGGCGACGCGAACGGGCTTCTTGCTCATGGAGGTTCTCCGAAGTGGGTTGATGCGTGTGTCGCGCCGGAAAGCGCGTGGACCGGAAGGGGCGAGGCGGCGGCCCGTGGGACCGGCGCTACCGTTGGGCAGGGCCCTGGCGGAACGGGCGGGAGTTTACCCCTTCGTCACCCGCCCGGTCAATTTGTCTTATGTCTTATATAAGATATCATCCGGCTTGCCGGAAGCTGACGACCATGCCCGCCCTGCCCCCGATCGACGACACCGCGGCCGACGCCGCGCCGCTGCAGGCCGCGCCGTCCTTCAGCCCCCTTTACCAGCAGATCAAGGGCCTGATCCTGCAGAGCCTGCAGGCGGGCGAGTGGAAGCCCGGCGAAGCCATCCCGAGCGAGATGGACCTGGCCGCGCGCTTCCGCGTGAGCCAGGGCACGGTGCGCAAGGCCATCGACGAGCTCGCCGCCGAAAACCTGCTCCTGCGCAGGCAGGGCAAGGGCACCTTCGTCGCCACCCATGCCGAGCAGCAGGTGCAGTACCGCTTCCTCAAGCTCGTGCCCGACGACGGCGACCGCGATTCGCAGGGGCCGGCCGAGCGCTCCATCCTCGAGTGCCGGCGCACCCGCGCTTCCGCCGAAGTGGCGCGCGCGCTCGGCCTTCGCACCTCCGACGCGGTGGTGCAGGCGCGCCGCGTGCTCACGTTCGCCGGCGTGCCCACCATCCTCGAGGACATCTGGCTGCCCGGCAGCGCGTTCAAGGGACTCACCGCGGAGCAGATGGCCGGTTTCCAGGGCCCGACCTACGCGATGTTCGAGCTGGAATTCGGCGTGCGCATGGTGCGCGCCGAGGAGAAGATCCGCGCCGTCGCCGCCGACGAGCAGCAGGCGCAACTGCTGCAGGTGGCGCCGGGCACGCCTCTGCTCAGCGTGGAGCGCATCGCCTACACCTACAACGACGTGCCGATGGAGCTGCGACGCGGCCTCTACCGCACCGACAACCGGCACTACCGCAACGAATTGAGCTGAAACCTTGGTTCTCGAAACCGCGGCCTATACCCGAGCCGAGGTTTCAGGTTGTTGCGGTCGAATAGAATTTTGGGTTGTCCGCGCCAGTCGGACTACTCCCGCGCCCCGTCCCAAGAAAGCCCCACCCCATGACAGTTGCCCAGAAGCAGCGTCCGGAATTCCGGAACATCAACGCGTTGCGGGACCTTCCCACCTATCGCCTGCCGGCGCCGGGTTGGGTGTCCATCCTGCACCGTGTCAGCGGCGTGCTGATGTTCCTGCTGCTGCCGTTCATCATCTGGATGTTCGACACCTCGGTGTCCTCCGAATACTCCTTCGCCCGCTTCCGCGGCGCCTTCACCGCGGGCCTGGGCTTCGTGCCCGGCTGGTTCTTCAAGCTGGTGGCGCTCGCGCTGATCTGGGCCTACCTGCACCACTTCATCGCCGGCGTGCGCCACGTGTGGATGGACGTCAGCCACAAGGCCGTGAGCAAGGAATTCGGCGGCATGTCCGCCAAGGTGACGCTGGCGCTCAGCCTGGGCCTCACCGTGGTGCTGGGCCTGAAGCTGTTCGGCGTCTACTGATCCCGAAGGAACAACAAATGGCAGTCAACTACGGATCACGCCGCACCGTCGTCGGTGCGCACTACGGCATGCGCGACTGGCTCAGCCAGCGCGTCACCGCCGTCCTGATGGCGGTGTTCACCGTCGTCGTGCTCGCGCAGGTCA
>JAEWBU010000421.1 GCA_023390985.1 Pseudomonadota bacterium
GGGCGGCGGTGCCGGCCGGTGCGCCCGTGGCGCCGGCGGAACGCGCGGCTCCGCTCGCGGCGGGGTCGGTCGCCGCGGGCGTGATGGGGGGCATCGAGCCGATCTTCATGAGGGTCTCTTTCGGGCCGGGAGCCGGCCTGCAATCCATTATTCGGCCGCGTCCGGCGAAACTAAAGCCGGAAAAGGCGGTTTTTTCCGGCCCAGTTCCTTCAGAGCGCGACGTCCACCTGCCGACCCTCGCGCGCGATGCCGTTCAGCACCTTGCCCAGTTCGGTGCGGACCCGCACCGGCTGGCCTTCACCGGCCGACGCCAGGGCCTGTCCGGCGGCGCTGATCGCGAAGCCGGAGCCCACGATGCGCAGCCGCACCGGATCGCCGGCCTGGACCACCGAACGGACGCGGACCATGTCCACGCGCAGAGCCTGGCCCGGCGCGACCGGGCGCGTCAACGCGCGGCCCGCAAGCGTTTCGATGTCGCGCGCCACCGTGGGCGGCTCGCGCGTCAGTTCCACTTCCTGCTCGCGCAGGTCCTGGGGCGACAGCACCGTGCCGGCCATCAACGGCGAAGCGGCGACCACCGCGTTGCCCCAGGCCGCGACGGTGACGGGCACCATCACGCTCCAGTTGGCGCCGTCGGCGCAGCGGATGCCGACCGACGAGCGGCCCCACATGCGCGCGCCGGCGGGAAGAAAAGGCTCGGTGCGGCGGCAGGGCGCCAGCGTCAGGCGCGGATCCAGGCTGCCGACGCGCACCTCCATCCGCGTGATGCCTTCGGCCGCCGCCGCGTGCTGCGAGGCGAATGCGCGCACCGCGTCGGCTTCGATGCCCGCGGGCAGGGTCTGGGCCGAGGCGGCCAGCGGCATCGCGCATACAAGGAGCAGTCGGAGCTTCTGCATGAAGGGGACTCTAGGCGCGGCCGCCGACATCGCACCGACCCAAAAGCCGCGCAAAGCCCGGCTTTATCGGCGCTTAAGTTTCCCGGCCCGGCTCCCATACTTTTTCCACGCCCCGAAAAGGACAACCCGTTCCATGGACATGCTCACCGCCCGCATCGACAGCCACGGCAAGGCCCTGGAACTGCTGTCCCAGCGCCAGAAGGTGCTGGCCGGCAACATCGCCAACGCCGACACGCCCGGCTTCAAGGCGCGCGACTTCGATTTCTCCGCCGCGCTGGCCCAGGCCCGCGGCGAAGCGGACGGCGGCGCCACGGTGACCTCGAACCGCCACCTGCGGTCCACCACGCTCACCCAGACCTCGGGCGGCGCGCCGAGCCTGCAATGGCGCAACGCCGAACAGCCCGCGCTGGACGGCAACACCGTGGACCTGGACCGCGAGCGCGCGGCCTTCGCCGACAACGCCCTGCGCTACGAGGCGACGCTGCGGTTCATCAACGGCAACGTCAAGACCATGCTGTCGGCCATCACCGGCCAGTGAATCGCGAGGAAGCTTTTTCATGTCGCTCTTCCAGGTCTTCAACATCTCCGGCAGCGCCGTATCGGCGCAGGGCAAGCGCCTGAACGTCGTCGCCAGCAACCTGGCCAACGCGGACTCGATCGCCGGGCCCGACGGCCAGTCGTACAAGGCGCGCCAGGTCTCGTTCGAGGCCGAGCCCCTGCCCGGCGGCGAAGTGTCGGCCGTGCGCGTGACGGGTGTCAGCGAGAGCGACGCGCCCGCGCGCCGCGTGCACGAGCCGCACCATCCGATGGCCGATGCCGAGGGCTACGTCACGCATTCCAACGTGAACGTCGTCGACGAGATGGTCAACATGATCTCGGCCTCGCGGGCGTACCAGAACAACGTCGAGGTGATGAACACCGCCAAGCAGCTGCTGTCCAAGACGCTGCAGATGGGGCAGTGAGCACGATGGCCACCGTCAACAGCACCCCCTCGACGTCGGGCACGAGCACGAGCCGTTCCACGGCCAGCCTGTCTTCCGCCAGCGCCGCCGAGCAGCAGGACCGCTTCATGAAGCTGCTGGTCGCGCAGATGAAGAACCAGGACCCGCTCAACCCGATGGACAACGCGCAGATGACCAGCCAGATCGCGCAGATCAACACGGTCGGCGGGCTGGAGAAGCTCAATCGCACGGTGGAAAGCCTGCTGTCCGCCTTCGGGGGGCTGCAGCTGCAGTCGGCCGCGCAGCTGCCCGGCCGCAGCGTGCTGGTCGAAGGAAGCTCGATCACGCTGGCCGACGGTGCCGCCGCGGGCGGTGTCGAGCTCGGTTCGCATGCCGATGCGGTCACCGTGGACATCCTGGGCGCCGACGGCCAGCCGGTGCGCACGCTGCAGCTCGGTCCGCGCGATGCCGGCGTCCACGGCTTCAGCTGGGATGGCCTCGCTTCGAACGGCGAGCCCGCCGCGGAGGGCAGCTACCGCCTGCGCATCACCGCCACCTCGCAAGGCCAGCCGCTGCAGGCGCGCTCGCTGGTCGCCGCGCGCGTGAACTCCGTCAGCCCCGGCGATGCCGGCGTCATGCTCGACCTGGGAAGCGCCGGCACGCGCGCCTGGGCCGAGGTCAAGTCCTTCCTCTGATCTTCCGCCCACCGGAGCCCCCATGAGTTTCCAGCAAGGCATCAGCGGCCTGAACGCCGCCTCCCGCAATCTCGAGGTGATCGGCAACAACATCGCCAACGCCAACACCGTGGGGGCCAAGGTCTCGCGCGCGGAGTTCGCCGACGTGTACGCCAGCGCCAGCGCCGACCAGTGGAACTCGCAGCCGGGCATGGGCGTGCGCCTCACCGGCGTCACGCAGCAGTTCACGCAAGGCAGCATCCGCAGCACCGAGAACCCGATGGACGTGGCGATCAACGGCCGCGGCTTCTTCCGCGTGTCGCAGCCCGACACGCGCGAGCCGGCCTACACGCGCAACGGCCAGTTCCAGCTGGACGAGAACGGCTTCATCGTCACCAGCGACCGCCTGCGCCTGCAGGGCTACCGCATCGACGCGGGCACCGGCATGGCGACCGGCGTGCCCGGCGACATCCAGCTGCCCGCGCAAGGCATCGCGCCGCGCGTCACTTCGCAGGGCGGCATCCAGCTGAACCTGGACGGCCGCACGGCCGCGCCGACCGCGGCCACACCCGCCTTCTCGATGACCGACGCCAAGTCGTACACCGCGTCCACCTCGATGGCCGTGTACGACCAGCAGGGCAACGAGCAGGTGCTGTCGCTTTATTTCCGCCGCACCGGCACCGACAACCAGTGGGAGGTGTACGCCGCCCTCAACGGCCAGGCCGTGCCTCCCGTGAGCGGTGGCGCCCAGCCGCCGGCCGGGCAGCTCACGTTCATGCCCGACGGCACGCTCGACACCGCCAACAGCGGCACGCTCACCGGCGGGGTGCTGGCGGCGGGCGACCTGTCGCTGAACCTGCCCTTCTCGTCGGCCACGCTGCCGGTGCCGCCCTCGGGCTCGCTCACCTCGGCGCCGGTGGCGCTGTCGTTCGCGGGCACCACCCAGTTCGGCCGTGCCTTCGGCGTGACGGAAGCGACGCAGAACGGCTACGCGGCCGGCCAGCTCACCGGCTTCGGCATCGCCGACGACGGCACGGTGCAGGCGCGCTACTCGAACGGCAAGACGCTGGGCGTGGCGCAGATCGCGCTGGCCGACTTCCGCAACCAGCAGGGCCTGTCGCCGATCGGCGGCAACCTGTGGCGCGAGACGCCGGCGTCGGGCCAGGCCACCATGAGCGCGCCCGGCACCGCCAACCTCGGCCTGCTGGAAGGCGGCGCGCTGGAGGAATCCAACGTGGACCTCACGCAGCAGCTGGTGGACATGATCACCGCGCAGCGCGCCTACCAGGCCAACGCGCAGACCATCAAGACCCAGGACCAGATGCTGTCCACGCTGGTCAACCTGCGCTGACCTCCAGTCCCTCGCCCCTCGTCCCTCGCCCCTCGCCCCTTAGAAGATGGACCGCCTGATCTACACCGCCGCCGCCGGCGCCCGCGCGCTCATGCAGCGCCAGGACGGCCTGTCGCAGAACCTCGCCAACGCCAACACGCCGGGCTTCCGCGCCGACCAGGTGGCTTTCCGTGCGGTGCCGGTGCGCGGCGAGGGCGCGACCACGCGCGTGGTGTCTCTGGAGGCGACGGCGGGCTTCGACGAGCGCTCCGGCCCGATCCAGTCCACCGGCCGCAACCTCGACGTCGCGCTGCGCGGCGCCGGCTACATCGCGGTGCAATCGCTCGACGGCACCGAGGCCTACACGCGCCACGGCGGCCTGCAGGTCAGCGCCGAGGGCGTGCTGGTCGCGCACGACGGCCTGCCCGTGGCGGGCGAGGGCGGCGCGCTCAACATCCCCGCGGGCACCACGGTCAGCATCGCGGCCGACGGCACCGTGTCGGCCAAGCCCACCGACGGCCCGGCCCAGACGGTGGGCCGCATCAAGCTGGTGAACCCCGCCGCCGGCGAACTGCGCAAGGGCGCCGACGGCCTGCTGCACACGGCGACCGGCGAGGACCTGGCCGCCGACGAGACGGTGCGCCTGGCGCCCGGCGCGCTGGAAGGCAGCAACGTCAACGTGATCGAGGCGATGGTCGGGATGATCGCCGCCGCCCGCCAGTACGAGACCCAGATCAAGCTGCTGCAGAACGCCGAGCAGAACGACCAGCGCGCCACGCAGCTGCTGTCCCACAACTGACCCCCGAATCCGAGAGGACCTCGCGCCATGATGCGTTCCCTGTCCATCGCCAAGACCGGCCTGGAAGCCCAGCAGACCCAGCTGGACGCGATCACCCACAACCTGGCCAACACCGCCACCAACGGCTACAAGCGCAGCCGGGCGGTGTTCGAGGACCTGCTGTACCAGAACATCCGCCAGGCCGGCGGTCCCACCAGCCAGGAGACCACGCTGCCCACCGGCCTGCAGCTGGGAACGGGAACTCGCGCCGTCGCCACCGCGCGCGACTTCAGCCAGGGCAGCCTGTCGCAGTCCGGAAATCCGCTGGACCTGGCGATCAACGGCCAGGGCTTCTTCCAGGTGCAGATGGCCGACGGCACCACCGCATACACGCGCGACGGCGCGTTCCAGGTCGATGCCAACGGCCAGCTGGTCACCGCCAGCGGCTACCCGGTCAGCCCCGCGATCACCATCCCCGCCAACGCGCAGACCATCACCATCGGCAAGGACGGCACGGTGTCCGCCACGGTGCCGGGCTCCACCGCGCCGCAGGCGCTGGGGCAGCTGCAGCTGGCCAACTTCATGAACCCCGCCGGCCTGGACCCGCGCGGCGGCAACCTGTTCGCCGAGACCGCCGCCTCCGGCACGCCGCAGACCGGCAACCCCGCCTCCAACGGGCTGGGTGCGATCAACCAGGGCGCGGTCGAGAGCTCCAACGTCAACGTGGTCGAGGAGCTGGTGGCGATGATCCAGGCCCAGCGCGCCTACGAGATCAATTCCAAGGCGATCCAGACGTCCGACCAGATGCTGGCGCGGCTGGCGCAACTGTGAGGAGGCGAGCGATGAAGAGCCTCCTCGCGTTCCTGCCGCTTGCCGTCCTCGCCGGCTGCGCCACCGCGACCGATCCGGTGGTGGTGCAGCATGCCGCCGAACCGCTGCCGGTGGCCGCGGCCGCGACGTCGGGGCCGACCACCGGCGCCATCTTCAACGCCGGCCACCATCGCCCGCTGTTCGAGGACCGCCGCGCGCGCCTGGTGGGCGACACGCTGACCATCCTGATCGAGGAACAGGTCAGCGCCAGCCAGCAGTCCACCAGCAAGATGGACCGCGGCGGGAGCATCAACGCCGGCATCTCGGCGCTGCCGTTCGCTTCCACGCGCACGCTGGGCCGGTTGTCGGCCGATGCGAATTCCACCGTCGCGGGCAAGTCGGACGGCAAGACCGACACCAGCAACAGCTTCAGCGGAACCATCACGGTGCTGGTGCAGCAGGTGCTGCCCAACGGCAACCTGCTGGTCGCGGGCGACAAGCAGATCGGCGTCAACGCGAACGTGGACGTGCTGCGGTTCTCCGGCATCGTGGACCCGGCGCAGATCCGCGCGGGCAACCGCATCAGCTCCACCCAGGTGGCGCAGGCGCGCCTGCAGCAGCGCGGCAACGGCGACGTCGGCCGCATCCAGGGCCTGGGCTGGCTGTCGCGCTTCTTCCTCAGCGTGGCCCCGGTATGAGCACCGTGACGCATGACCTCGTCATTCCCGCGCAGGCGGGAATCCAGGGCTTCCCGGCGAAGCCGAAGACGGAAGCGCTGGGTCCCCGCCGCCGCGGGGACGACGGGAAGGGGTTCGCCTTCTTCCGCCGCGTGCTGGGCGTGGCCCTGCTGGCCACGCTGTGCGCCGGCTCCGCGTTCGCCGCCGGCAGCACCGAGCGCATCCGCGACCTGGCCAGCGTGGCCGGCGTGCGCACCAACCAGCTGATCGGCTACGGCGTCGTCGTCGGCCTGGACGGCAGCGGAGACGCCACCAACCAGGTGCAGTTCACCGGCCAGAGCGTGCAGTCGCTGCTGAGCCAGTTCGGCATCTCGCTGCCGCCCGGCGTTACGCCGCAGATGAAGAACGTGGCCGCGGTGATGGTGACCGCGGCGCTGCCGGCCTTCGCGCAACCGGGGCAGCAGATCGACATCACCGTCTCCTCGCTGGGCAACGCGCGCAGCCTGCGCGGCGGCACGCTGCTGCTCACGCCCCTGCGCGGCGCCGACGGCCAGATCTACGCGATGGCGCAGGGCAACCTGGTCATCACCGGCGCGGGCGCCTCGGCCGGCGGCAGCAAGGTGGCGATCAACCACCTGCTGGCCGGCCGCATCCCCGGCGGCGCCACCGTCGAGCGCAGCGTGCCGAACAGCGCGCTCGAATCGCAGATCGTGCAGCTGGAGCTGAACCAGACCGACTTCGGCACCGCGCGCCGCGTGGCCGAGGCGATCAACCGCGCGCTGGGCGCCAACGCGGCGGAGCCGATGGACGCGCGCGTGGTGCAGGTGCGCCTGCCCGCGGGCGGCAGCCGCGTGGCCGCCATCGCCGAGATCGAGGCGATCGAGGTGACGCTGGCGGCGCCGCCGGCCAAGGTGATCGTCAACGCGCGCAGCGGCTCGGTGGTGATGAACCAGTCGGTGCGCCTGGGTCCCTGCGCCGTGGCGCACGGCAACCTGTCGGTGACGGTGGCGACCACGCCGGTGGTGAGCCAGCCGAACCCGCTGTCGCAGGGCCAGACCGTGGTGACCGAGAAGAGCGACATCCGCGTGCAGCAGGACCCCGGCACGCTGTTCAACGTGCCCGCCAGCGCCGACCTGGCCGACATCGTCAAGGCGCTCAACGCGCTGGGCGCCAGCGCGCAGGACCTGATCGGCATCCTGCAGGCGATCAAGGCCGCGGGCGCGCTCAAGGCCGAGCTGGAGATCATCTGATGGTGCCGCAGGCCAGACTCGGGATCGACGCACGCGCGCTGGACTCGCTGCGCAACGAGGCTTCGCGCAATCCGCAAGCCGCCAGCCGCCAGGCCGCGGTGCAGTTCGAGTCGCTGTTCATGCAGATGGTGATGAAGAGCATGCGCGATGCGACGCCCAAGGCCGACGGCTCCAGCGGGCAGGACAACTTCACCGGCATGCTGGATTCGCAGTTCGCGCGCCAGTTCGCCGGCCGGCCCGGCGGGTTGGCGGAGATGATCGAGAAGCAGCTCACCGGCCACATGCGCAACCTGCCGCCGGTGTCGCCGGAGAACCAGGCCGCGGCCGCTGCGGCGGCGGCGCCCGTCGCGCCGGCTTCGTCCACGCCGGCCGCCCCCGTGAAGGGCGCCTCGGCCCAGACCGAATTCATGCGCAGGATGCTCCCGCACGCGCAGGCCGCCGAGCGCGCCACCGGCGTGCCGGCCTCCTTCATCCTGGGCCAGGCCGCCCTGGAGTCGGGCTGGGGCCGCGGCGAGATCCGCCATCCCGACGGCTCGCCTTCGTTCAACCTGTTCGGCATCAAGGCCGGTTCGTCGTGGACCGGCGAGACCGCGCAAGTGCGCACCACCGAATACGTCGACGGCCAGCCCGTCAAGCAGGCCGCGCTGTTCCGCAGCTACGGCTCGTACGCCGAGGCGTTCTCCGACTACGCGCGTTTGCTCGCCGACAGCCCGCGCTACTCGGGCGTGGTGCGCGGCGCGACCACCGCCGAGAGCTTCGCGGGCGGCATGCAGCGCGCGGGCTACGCCACCGATCCGCAGTACGCGACCAAGCTGGCGCGCACCATCAACCACGCGCTGTCCCTGCAGCGCGCACTGGGCTGAGCAACGCATGTCGCTGCTGAACATCGGCACCCGCAGCCTCACGGCCGCGCAGGGCACGCTCACCACCATCTCGCACAACATCGCGAACGCCAATACGGTGGGCTACACGCGGCAGGAAGCCGTGCTGTCCACCGCGGGCGGCTCGTTCAGCGGCAGCGGCTTCTTCGGCCGCGGCGTGGACCTGACGACCGTTCGCCGGCTGTACGACCAGTTCCTCACCGGCGCCGTGCACGCGGGCGCGGCGCAATCGGCCGAGGCGGCCGCTCGCGCCGATGCGCTCGCGGGCCTCGACAGCCTGTTCACCGACCCCGAGC
>JAEWBU010000157.1 GCA_023390985.1 Pseudomonadota bacterium
GCCTCGGACGCCATGGTCACCGTCATGTCGTTGCCGATCACCTCGAACGCCACCTGGTTCATCACCTCCGGGATCACCGGGTTGACCTTGCCCGGCATGATCGAGGAGCCCGCCTGCCGCGGCGGGAGCTTGATGTCGCCGAAGCCCGCCTGCGGCCCGCTGGACAGCAGCCGCAGGTCGTTGCAGGTCTTCGAGAGCTTGGTCGCCACCCGCTTGAGGACGCCCGAAAGCTGGACGAACGCGCCGGTGTCCTGCGTGGCTTCCACCAGGTTGGGCGACTTGATCACCGGAACGCCGCTCACCTCGGCCAGCGTGCGGCAGGCCAGCTCGGCGTAGCCGTGCGGCGAGTTGATGCCGGTGCCGATGGCGGTGGCGCCCAGGTTGATCTCCTGGATCAGGGCGCGCGCCTCGCGCAGGCGCTGCTCGTCCTCGCCCATCATCACCGCATAGGTCGAGAACTCCTGCCCGAGCGTCATCGGCACCGCGTCCTGCAGCTGCGTGCGGCCGATCTTCAGGACGTCCTTGAACTCCTCGGCCTTGGCCTCGAAGCCGGTGCGCAGGAAGGCCATGGCCTCCAGCAGGCGGTCGATGCCGAACCACAGGGCGAGGCGCACCGCGGTGGGATAGACGTCGTTGGTGCTCTGCGAGGCATTGACGTGGTCATTCGGGTGCAGCACGTCGTAGCGGCCCTTGTCGAAACCGAGGCGCTCCAGCGCGAGGTTGGCGATCACCTCGTTGGCGTTCATGTTGGTGGAGGTGCCGGCGCCGCCCTGGATGACGTCGACCACGAACTGGTCATGGTGCTCGCCTCCGATCAGCTTCTCGCACGCGCCCATGATCGCGTAGGCCCGCTTCTCGTCGAGCACGCCCAGCTGCAGGTTGGACCGGGCGGTGGCCTTCTTGACGTAGCCAAACGCGCGGATCAGCTCCGGCATGGCCGACAGCGGCGTGCCGGAGATCGGGAAGTTCTCCACCGCGCGGGCCGTGTGGACGCCCCAGTAGGCGTGGGCCGGGATGCGCTTCTCGCCCAGGAAATCGTGTTCGATGCGGTGGTCTTGCTGAGTCATGGTTCGCGTGGGTAGCCGGGATGACGCGAACTTTAGTCAGCGGTGGGCGCGCCCGCCAATGCTGTTTGAAACGGCGGGTCATGCAAGAAATTCATGACCCTGCCAGGTACTTCCAGAGCGCCTGCGCGTTGCTCTTCGGTGCCTCCCGGCCGGAAGGTTTTTCGCGATAGGCGCGGATGTCCATCGCGAGCTCCAGCCCTGCCATGCCGGGCGGCGCGGCCGGCACCAGGCGGCGCGACCGCATCTCCTTCTTCACCGCGCTGTGCGGCAGGAAGGCGACGCCGTGGCCTTCCAGCGCCATCACCTTCAGGCCCTCGGCCATGTCGGTCTCGTACACGCGGTCCAGGTGGATGGCGGTGGCCGACTGCTTGAGGATGAGGTCGGTCACGCGGCCGAGATACGCACCGGGCGCATAGCCCAGATAAGGCAGCGGCTGCCCCGGACGACCGGGCAGCCTGAAGATCGGCTCGCCATTGGCGTCCGGCTTGCAGTAGGGCGCCAGCACCTCCTGCCCCAGCGTCACCATCTCGTAGCGCTCGGCATCCAGCTGCAGCGGCTGCGAGGCGTGGTGGTAGGCGATCAGCAGGTCGCAGCCGCCTTCGACCAGCCGCATCACCGCGTCATGCACGTTCAGCGCGATCAGCCGGCTCTTGATGGGCCCGAACTTCTCGCGAAGGCTGGACACCCAGGCCGGGAAGAAGGTGAAGGCCAGCGTGTGCGGCACTGCGAACTCGATCACGTCCTGCCCCGCCGCCGAGTGGCCGCGCAGCATGGCGCGCGTGCTTTGCAGGGCCTGCAGCATCTCCAGCGACTGCGTGTACAGCGTCTCGCCGGCAGGCGTGAGACGGGTCGGGTAGGAGCTGCGGTCGACGAGGGCGGTGCCGGCCCAGGCCTCCAGCGCCTGGATGCGCCGCGAGAAAGCGGGCTGCGTGACGTGACGCAGTTGCGCGGAGCGGCTGAAGCTGCGCGTTTCCGCCAGGCTCACGAAGTCTTCCAGCCACTTGGTTTCCATGGGGCCGGATTGTGGCCTGACCGGGTCAGGCCGCTTCGAACTGCTGGATGCGCGCGCTCACCTGGTCGCCTTCGATGCGCAGTTCGCCGGCGGAGATCGGCAGCTTGAAGCGGCGCGGCCCGGCGCTGCCCGGATTGACGAACAGCACGCCATCGCGCTCCTGCACCACGGGCTTGTGCGAATGGCCGGACACCACCACCCTCGCCGCCCGCGCGCGGGCGTGCCGCGGCAGGTGCGAGAGATCGTGCACGATGAAGATGCCGACGCCCTCCACGGTGACCAGTTCGGACTCCTCGATCCGGTCCGCCCAGGGCCCCCAGTCGTTGTTGCCGCGCACGGCGGTCACCGGAGCGATCTCCGCCAGCCGCTCCAGCACGCGCGCGTCGCAGATGTCGCCGGCGTGCAGGATCCGATCGCAGCCGTGCAGGAAGTCCAGCACCGGCTCGCGCAGCAGGCCGTGCGTGTCGGAGATCAGGCCCACGCGCTTCATGGGACCGCGGCTTCCTCTCAGGCGAGCGACGCCGGATCGAGGTTGGCGCCGCAGACGATCAGGGCGACGACCTCGCCCTTCGCGGGCCGGTACAGGCCGCTGCGCAGCGCCGCGAGCGGCAGCGCCGCCGCGGGTTCGACGGCCAGCTTCATTTCCTTCCACAGCCACTGCTGCGCGCCGCGGATCGCTTCGTCCGGCAGAAGCAGGGCCTGGGGCACGAACCGCTGCGTGATGTCCCACGACAGCGCGCCGATGCGCTTGGCGCCCAGCGAATCGGCGGCGATGCCGCTGACCGCGACGTCGACCGGCGACTTCGCCTGGCGCGCCCGGTACAGTGTGGGCGCGAGCTCCGGCTCCAGCGCGATCACGCGGCTGCGGTCCTCGAACCAGGCGGCGACACCGCCGACCAGGCCGCCACCGCCCACGCTCACCAGCACGGAGCCGGGCAGGCCGCCGCCCTGCTCCTCGATCTCGCAGGCGAGCGTGCCGGCGCCGGTGACGACCTCGGGCTGGTCGTAGGCATGCGTGAGCAGCGCGCCGGTCTCGCGCTGCCGGGCCAGGCAGGCGTCCAGCGCCTCGGCATAGACGCTGCCCGTGACCACGACGTTCGCGCCCAGTTCGCGCAGGCGGGCCTGCTTGGCGGGGCTGCTGACGGTGGGCACGAACACCTCGCAGGGGACGCCCAGCTCACGCGCGGCGGCGGCCGTCGCGATGCCGGCATTGCCGCCCGAGGCGACGATCACGCCGCTGTCCGGGATGGTGTTGGAGAGCAGCCGGAACAGCATGCCGCGCGCCTTGAAGCTGCCGGCGGTCTGCAGGTGCTCGAGCTTGAGCCAGACCTCGCGGCAGTCCACGCCCAGGGCGCCGCCGGGCAGCTTCCACAAGGGCGTGCGGCGGATGAAGTGCGGGAACCGTTCGCGGAAGACCTGCGCCGCCTGGGCGATCGCGGTCCGGTTCAAAGCTTGAGCCCCTTGGGCAGCGGGAAGCGGATGGTCTCCTGCACGCCGTCCATCTTGCGCACGGCGACGGCGCCCAGCGAGCGGACCCGGTCGATGACCTGTTCGACCAGCAGTTCCGGCGCCGAAGCGCCCGCCGTCAGGCCCACCCGCGAGCGGCCTTCCAGCCACTGCGGCTTCAGCTCGTCGGCGCTGTCCACCATGTGGGCGGGCACGCCCAGCTTGCGCGCCAGTTCGGCCAGCCGGTTGCTGTTGCTGCTGGTCGGGCTGCCGACCACGATCACCACGTCGACCTGGGCCGACAGCGCCTTCACCGCGTCCTGCCGGTTCTGGGTGGCGTAGCAGATGTCCTGCTGTTTGGGTTCGCGGATGGCGGGGAAGCGCTTGCGGACCGCGGCCGTGATCTCGGCGGCGTCGTCCACCGACAGCGTGGTCTGCGTGACCACCGCGAGCTTCTCGGTCTGCGAGGGCTGCACCTGCGCCACGTCGGCAACGTCCTCGACCAGGTGGATGCCGTGGTCCAGCTGGCCCATCGTGCCCTCGACCTCGGGATGGCCCTTGTGGCCGATCATGATGAATTCGTAGCCCTCGCGCGCGAGCTTGGCCACTTCCACGTGCACCTTGGTGACCAGCGGGCAGGTGGCGTCGAACACCTCGAAGCCGCGCCGGTGCGCTTCGTCCTGCACCGCCTTGCTCACGCCGTGGGCCGAGAACACCAGCGTGGAGCCGGGCGGCACCTCGTCCAGGTCCTCGATGAAGATCGCGCCCTTGGACTTCAGGTCGTTGACCACGTAGGTGTTGTGAACGATCTCGTGGCGCACGTAGATCGGCGCGCCGAACTTGGCCAGCGCCCGCTCGACGATCTCGATGGCGCGGTCCACGCCCGCGCAGAAGCCGCGCGGCTCCGCCAGGACGATCTCTTTGGCGACGTCGTTCACAGCACTCCGATCAGCTGGACTTCGAAGGTGACCGCCTGCCCGGCCAGGGGATGGTTGAAGTCGAACAGCACGGCGTCGGCCACGCCGTCGCCATCGCCGTCGCGACCCACCTGCTGCACGGCGCCGGCGTAGCTGCCCATGCCGTCGGGCGTGGGGAACTGCACCACGTCGCCGACGTGGTACTGCTCATCCGGGTCGCCCAGTTCGCGCAGCAGCTTGCGCGCGACCCACTGGACCATCTCCGGGTTGCGTTCGCCGAAGGCCTCGCCGGCGGGGATCTCGAAGGTCGCGCGGGCGCCCTCCTCCATCCCGAGGAGACGCTGCTCGACGGCCGGCGAGAGTTCGCCGCTGCCCAGTGTCAAAGTCGCGGGCTTGTCGCCGAACGTGTTGATGATGTCGCCGCCGGGCCCGGCCAGGCGGTAGTGCAAGGTCAGGAACGAGCCCGGATGCACGCGGGTCGGGGAGGAAGGCATGGATGTGGAAGACAAGAGGGCCGATTTTAGGACGCCGCCCTTGGCCGGGCCGTCGCCATGGTCGGGCAGGGGCTGATCCATGCCCTTGCTGGACCTGCCCCAGGACGCCCGCCCGCGCGAGAAGCTCCTCACCCGCGGCCCCGCCGCCCTCTCCGACATCGAACTGCTGGCCCTGCTGCTGCGCACGGGCCTGGCCGGCCGCGGCGTGTTCGCGCTGGCGCAGGAGCTGGTCGACGTCTTTGGCGGCGTCGCCGGCCTGCTGGACGCCGGCGCGGATGAGTTGAAGCGCATCAAGGGCCTCGGCGGCCCCGCCAAGCGCGCGCAGCTGCTCGCGGTGCTGGAACTGGCCCGCCGCGCGATGGCCCAGCAGTTGCGAACGCGCGAGGTGTTCAGCTCGCCGGATACGGTGCGCCACTACCTTCAGCTGCACCTGGCGCGGCAGGCGCACGAGCTGTTCGCGGTGATGTTCCTGGACGCGCAGAACCGGCTGATCGAGATGGAGGTGATGTTCCGCGGCACGCTGACGCAGACCTCGGTCTATCCGCGCGAAGTCGTGGTGCGCGCCCTCAAGCTGGAAGCCGCCGCCGTCGTCCTGGCCCACAACCACCCGAGCGGCACGGTGCTGCCCTCGCGCGCCGACGAGGCGCTCACGCAGACCTTGAAATCGGCGCTGGCGCTGGTGGACGTGCGGGTGCTGGATCACGTCATCGTCGCGCCGGGGCAGGCGCTGTCGATGGCGCAGCGGGGGTTGCTCTAGACGCGCACTTCGACGAATTCGCCGAAGGAGTGAGGCTCAGGGATGGGTTGCCCATCCTCCTTCATGCCTTCGAGATGGAACGCGAGGGCCTCATGGATCAGCCGCGTCACTTCCTCGCGGGTCTCGCCCGTCGCGACGCATCCCGGGAGGTCCGGCACATAGGCTCCGAAGCTCGACGGGCCTTGCTCAATGACGACGAGATACTGCATCGAATCCTCCATTCTTCAGGCCGGCTTGCATCAGAACACTGCGAAGCGTTCCTGGCGGTATCTCCACGTTCAGCTTGCCCGAAAGCGTCACGGTGCCGGGCTTCCACGGGTGATGATACTGGCGGTGGCTCCCTCGCTGGCGCACTTCAACCATCCGCTTCGAGCAACGCGCCAAGTTCCTTGACCTTCATCGGCATGGCCCGGAGCTTCGGCCGATGCGCTTCTTCCAGCGTCCCCGAGATTGGAGATATGGCGCCTCGAATGTCCCGATAGGGCTCGCTGTGTTCCGTCCTGATGTCTAATCGCCTTTCAAGTCAGAGCCCCACGGCCCCACCCAGGCCGCGCGTGTCGTGAAAGCCAAATCCCTCCAGGACCTCCAGCAGATCCAGCGCCGGCTGGCCGAGCAGCGCGAGCTCGCGGCCAGGCGGCAGGCCGAGCAGTTGCAGGCGCACAAGCGGGCGGAGGCGGAGCGCAGCCTGTTCGTGCGGGCGGCGGGCCAGGTGCAGCCGCTGCGGCACGGGCCGCGGGTGGTGCTGGCGGGCGATCCGCCCGCGCCGATCCCGGTCCAGGCTCAGCTTGACGAGCAGCGCGTGCTCCTCGAATCCATCAGCGACGACTTCGATGCCAGCACCCTGCTGGACGTGGACGATGCGCTCAGCTTCCGCCGTCCCGGCGTCGGCCTGGACGTGACGCGCAAGCTGCGCAAGGGCCACTGGAGCATCCAGCGCGAGATCGACCTGCACGGCCTGCGCCGCGAGGACGCGCGCGAGGCGCTGTCCGCCTTCATCCGCGAAGCGCATCGCCACGGCGTGCGCTGCCTGCGCGTGGTGCACGGCAAGGGCCTGGGATCGCCGGGCCGCACGCCGGTGCTCAAGGCCAAGGTGCAGGGCTGGCTGGTGCAGAAGAAGGAAGTGCTGGCCTTCGTGCAGGCGCGCGGCGACGAAGGCGGCGCCGGCGCGCTGGTGGTGCTGCTCAAGCCGCTCGGGCCGGGGTCCTGACCGGCAGCCCCGGCATGGGGTGGCCGTAGACGCGGCGGATGCGCTCCTCCAGCGGTGGATGCGTATCCAGCCAGCCGCCCCGCGCGGCGGCGTCGCCCACCAGCAGCAGGTGCTGCGCCGCCGGCATCCAGGCCGGTCCGCGAACGCCTTCGACACGCTGCGTGAGCGCCTTGCGCAGCACGCCACCCAGGCCGTCGCGACTGCGGGTCCATTGCACCGCCCGCGCGTCCGCCAGGAACTCGCGCTGGCGCGACACCGCGGCCTGCAGCCAGCGCCCGGCCCACCAGCCGAACGAGCCCGTCGCCATCACCGCCGAACCCAGCAGCACCAGCGGACCGCCTCGCTCGCGCACCGCGTCGCCGAAGCGCCAGACCAGTTCCAGCCCCGTGACCATGCCGGCCAGCTGCATGTTCAGCCGCGTATCGCCTTCGTGGATGTGACTGCACTCGTGGGCGACCAGGCCCTGCAGCTCGTCGCGGGTGAGCGCATCGAGCGCGCCTTCGGTGACCGCGAGCACCGCGTCGTGCTCGTCCCAGCCGGCGGCGAAGGCATTGATCGCGGACGAGCGCGGCACCACCATCGCGAACGGCCGCGGCATGTGGGCGGCGATGCAGACCTCGTCGACGATGTTGCACAGCCGCTGTTCAGCCGCCGACACCGAAGGCCGGGCCTCGCGCGCCCCGATGCGCCGCGCCAGCCGCTCGGCGCCGCCGCGCGCGCGCAGGTTGCTCGCTTCGATCCACCAGCCGCCCAGCACCAGCATCAGCGTGACACCGACGTTGATCGCGAGGAAGCCGCGCGGCACGCCCAGCG
>JAEWBU010000167.1 GCA_023390985.1 Pseudomonadota bacterium
GCCGTCGGCGGCGGATCGACCACGGGCCTGGGCAAGGCGATCGCGCTCGCGTCGGGCCTGCCCATCGTCGCCGTGCCCACCACCTACGCCGGCAGCGAGATGACGCCGATCTACGGCATCACCGAAGGCGGGTTGAAGAAGACCGGGCGCGAGGCCCAGGTGCTGCCGCGCACGGTGGTCTACGACCCGGAGCTGACGCTGGGCGTGCCCGCGCACCTGAGCATCACCAGCGGCATCAACGCGATCGCGCACGCGGCCGAGGGCCTCTACTCGGCCGACGGCAATCCGGTGATGGACCTGATGGCGCAGGAGGGCATCGCCGCCTTCGCGAGAAGCCTGCCCGCGATCCACGCGAACCCGCGCGACATCGAAGCGCGCTCGCAGGCGCTGTACGGCGCCTGGCTGTGCGGCACGGTGCTGGGCAACGTCGGCATGGCGCTGCACCACAAGCTGTGCCACACGCTGGGCGGCAGCTTCAACCTGCCGCATGCGGAGACGCACACCATCGTGCTGCCGCATGCGCTGGCCTACAACGCGCCCGCCGCGCCCGAGGCGATGGCACGCATCGCGAAGGCGCTGGGCGCGAGCGACGCGGCGCAGGGCGTGTTCGACCTCGCGGCCGCGAACGGTGCGCCGACCGCGCTGCGCGACATCGGCCTTCGCGAGGAGGACGTGGACCGCGCGTGCGAGCTCGCGCTGCAGAACCAGTACCCGAACCCGCGCCCGCTCGAGGCCGAGGGCATCCGCGCCCTGCTGCGCGACGCCTACGAAGGCCGGCGCCCCCGCGCTTCCTGAGCGAACGTCACCGGCTCGGGCTGCCGACGCGCGGCCAGGCTGCGGCCCAGCGCCAGCTTGCGGATCGATGCCGCGAACGACCGCACCGCGGCCGACTGCTTCGCGTCGCGCTTCCACAGCATGCCCGGCGTGCGCACCGGCGTCGGGCTTTCCAGCGGCAGGATGCGCACGTCCTCGCGCGGCGACACCGCATGGGCCGAGACGATGGCCGCCAGCTGCGTTCGGGCCACGATGCCGATCATGGGCGCGATGGTGTTCATCTCCGCGACCACCACCGGCTCGGCGCCGCAGGCGTGGAAGCATTCGTCCAGCAGCGTGCGGGTGGCGAAGGCCTGGGGCAGCATCACCAGGGGCTGGCGGTGCAGCTCCACCATGCGCACGCGCCGCCGCTGCGCCAGCGGATGGCTGGGCGCGACCACCAGCACCATCTCCTCGGTATAGAGCGGCTCGAACCACAGGTGCGTGGGATCGGCGGGCGGATAGGCGATGCCGACGTCGAGTGAAGCGTCGATCAGGCGCTGGCCGATGACGTCGGCCGCGAGCTCCTCCACCGTCACCTTCACCGTCGGATTGCGCTGCAGGAAGCCGGCCAGGCACTCGGGCACGAAGCTGATGTTGAAGGTGCCGGTGGCGCCGATGCGCACTTCGCCGGAGAGCTCGTCGCCCGCGCGCTTGAGGTGCGACAGGCCGTCATCGACCTCCCGCAGCGCCTTGGACGCGTAGCCGAGGAAGTTCTCGCCGGCCTCGGTCAGGACCACGCGCTTGCCGATGCGGTCGAACAGCAGCTGTCCGACCTCGTCTTCCAGCTGCCTGATCTGGTGCGACAGCGTCGATTGCGTGACGTGCACCCGCTCGGCCGCACGGGTGAACGACAGGCACTCGGCCAGAGTGACGAAGTAACGAAGGTGCCTCAGCTCCATAGGGTTTACCCCGCCGAATGATCGACGGCATCGATCCAAACCATCGAAATTCTTCACTACGCCCGGCTGATGTCAATCGATAGAGTCCCGCCCAAGCCTCATCGGAGTGACTCATGGCCCAACTGGAATACGACACCCTCAGCATCACCCAAGCCGTGACCGGCCGGCTCGCCGAATGCCAGGACCCGCGCTTCAAGCAGGTGATGACCTCGCTCATCAAGCACCTGCACGACTTCGCCCGCGACGTCGACCTGAAAGGCGACGAGTGGATCAGGGCGATCGAATTCCTCACCGCGTGCGGCAAGACCTGCGATGACAAGCGCCAGGAATTCATCCTGCTGTCGGACACGCTCGGGCTGTCGATGCTGGTGGTCGCTCTGGAGCATGCGCGCGCGCTCAAGGGACGCAGCGGCGCCACGCCGCCCACCGATGCCACCGTGCAGGGACCGTTCTACTGGGAAGGCGCGCCCGAGCTGCCGCTGGGCGCCGACATCGCCGAAGGCGTGCCCGGCGAGCCCGCGCTCTACAGCGGCCGCGTCACCGACCTGGAAGGCAAGCCGCTGGCGGGCGCGCTGCTGGACATCTGGTCCGGCGACGGCGACGGCGTGTACGACATGCAGCGCGACGGCTCGCCGATGCGGGCGCGGGCGCGCATCCGTACCGACGCGCAAGGGCGGTACTGGTTCTGGTCGATCCGCCCGACCTACTACCCGGTGCCCGACGACGGGCCGGTGGGCGACATGCTGCGCAAGATGGGCCGCCATCCCAACCGGCCGGGCCACATCCACATGATGGTCTCGGCGCCGGGGCACACCAAGGTGGTGACGCACCTGTTCGTCAAGAACAGCCCCTACCTCGACTCCGATGCGGTGTTCGGCGTGCGCGACAGCCTGATCGTGGACTTCGAGCAGCACGAGCCGGGCACCGCGATGGACGGCCGGAAGATGAACAAGCCCTACCACGTGGCGCACTACGACTTCCGCCTCATCCCGCAGGGCGCCTGAACACCATGAGCAGTTCCATCAACAAGATCGGCAAGTCCACCGTGCCGCGCACGGCGATCAGCACCTCGGACGAACACAGCATCACGGTGCGCGGCGAGGACCTGTGCCGCGACCTGATCGGGCGCATCTCCTTCACCGACTACTTCAGCCTGCTGGTCACCGGCAAGCGGCCGTCGAAGGGCGATGCGATGGTGCTCGACGCCACGCTGGTCGCCATCGCCGAGCACGGCATGGTGCCCAGCGTGCAGGCCGGCCGCATGACGTACGCGGCGGCGCCGGACGCGCTGCAGGGCGCGGTGGCGGCCGGCATCCTCGGCTGCGGCAGCGTGATCCTCGGCGCGTCCGAGACGGCGGGACGCCTGTTCGCCGAAGTGGACGAGGCCGCGAAGGGCGGCGACCTGGAGCAGGCCGCGCAGGCCGTCGTGCGCCGCTGGCGCGAAGCCGGCAAGGCCGTCCCCGGCTATGGGCATCCGCTGCACAAGGAGCGCGATCCGCGCGTGGCCCGCCTGTTCGAGGTGGCGAAGGAAGCGGGCACCAGCCTGCGCTTCGTCGAGATCGCGGAAGCGGTGGAAAAGGTGATCCCCGGCATCGTCGGCAAGGACCTGCGCCTGAACGTCTCCGCCGCGATCCCCGCGGTGCTGCTTGGAACGAACTTTCCGCTGCGCGCGCTGCGCGGCGTGCCCATCCTCGCGCGCACGGCCAGCCTGATCGCGCACCTCACGGAAGAAGCCGTCAACCCGAGCGGCTTCGCGCTGTCCTACCAGGCCACGCGCGAGCTCGTGTACGAAGGCGAGCCCGCCGACGGAGCGAAGCGGTGATCGAAGTGCTCAAGGACGTGCGCGTGCTCGAGCAGGGCACCTTCATCACCGGCCCGGCCTGCGGCATGCTGCTGGCCGACCTGGGCGCGGACGTGATCAAGATCGAGCAGCCCGGCACGGGCGACCCGTTCCGCGCCTTCAAGGGCGGCCTCTACAGCCCGCACTTCCAGACCTACAACCGCAACAAGCGCAGCGTCACGCTGAACACCAAACATCAGGCCGACCGCGAGCGGCTGTACGAGCTGGTGAAGACCGCCGACGTCTACATCCAGAACTTCCGGCCCGGCGTGGCGGAGGAGCTGGGCGTGGGCGAGAAGCAGCTGCGCGACCTGAATCCGCGGCTGATCTACTGCTCGATCAGCGGCTTCGGCGCCACCGGGCCTTCGGCCTCGCGTCCGAGCTACGACACGGTGGCGCAGGCCGCCAGCGGCTATCTCAAGCTGCTGGTGAACCCGGAGAACCCGCGCGTGGTGGGACCCGCCATCGCCGATGCGGTGACCGGCTTCTATGCCGCGTACGGCGTGCTCGGCGCGCTGCACGAGCGCTCGCGCACCGGCCGCGGCCGCATGGTCGAGGTGTCCATGCTGGAGGCGATGACGCACTGGAACCTGGACGCTTTCACGCACTTCTATTCGGTCGGCGAGGTGATGGGCCCGTACAGCCGGCCGCGCGTGTCGCAGTCGTACGTGATGGAGTGCAAGGACGGCAAGTGGGTGGCGCTGCACATGTCCTCGCCGGAGAAGTTCTGGCAGGGGCTGGCCAACGCGATCGAGAAGCCCGACCTGTTCCAGGACCCGCGCTTCGCCACGCGCGAGGCGCGCATCCAGAACCAGGAAGCCATCATCGAACTGATGTCGGGCATCTTCGCCACGCGCACGCGCACCGAGTGGTGCAACCGCCTGCTGGCCGAGGACGTGCCGCACGCGCCGATGTACGACACCAACGAGGCGCTGGAGGACCCGCAGGCCCGGCACCTGCAGCTGCTGGTGCAGGCCACGCACCCGACCATGGGCGAATTCCGCACGGTGCGGCCGCCGGTCAGCTTCGACGGCCAGCGCTCGCTGTCGGTGCGGCCGCCGCCCACGCTGGGCGAACACAACGGAGAGATCGACGCGATGCTGCGTCAGAGGAGCGCGGCATGAGCGAGATCAAGGTCGGCCTCGTCATCGGCAGCCTGCGCCGCGAGTCCATGAGCCGGCGCCTGGCGCAGGCGCTGAAGGAACTCGCGCCCGCGGGCATGTCGTTCCAGGAACTCGATATCGGCGCGCAGCCGCTCTACAGCGGCGACCTGGAGGACAGTGCTTCCTCCGAGCCGTGGAAGCGCCTGCGCGACGCGGTGCGCGGCAGCGACGCGGTGCTGTTCATCGTGCCGGAATACAACCGCTCGATCCCCGGCGCGGTGAAGAACGCGATCGACGTCGCGTCCAAGCCCAACGGCAGGAACTGCTGGGTCGGCAAGCCGGCCTTCGTCATGGCCCAGAGCAGCGGACCGCTGGGCGGGCTGGCCGGCGCCTTCGCGCTCAAGCAGACGCTCGCGGGCGCGGGCGCCGTGACGATGCCGCATCCCGAGGTGTACCTCGGACGCATCGCCACCCTGTTCGACGAGCAGGGCCGCCTGCTGCCCGACACGCAGGAGTTCCTGCGCGGCGTGCTGGCCGCCTTCGGAACCTGGATCCAACGCTTCCCCCCGCGCGCGAGCGCCTGACAACGACGAAGGAGACAAGCCATGACCCATCCGCGTTCCGTGCCGCGCCGCGCCATCCTGGCCGCGGCCGCGCTCACCGTCGCCGCGCCGATCGCGCTGGCGCAGAGCTCGCAGCAGCCGATCCGCATCGGCAGCACCCTGGCCCTGACCGGCGCGCTGTCGGCCACCGCGCAGGTGCACAAGCTGGTGGGGGACATCTACGTCGAGGACCTGAACAAGCGCGGCGGCCTGCTCGGGCGCAAGGTGGAGTGGGTGCTCAAGGACGACCAGTCCAAGCCCGACCTGGCGCGCACGCTGTACGAACAGCTGATCACGGCCGACAAGGTGGACCTGCTGATGGGCCCGTACGCCACCGGCGCCATCCTCTCCGCGATGGGCGTGGCGCAGCGCTACAACAAGGTGCTGGTGCACCACACGCTCGGCGTGCCCTCGCTCGCCAAGTACGACATGCAGTTCCCGGCCTGGTCGCTGGGCTCGGAGCCGGGCACGACCACCACCAACACGGTGTTCGAGTCGCTGGCCAAGGGACCCAAGCCGCCGAAGACGGTGGCGGTGGTGACCAGCAAGTTCCCGTCGATCCACTTCATGTCCATGGGCGCGCGCGACACGATCAAGAAGCGCGGCCTGCAGGAAGTGCTGTTCCTCGAGTGGGAGTTCGGCAACCGCGACTTCGGCCCGATCGCCAGCCGCATCAAGGACGCCAAGCCCGACTTCGTGTGGGTGGGCGCGATCGGCCTGGACGGCAACCTGCTGCTCGACGCGATGAAGAAGATCGACTACACGCCGCCGCAGCACTTCTACCTGTACCCCGCGCCGGGCCCGCTGGTCACGCTGCCGGAGGCGCAGGGCGCGCTGTCGGTCACCATCTTCGAGGAGCACCCGCCTTTCAGCACGCGGCCGAAGGCGGCGGAGTTCATCAAGACCTACCGGGAGCGTGCGGCCAAGGCCAACTTCCCGGACACCTCGGTCGAGGTGCAGGCGGCGGCGTCGTTCACCGCGTGGCAGATCCTGGAGGCGGCCGTGAACGCGACCAAGAGCCTGGACGACAAGCAGATCGCCGACTGGCTGAAGAAGAACCGCGTGGAGACCATCCAGGGCAGCCTGCGGTTCGACGGTCCGTCCAACTACGGCGACGACCTGATGCGCATCAAGCAGGTGCAGAACGGCAAATGGATGGTGGTCTATCCGCCCGAGTTCGCCGCTCCTGGCGCGAAGATGATCGCGCGCTGATTCGTGCAAGCCCCGGCTCACACCACCGTCATCCCCGCGGAGGCGGGGATCCAGTGCTTCCCTCGGGCGCTGCTGAAGGCGGGAGCCCTGGATTCCCGCCTCCGCGGGAATGACGGGAAATCGCCATGAGCTTTCCCAGCTGGACCCTCCTCGCGCAGTCCGTGCTGTCCGGCGTGTTCGCGGGCGCCCTCTACGGCTTGCTGGGGCTCGGCCTCGGCCTGTCGTGGGGGCTGCTGCGCACCATCAACCTGACGCACTTCGCCTTCGCCTTCCTGTCGGCCTACATCTGCTGGCAGCTGGCGGTGGTGTCCCATGTGGACCCGCTGCTGACGCTGGCGATCATCGTGCCGCTGATGTTCGCGCTGGGCGCCGGGCTGCACTGGCTCACCGACCGCTTCCGGCTCACGCCGTTCAGCTCGCTGCTGCTCACCTTCGGGGCGATGGGCATCGTGGAGTCGCTGATGCAGACGCTGTGGACCGCGGACCCGCGCAAGCTGGATTCGCACTACGCCGAACTCAAGCTGCGCGTCGGCCCGCTGTTCCTGCCGATCCCCGAGTTGCTGACGCTGTTCCTCGCGGTGGCGATCTCGGTGGGCGTGTGGGCGCTGCTGCGCTACACCGACCTGGGCAAGGCGCTGCGCGCTTCCGCGGAAGACGCGCCCGTGGCCGCCGCGTTCGGCATCAACCAGCGCCGCAACGGCTTCCTGCTGGCCGGCACCTGCGCCGCGCTGGCCGGCGTGGCGGGCGTGTGCATCGCGCTTTCGAGCAGCATCAGCCCTTCGCAGATGTACGCGTGGGTCGGCGTCGTGTTCGCGGCGGTGATGCTGGGCGGCCTGGGCACGGCGCTCGGCCCGCTGGTGGCCGGCATCGTGATCGGCGTGAGCGAGGCGGTGACCATGGCCGTCACCTCGCCCTCGTGGGCGCCGCTGGTGTCGTTCACGCTGCTGATCCTCATCCTGCTGCTGCGGCCGGGACGGGTGCGATGAAACTGCGCGTCGCTCCCACCGCCGTGCTCGGCGCCGGCGTGCTGCTGGCCGGACTGCCGTTCCTCAAGCTGCCGGCGTTCTACGAGTCGTTCCTGTACCTCGCGCTGTTCTGGATCGTGCTGGCCACGTCCTGGAACATCCTGTCGGGCTACGGCGGCTATTTCTCCTTCGGGCACGGCGCGTTCTTCGGCGCGGGCGTCTACACCAGCGCCACGCTGGCGGCCAAGTTCAACTGGCCGTTCCTGTGGACGCTGCCTGTGGCAGCACTGGTCGCGGCGGCCATCGGCGTCGGCGTGGGCGCGGTGGCGTTCCGCGTGCGCGGGGTGCGCGGCGAGCTGTTCGCGCTGCTCACGCTGGCCGTCACCTTCGTGGTGGCCACCATCGTCGGCAACACGCCGATCGACGGCGGTCCGGGGGTGTACCTCAATGCCGTGCCCGTTCCGAAGATCGGTCCGACGCCGACGTCGAGCCTGTTCCTGATGATGCTGTTCGCGGCGGTCGCCACGCTGCTGATCTCGTGGGCGATCCGGCATTCGCGCTTCGGCGCGGGGCTGTTCGCGATCCACGACGACGAGGAGGCGGCCGAGGTGATGGGCGTGCCGACCTATCGCTGGAAGCTGGGTGCGCTCGCCGTGTCCTGCGCGCTGGCGGGATGGGTCGGTGGCATCCATGCGCTGTTCGTTTCGTACGTCACGACCGCGGAGACGTTCAACCTGACCGTGCCGCTGACCGTGGTGCTCATGAGCATCCTGGGCGGGACGCGGCACTGGGCGGGGCCGGCCATCGGCGCGGTGGCGATCACCTGCCTGCTGTTCGCGTTCACCGGCGGCGAGTACGCGGTGCTGGGCAAGGGGGTGATCGGGTTGATCCTGGTCGTGGGGATCCTGTTCATGCCGGAGGGCGCGATGGGCAAGCTGAAGCGAAAGGCCCGTCATTCCCGCGGAGGCGGGAATCCAGAGCTCCCGTCTTCCGCGGTTCCAGTGAAAGCACTGGATCCCCGCCTTCGCGGGGATGACGGTGAGGGCGTTGGGATTCCGGGCAAGCCGCTCCTCACCGTCAAAGGCCTCTCCAAATCCTTCCGCGGCCTCAAGGCCCTCTCCAACGTCAACCTCGAAGTCCGCCAGGGCGAGATCCTCGGCCTGCTCGGTCCCAATGGTTCCGGCAAGTCCACCTTCATCAACGTGGTCAGCGGCCACTTCCTGCCGGATGGCGGCCAGGTGCTGCTCGACGGCCGCGACATCGCCGGCCTGCCCGCGCACAGGATCGCCCGCGCCGGCATCGCCCGCACCTACCAGATCCCGCGGCCGTTCTCGCAGATGAGCGTGCTGGACAACGTGGCCATCGCCGCGATGTACGCGGGGCAGGGCTTGAAGACGATGGACGAGGGCCGGCGCGAGGCGCGGCAATGGCTCGAGTTCACGCACCTCGACGCCAAGGCCGACGTGCTGCCCGGCGACCTCAACCTGCACCAGCGCAAGTTCCTGGAGTTGGCGCGCGCGCTCGCCTCGCGGCCGCGCCTCGTGCTGCTGGACGAGGTGCTGTGCGGCCTCACGCCCACCGAGATCCAGTCGGCGGTGGCCCTGATCCGGCGCATCCGCGACCAGGGCACCACCATCGTCTTCGTCGAACACGTGATGGACGCGGTGATGGCGCTGACCGATCGCATCGTGGTGTTCGACCAGGGCGCGATGCTGGCCGAAGGCGCGCCGCGCGAGGTGATGCAGAGCCCGGCCGTGATGAGCGCCTACCTGGGGGTGTCCCATGCTTGAACTGCAGCAGGTCACCGTGGCCTACGGCGAGGCCCGCGCGCTCTGGGACATCTCGCTGACCGTGAAGCAGGGCGAGCTGCTCTGCATCGTCGGCCCCAACGGCGCCGGCAAGACCACGCTGGTCAACACGCTGGCCGGCATCCTGCGGCCGCTGTCGGGCCGCATCGTGATGGAAGGCCGCGACATCACGCGACTGGCACCGCACCGCTTCTGCGAGGCCGGCATCGCGCTGGTGCCCGAAGGCCGGCGGCTCTTCACCGGCATGACGGTGGCGGAAAACCTGGACGTCGGCAGCTTCCTGCCGGCCGCCAAGGCGAAACGCCGCGAGACGCTCGACGAAGTGCTGCAGCTGTTCCCGGCGCTCAAGGCCAAGCTGCCTTCGCTCGCCGGCGAGCTGTCCGGCGGCCAGCAGCAGATGGTGGCGATCGGCCGCGCGCTGATGGCGCGGCCGCGCCTGCTGCTGCTGGACGAGCCCTCGCTGGGCCTCTCGCCGCTGGTGGTGGGCGACATGTTCGACGCCATCCGCAAGGTGAGCGCGGGCGGCATCACCATCGTGCTGGTCGAGCAGAACGTCTCGATGGCGATGAAGGTCTCGCACCGCGCCTGCGTGCTGGAGCTGGGCCGCATCGTCGCCGAGGGCGAGCCCGACGAACTGATGAAGCGGCCGGAGATCCGGCAGGCGTACCTGGGTGTTTGACGTCATCACTCCCCGTCATTCCCGCGAAGGCGGGAATCCAGGGCTCCCGCCTTCACCGGCAGCCAAGGGAAGCACTGGATCCCCGCCTCCGCGGGGATGACGAACTACCAAGGAGACAAAGGAATGCTGTTCCCCACCACCATCGTCGGCA
>JAEWBU010000243.1 GCA_023390985.1 Pseudomonadota bacterium
CTGCGCTTGCGGCCGCCTGGCTGCGCCACCGACTCGCGCAGCAGCACCTGCCGCTCGCCGCGCAGCACGGCGCGCGAGCCTTCCGTCAGTCGCAGCGTGTTGAACGCCTGCGCGTCGACTTCCAGCGCGCCGACCGCGATCAGCTGGCGCATCACGCCTCGCAGCTGCTGCTCGCTGAACTCCGTGCCCAGCCCGAAGGTCGAGACGCGCTCATGCCCGTACTGCTTGACCTTGTCGGTGGGCTTGCCGCGCAGGATGTCCATCACGTGGCCCGCCCCGAAGCTCACGCCGCTCATCTGCTGCACGCGGTAGATGGTGGACAACAGCTTGCGCGCCGCATCGGTGCCGTCCCAGACCTGCGGCGGCGCCAGGCAGTTGTCGCAGTTGCCGCAAGGTTTCGAAGGCTCGCCGAAGTAGCCCAGGAGCCGCACGCGCCGGCAGTCCGTGGCTTCGGCCAGCGCCAGCAGCGCGTCGAGCTTGCCGCGCATCGCCTGCTTGTGCTCCTCGGCCGCGGGGCTCTCGTCGATCATCCGCCGCTGGTTCACCACGTCCTGCAGGCCGTACAGCATCCACGCTTGCGCCGGCAGGCCGTCGCGGCCCGCGCGGCCGGTCTCCTGGTAGTAGCCCTCGATGTTCTTGGGCATGTCCAGGTGGGCGACGAAGCGCACGTCGGGCTTGTCGATGCCCATGCCGAACGCGATGGTCGCCACCATCACCACGCCGTCGTCGCGCAGGAAGCGGTTCTGGTTGCCCTGGCGCACCGACGCCTCCAGCCCGGCGTGGTAGGGCAGGGCGTCGACGCCGCGCTCGCACAGCATCTGCGCCGTCTCCTCCACGCGCTTGCGAGACTGGCAGTACACGACGCCGGCATCGCCCTCGTGCTCCTCCTCGATGAAGCGCGCCAGCTGCGCCGACGGGTCCTTCTTCTCCGCGATGCGGTAGCGGATGTTGGGCCGGTCGAAGCTGCTGACGAACTGCCGCGCCTCCTGCAGCTGCAGCCGTTCGACGATGTCCTCGCGGGTGAGCGCGTCGGCGGTGGCGGTGAGCGCGATGCGCGGCACCCGCGGCCAGCGTTCGTGCAGCACGGTCAGAGCGCGGTACTCCGGACGGAAATCGTGGCCCCACTGGCTGACGCAATGCGCCTCGTCGATGGCGAACAGCGACAGCCGCCCGCGCGAGTTCAGCGTGTCCAGTTGCGACAGGAAGCGCGGCGTGTTCACCCGCTCGGGCGCGGCGTACAGCAGCGTGAGCTCGCCGGCCATCATTCGCCGCTCGACGTCGGCGGCCTCTTCGTAGCTGAGCGACGAATTGAGGAAGGCCGCCTCCACGCCGGCCTCGTGCAGCGCGCCGACCTGGTCGTGCATCAGCGCGATCAGCGGCGACACCACGATCGTCACGCCCTGGCCGGCGCGCTGGCGGACGATGGCGGGCAGCTGGTAGCACAGCGATTTGCCGCCGCCGGTGGGCATCAGCACCAGGGCGTCGCCGCCGCGGATGACGTGGTCGACGATGTCGGACTGCGAGCCGCGGAAGTGCTCGTAGCCGAACACTTCGCGAAGGACGATGGAGGCGGTGGTCACGGTGCGCGATTCTCCCAGCAGAGGTGGGGTCGGCGCCCGCTTCCTACAATCGAGGGACCATGAAAGCCATCGCCTATACCCGCGGCCAGACCCTGCCGACGCTGCTGGAGCAGCGCATCCTCATCCTGGATGGAGCGATGGGCACGATGATCCAGCGCTTCAAGCTCACGGAGGCCGATTTCCGCGGCGAGCGCTTCCGCGACCATCCCAAGGACCTGAAGAACAACGGCGAGCTGCTGGTGCTGACGCGCCCGCAGGTGATCCGCGACATCCACGAAGGCTTCCTCGCGGCCGGCGCCGACATCATCGAGACCAACACCTTCGGCGCCAACGCGCTGGCGCAGGACGACTACGACCTGGCGCCGATCTCGCGCGAACTGAACGTGGTGGCCGCCCGCATCGCGCGCGAAGCCGCCGACAAGTTCAGCACTCCGGACAAGCCGCGCTTCGTGGCCGGCGCGCTCGGCCCCACGCCGCGCACCGCCAGCATCAGCCCGGACGTCAACGATCCCGGCGCGCGCAACGTCGATTTCGAGCAGCTGCGCGCCGCGTACTACGAGCAGGTCGAAGGCCTGGTCGAAGGCGGCGTCGACCTGCTGCTGGTCGAGACCATCTTCGACACGCTCAACGCCAAGGCGGCGCTGTTCGCCATCGACGAGTTCTTCGCCAACAGCGGCGAACGCCTGCCCGTGATCATCAGCGGCACGGTCACCGACGCTTCCGGCCGCATCCTCAGCGGCCAGACCGTCACCGCCTTCTGGCACAGCGTGCGCCATGCGCAGCCGATCGCCGTCGGCCTGAACTGCGCGCTGGGCGCGGCGCTGATGCGTCCCTACATCCAGGAGCTGGCCAAGGCCGCGCCGGACACCTTCATCAGCTGCTACCCGAACGCCGGGCTGCCCAACCCGATGAGCGAGACCGGCTTCGACGAGACGCCCGACGTCACCTCGCGCCTGCTGCGCGAGTTCGCGGCCGAGGGGCTGGTGAACATCGTGGGCGGCTGCTGCGGCACCACGCCGGAACACATCTCGGCGATCGGCCAGGCCGTCACGCCGCTGCCCACGCGCAGCCGGCAGCGCGAGTTCTTCTACAAGGAAGCGGCCTGAGCGATGGCCTTCACCACCGAAACCCACCCCGGCGTCCAGCAGGACGCCGCGCCGCAGACGAACGGCTTCACGCTCAATCACTCGATGCTGCGGGTCAAGGACCCGAAGGTGTCGCTGGACTTCTACTCCCGCGTGTTCGGCATGCGCGTGCTGCGCAAGCTGGACTTTCCGGAGATGAAGTTCTCGCTGTACTTCCTGCACCGCCCGGCCGAGGGCGAGGCGCCGCCGCCCGAGGACGTGGGCGAGCGCACCGCCTGGACCTTCGCGCAGCGCGGCATCCTGGAGCTGACCCACAACTGGGGCACCGAGGACGACGCCGCGTTCAAGTACCACGACGGCAATGCGCAGCCGCAGGGGTTCGGCCACATCTGCTTCTCGGTGCCGGACCTGGACGCCGCGGTGGCGTGGTTCGACCAGCACCAGGTGCCGTTCGTGAAGCGCCCCGACCAGGGGAAGATGCGCGACGTGGCCTTCGTGAAGGACCCGGACGGCTACTGGATCGAGATCGTCGAGCCGGCCCGGCTCAAGAAGCTGGGCCGCTGAGCCCGGCCTGGCTTACTGCGGCTGGAAGCCGCTGGCCTTGATGATCCTGGCCCAGGACTCGGTGTAGGCCCGTTCGCGGCGCGCGAGCTGCTGCTGCGGCTGGTAGCCCACCGTCAGGCCCATGCCCGTGAAGCGCTCGCGCACGTCGGGCATCGCGATCACCTTCGAAAGCGCCTCGCCGAAGCGGTCGATCACCGGCTGCGGCGTGCCTGCGGGCGCGAACAGGCCGTAGTAGGGCAGTTCCTCGAAGCCCGCGAGCCCCAGCTCGGCGAAGGTGGGCGCGTCG
>JAEWBU010000305.1 GCA_023390985.1 Pseudomonadota bacterium
ATGGCTCCGGCCCGTGCTGAGTCAGATGCACTCAGGCTCTTGACGCTTTCTCCGACGATCAATGTCGTCACCCCCACGCTAACTGTCACGCCTCCAGCGTCAGCGTCTAGCCCGAATACGGGCACTCGTCCGGAGGAGGACCCCTTAGGATCCCCTGGACCCTCGAATGTGCCTCAAGAGAAATCAGGGCCCGGTGCTCCGAACCGATAGTCAGGCGCAGGAGGGCTGCGCCGAGTGAGGCGCGGAGTAGTTGCTTACGATAAGCTGTCGTTATCCAAGTCACGAATATGTACCGCGCACACCGCTTGTGCGCTCTCGCTGGCAATCGTTAATTCAGATTGAGGCCGAAGGTGCGCGAACCGAGTGCCACTTTCCAGAACGACTCGCGCCGAATAACTTCTGACCGTGGTGTGTCGGGCGGCATTGTCTCGAGCAACGTGAATCTCAGATCCAGCTCACGGTCTGGCGCGGTGGCGAGCAAGTTCACCAGCAGCTTATTGCCACCGTGTCCGGTGCTCGCATAGTTGCCCCACCGCTGTAGCAGCCCCTGTCCACCAGATGCGGAGCCGACGTAATGCTGGCCACCGCGCTCGTCAGTGATGAGGTAGATGCCGGAGACGCCGGCCAGCCCTTGTTGCCACGCAGCTTCACGCAATGCCATGCGCAACTCTGCCATAACCAGTGAGGCGCCACTGAGCCCTTGAAAAGGCACTGCTGCCTCTCGTTGCCCGGTGACGGCGTAGCGGCGACCTTTTCTCAAGGCCAACCCACCACCTTGTTCCGAATTTCGAGCAAGTGCAGCCACTTCTTGCGTGTCAGCTCGTCGCGACCGAACCGTCTTCGCTGGTCGTAGCACGCGCCGCCAGGCCAACTCTCTGCCAGTCCACTCGATCTCGAGCTTCAGACGAAGGTCTGCGAGAACGTCTAGTTCACGCAAGTCGTGGTAGTGCCCGCCCCAGTTCTCCTCCAGCGGCTCGAAACTCCCCTCCAGTAGCCCTCGACGAATCGCCTCACTGGCCGGCAGAACACCTTCCACACGCCAGACGCCTAGAAGCAAGGCATGCCCCGGACGGTTTCCGTAGAACGCAACCACAAGACTTCCGACCGGCATCTGCCTGGGCTGCATTGCCTGATACAGAGTCAGTGCGCGAGTACCTATGAACTTCACCAGCGGATATCGCTTGTCCTTGTGTCGCATAAGCGTGATCTGCTGTGCGGCTGGTTCGATGCCAGCGTTCTTAAGAACATCCAGAAGGTCTTCGGTCATAGCGCCGCACTCTAGCTGATCAATCAGAGTTCAGCGCGCCATTGATGAGCTCGTGCCAGAATCTCGCCTCGAGAAGTGCAGAGGAGGGGTTTGATGCGTCTTCAATCTTGCGTCGCTTCGTTTGCAGCGATGTTCTTCGTATTCGCTGGCTCGGCTCATGCGGTCAACAAGTGCAGTGGTGCTGATGGAAAAGTTGTATTCCAAGACGCCCCGTGCGCAGGCAAGGGGCAGCAGATTGAGGTCAAGCCCGCGTCGGGGGCAGGTGTGCCCGGACTGGCTTCTACTGCTCCGAAGACGGCTAGCGCTCCGGCCGTGGGCGCGGCGAGCACCGAAGCGCAGCGCCTGGAGGGACTAGTGGCCGCTAGCCAGCGCGCGCGCAGGGCGCAGGACTTGCGAGATCGGCTTCTGCCTGAAGTGGAAGTTGCGCGCAGTCGTCACCGCATTGGCTGCGAGCAGAAGCAGAAGGATCTGGCCAGCCAGCAGTACGCGTACGTTCAGAACATGTATGGAAAAACGCACGCTGCGCAGATTGCTAGCGAGATGGCCGCAACTGCCGCGAGCTGCGAAACGAAAGACCGCGAGCTGAAGGAAGCCCTCGATGCCTTGTTGCAGGAGTGTGGCTTCCTCAAGTGTCGCGGCTAACGTTCGCCTAGTAGGGTAGCGCCGGCTGCCGCACGTTCAATGGGCGGAGAGACAATCTTGCCGTGGACCCTCAGACGCTGACCTACTACGAAGCCGCTGGGCCGGAGCTGGCAAGCCGTTATGAGGCCGTGCCGAGCCCAATTGCGAAGTACTTCCCACTCGCCTTGGCTCCCGGCGGCCGCATCTTAGATGTTGGTGCGGGTTCAGGCCGAGACTTGGCGGCGCTATTAGCCGCCGGGTACGACGGCTATGGTGTTGAGCCGAGCGCAAGCCTGCGTCATGCCGCATGCCAAGCGCATCCCGAACTTACTGGCCGTATTTCAGATGCTGCTCTTCCCGCGATCGGGACGCCATTTGGCGGTGACTTCGATGGGATCTTGTGCAGTGCCGTTCTGATGCACTTGGACGAAGCGGATCTGTTTGATGGAGCATTCGCGTTGCGCCGGCTCCTCAAACCGAATGGTCGGCTGCTGGTCTCGCTTCCAGCGGCCCGGAATGACGTCCGAGTGGACGAGCGCGACGAAAACGGCCGGCTCTTCAAACCGTACACCCCCGACTACATCCAGCTGCTGTTTGAGCGAATCGGCATGCAGCTCACGGACCGCTGGAACTCGCAAGACGCGCTGCAGCGCGCGGGAACCAGCTGGTTCACGCTCTCCTTTCGGCTCTCGACTGGTCAATCGATTCGCGCGGTGGACCAGATCGAAGCCGTGCTGAATCGAGACAAGAAAGTAGCCACGTACAAGCTGGCGTTGTTCCGCGCGCTAGCGGAGATCGCCACTCAAGAGCCGCGGGCCGCGGTCTGGCGTGCTGACGGCCGCGTCGCAGTCCCTCTGAAGACGATCGCGCAGCACTGGCTGTGCTACTACTGGCCTATTTTCGCCAGCCAGCGGTTCATCCCGCAAATGCAAGCGGAGGCAAGCGGGGGCAAGCCTGTCTCGTTCCGTTCTTCCCTATGCGAGTTGATGCGGCATTTTTCGGGGCAGGGGGAGCATTCCGGATTGACTGCTTGGCAGCTGGCGCAGTCGCGTGGGCAGCTCTCGCCCGAGGTACAGAAGGCACATGCGGCTGCGCTGGTCGCCATCAGCAATGCGATCCGCAGTGGCCCGGTTCTCCACTCCGGTTTGTCGTCGGCTGGCGGCGCGGTGTTCGAGTACGACGCGCAGCCTAGACATGTGCTCATGTCCGCAGAAATCTGGCGTGAGCTGACGTTACTTGGCCACTGGATCTTGGATGCTGTAGTGATCCGCTGGGCCGCGTTGACCGAGCGATTTTCGCAGCGCGAACTTCGCTCCGGAGACGTGCTGCCGTTGCTGCTCGCTCGCTCAGATCCAGAGCGCTCAACCGCGGCAGCACGCGACGCCTACCTCACAGCCGGCGTGCAGCGTTGTGCTTGGTCGTTGCGAGTCATCACGGGCCCGAAGTTCGCGGTTGACCACATCATTCCGTTCGCACTCTGGGGAAGCAACGATCTCTGGAATCTGGTCCCCGTACACCCGGTGGTGAATGGTGCGAAATCCGACAAGCTTCCAGCAGCAGCGCTGCTGCTCGCACGGAGGTCAGAGATCTCGGACAACTGGGAAGTGCTGCGAGCCGCGTATCCAGGACCGTTCGATCAGCAGGCGGCTGCTCTGCTTGGACGCAGACTCGCAGGACCTCGGGATTGGCGGTGCGAGCTCTTTAGCTGCCTGCGGCAAGCCGTTGAACTTACAGCGATGCAGCGCGGAATCGAGCGATGGTCTCTCGCTGAGTTCGCTAGCCGGTGAGACTTGGCTGCGTGCTGTGCTGCGTGCTGCGAGCTGCCTGTAAGCCAAGCTAGGGCTGCAGTCACTGCGGGATTCGGCCGGCGACCGGGCGCACTGCCGGGCACTGTGCCGTCCGAGAGCGTCTACAACGGTCTCTTCCAATCTCACCAAAATAGATGGGCGGGAAGATGGGTACGGGAGTGAAGTGGCTGGAAAACCCCATGCCTACGCGGTGTCTTGCGGACTCCTGCTCCGCCACTGACCCGTCCACACGGGTTTCACGAAATCCCTTCCCCGCACCTGTAGTCAGGAAGCAAGCGAATCCGCAGGCGTCGCGGACTCGCACACCCGCATCGCGACTTCGCGGAAACGCGCCGCCGCAGGGCTTTCGCCTTGCGGCAGGTAGGCCAGGGAAATGCCCACGTGCGCGCCCGGCCACAGGTCCACCAGCGGGCGATACAGGATCTTGTCGCTCACGTAGCGCTGCATCACCGAGGGGACGAGCGCCACGCCCATGCCGCTTTCGACCAGCGCCAGCAGCGTCTGCACCTGCACGCCCTGCTGCGCGATCCGGGGCACGAACCCCGCGTGCTGGCAGGCCAGCATCGCCGCGCTGTGCAGGCCGGCCGCCGCCGTCGCGCCGTACATCACGAACGGCTGGTCGGCCAGGTCGGCCAGGTGCAGCGGTCCCCGGTTCGCCAGCGCGTGCCCACGCGGCAGCGCGGCGATGAACTGGTCCACCTCCAGCGGGACCAGTTCGGCCTCGGTGTCCCGCAGCAGGGGCGTGCGGATCAGGCCCACGTCGAGCGCCTGGTCTTCGAGCTGCTCGACGATGGACACCGAGGTGGACTCGCGCAGCACCAACTCCACCCCCGGGTACTCCGCGCGGAACCGCGGCAGCAGCTTCTGCAGCATGCCGTAGGTGGTGGTGCCGACGAAGCCGACCTGCAGCACGCCGCCCGTGCCCTGCACCGCATCGCGCGCGATGGCGCTGATCTGGTTGCCGTGGAACAGCAGCTTGCGCGCTTCGGCCAGCACCGCCCGGCCGCTGGGCGTCAGGCGCACGCCCGTGGTCTCGCGCACGAACAGCTTGGTGCCGAGTTCGGCCTCCAGCTTCTGGATGGACACGGTGAGGGGGGGCTGCGCCTTGTGCAGCCGCTCCGCCGCCCGCCGGAAGTTCAGGGTCTCGGCGAGAACGACGAAGTGGCGGATTCGGCGCAGGTCCATGGGCTGGGCGGCGGGGTGCAGCCAAGCATAGCGGAGGCCCTGCAGTCCTCCGTCGGCGGGCGGAGCCGCCGGCGTCTCAGCCCTTGAAGACCGGGGCCCGCTTCTCGAGGAAGGCATGGACCGCCTCGCGGTGATCGTCGGTCTGGTGCGACAGCGCCTGGAACGCGGCGGCCATCTCCAGCAGCGTCGGCAGGGGCGTGTGCATCGCCTCGCGGATCAGTCGCTTGGTGAGGCGGACCGCGTGCGGCGGGTTGGCGGCGATCTTCTGCGCGAGTTCGTTGGCGGTGGGCAGCAGCTGTCCGGCCGGCACGACGCGCGACACGAGGCCCCAGGCCAGCGCCTGCTCGGCGCCGATGACCTCGCCGGTGAAGGACAGCTCGCTCGCGCGCGACAGGCCGATCAGGCGCGGCAGCAGCCACGCGCCGCCGTCGCCGGGGATGATCCCGAGCTTGACGAAGCTCTCGGCGAACTTCGCGGTGTCCGAGGCGATGCGGATGTCGCACATGCAGGCCAGGTCCAGGCCCGCGCCGATCGCGGGGCCGTTGACCGCCGCGATCACCGGCACCTCCAGGTTGAACAGCGCCAGCGGCAGCCGCTGGATGCCGGTGCGGTATTCCTGGCGGATCTGCATGCCGCCCACGGCGCCCGACGACTGGCGCTCCATGTCCTTGATGTCGCCGCCGGACGAGAAGACGGTGCCGGCGCCGGTGACGATCACCGCCCGCACGCTGCGGTCGGCGTGGATCCGGTCGATGGCGGCGAGGAACTCGGCCACCGCCGTGTTGCCCGTGAGCGGATTGCGCCGCGCCGGCTCGTTCAGGGTCAGCGTGACCACGGGGCCCTGCTGGTCGTAGAGGAGGAAGTCAGCCATCGGATGTGAAGGGAGTTGGAACGCGCGAGCGTAGGAGCGCCGCTGCCGAATGTCCAATAGCGATAACGGCGAATTCGATATCTGATCGGTATCGGTCTGAACTGCGGGTAAACCCGGACGTAAGGGGAAACTCGGCCCGGCTAGCGATACCAATCAGGTATCGAAGTCGTCCAAACAAATATTGGACGCGTCATGCCACCGAAACCTATCCTCGGCGCCTTCGGACGACACTCGGAGACCGCATTGAAGACCGCCCTGGGGCACATCAAGGTGCTCGACCTCACGCGAATCCTGGCCGGTCCGTGGGCCACGCAGAACCTCGCGGACATGGGCGCGGAGGTGATCAAGATCGAGCGCCCCAAGGTCGGCGACGACACCCGCACCTGGGGCCCGCCCTTCCTCAAGGACGCCGAGGGCCGCGAGACGCGCGACTCGTCGTACTTCCTGAGCGCCAACCGCGGCAAGAAGTCGGTGACGGTGGACCTCTCGACGCCGGAGGGCCAGGAGATCATCCGCGCGCTGGCCAAGGAAGCGGACGTCGTGGTCGAGAACTACAAGGTCGGCACGCTGGCCCGCTACGGCCTGGCCTACGAGGACCTGCGCAGGATCAACCCGCGCATCGTCTACTGCTCGGTGACCGGCTTCGGCCAGGACGGCCCGTACGCCGACCTCCCGGGCTACGACTTCGTGTTCCAGGGCATGGGCGGGCTGATGAGCATCACCGGCCAGCCCGAAGGCCAGCCCGGCGGAGAGCCGATGAAGAGCGGCATCGCCATCAGCGACATCCTGTGCGGCATGTACGCCACCTCGGCGATCCTCGCCGCGCTGGAGCACCGCAACGTGAGCGGCGAGGGCCAGTACATCGACATGTCGCTGCTGGACTGCTGCGTCACGGTCAGCTCCTACCAGGCGATCAACTACTTCCTGTCCGGCAAGGTCCCGCAGCGCATGGGCAACGCGCACTCGAACATGGTTCCCTACCAGGTGTTCAAGTGCAAGGAGGGCGACATCATCATCGCCGTCGGCAACGACGGCCAGTACGCGGCCTTCTGCAAGGTGATCGGCTGCGACCACCTGGCGACCGATCCGGACTACGCCACCGGCCCGCAGCGCAACCGCAACCGCAAGGCCCTGATCCCGCTGATCGCCGAAGCGATGCGGTCCCGGACCATGGAGGAGTGGATCCCGCTGCTCGAGGCCAACAACGTGCCCTGCGGCCCCATCTACAACATGAAGCAGGTCTTCGAAGACCCGCAGGTGCAGCACCGCGGGATGCAGCGCGCGCTGCCGCACGGCGCGGGCGTGCAGGCGCCCACCGTCAGCAACCCGATCCGCCTGTCGGCCACGCCGCTGCGCTACGAGCGCTCGGCGCCGCTGCTGGGCGAGCACAACGAGGACATCCTGCGCGGCCGGCTCGGCCTCGCGCCGGAGCGCCTTGCCCAGCTCAAGGACAAGGGCGTCGTCTGAAGGCGCACGGCCCCGTTCCCACCCCCACCCGAGGAGACATTGCATGAAGACCCGCCACGCGCGATCGCTGCTGATCGCGCTGCCTTTCGCGCTCGCCGCGCTCGGCTCGCCCGCGTTCGCCCAGAAGGCGCCGATCAAGTTCGTCGTGCCCTATCCGGCCGGCGGCGCGGCCGACCAGATCACGCGCCTGGTGGCGCACGAGACCTCGCAGGTGCTGGGCACGCCGATCGTCATCGACAACAAGGCCGGCGCCGCCGGGATGATCGCGGGCGAGCTCGTGGCCCGCTCGGAGCCGGACGGCAAGACCTTCTTCGTCGGCTCCAACGCGCCGCTGGTGATCAACCAGGCGCTCTACGCCAAGATGCCCTACGACCCGGAGAAGGCCTTCGTGCCGGTGGCGGGGATGGGCAAGTCGCCGCTCCTGCTGGTGACGCGCCAGGGCCTCGGCCCGAAGAACGTCGCGGAACTGGTGGCCCTGGGCAGGAAGGACCCGGGCAAGCTCACCATGGGCAGCGCGAGCAGCGGGAACATCACGCACCTGGCCGGCGAATACGCCAGCAGCAAGATGGGCTTCAAGGTCACGCACGTGCCGTTCGCCGGCAGCGCGCCCGCCATCACCAGCATGATGGGCGGCAACGTCGACATCATGTTCGACGCGCTCCCGTCGTCGATGCAGCAGGCCAGGTCGGGCCGCATCGTGCCGCTGGCCATCCTGGACCAGGCCCGCTTCCCGCAGCTGCCCGAGGTGCCCACGCTCAAGGAGGCCGGATTCGGCGATGCCGAGGCCAGCGCCTGGTTCGGCGTGGTGGCGCCGGCCAAGACGCCGCAAGCGGTGGTCAACGAACTCAACCGGGGCATCAACGAGGCGTTGAAGAAGCCGGAGCTGGTGGAGAAGCTGCGCAACATCGGCGCCGTGCCCATGCCCGGCTCGCCCGAGGTGTTCGCCAAGTTCATCGCGGACGAGCGGGCGCGCTGGAATCCGCTGGTCAAGCAACTCGGCGTGAAGGCGGACTGATGGCGCAGGTTTCCTTCGATTCCATCGAGGCCCTCCGGGCCTTCGTCGGCAAGCCGGCCGTGAGCGGCGAGGCGATCGAGATCGACCAGGCCATGATCGACACCTTCGCGGGCGTCACCCAGGACCGGCAGTGGATCCACGTGGATCCGGACCGCGCCGCGGTCGAGTCGCCGTTCAAGAAGACGATCGCGCACGGCCTGCTGACGCTCTCGCTGATCACCGGCTGGTACCACCGCTGCTTCGCGTTCCCCAACCGCAAGATGGCGCTGAACTACGGCTTCGACAAGGTGCGGTTCACCAGCCCCGTGCCGAGCGGCTCGCGCCTGGTGGGCAGCTTCCAGCTGACCCGGGTGGAGGACATCAAGCCGGACGAGGTGCGCTGCTTCTGGACCGTCAAGGTCCAGGCCGAGGGCGCCGAGCGGCCCGCCATGGTGGCCGACTGGCTGATGCAGGTCCGCTACTAGGAGCCGCGATGTCCGTGCTGCAGATCGAGCGCATCGGCGCGACCGCCGTGCTGACGATGAACCGGCCGCAGGCGCGCAATGCCCTCGACCTGGAATTGCGGGCGGCCTTCGCCGACGCCGTGGCGCAGGTGCGCGACGACGAGCAGGTCCGCGCCGTCGTCCTGGCCGGCGCGGGCGGCCACTTCTGCGCCGGCGGCGACGTCAAGTCGATCGCCGGCGGCGGCCAGGAAGGCCGCGACATCTACGAAGGGCGCGAGCGCATCCGCAAGATCCACCGCTGGTACGACGAACTGGTGGACCTGGAAAAGCCGGTGATCGCCGCCGTGGACGGGGTCGCGTTCGGCGCCGGGCTCTCGCTGGCGCTGGCGGCGGACTTCGTGCTGGCCTCGCCGCGCGCGAAGTTCTGCGCCGTGTTCACCCGGCTCGGCTTCGTGCCCGACATGGGCGCGATGTACCTGCTGCCGCGCGCGATCGGCCTGGCCCGCGCCAAGGACCTGGTGTTCAGCGCGCGGGTGGTCGAGCCGCGGGAGGCCCTGGACATCGGCCTGGTGCAGCAGGTCTGCACCGGCGACGTGCGGCAGGCCGCCATCGATTTCGCGGCCCGCTTCGAGAACGCCCCCACCGGCGCCATCGGCCTGGCCAAGAGCGTCATGAACCACGCGTTCGAATCCGAGCGCCGCACCGTCTACGCGCAGGAAGCCATGGCCCAGGCCATGGCGCGCGAGAGCGCGTTCCACCAGGAGGCGGTGCGCCGCTTCCTGGCCAAGGAGAGCCCGGCCTGGCAATGGCCGGACACGAGCCAACCCACGACCCCCTGACCATGAACGATCCCCGTCCGGAACAGGAATATTTCGCGCACCTCGCGCAGGGCCGGTTCATGCTGCAGCGTTCGCGCAGCACGGGCCGCTTCTTCTTCTATCCCCGCGTCGCCGAACCGGTGACCGGCTCGACCGACTTCGAGTGGGTGCCCGCCAGCGGGCGCGGCACCATCCATGCGGTGACCATCGCGCGGCCGAAGCCGCCGCAGGCGCCCTACAACGTGGTGCTGGTGGACCTGGAGGAGGGCGTGCGCATGATGAGCCGCGTCGAGGGCGTCGCGCCCGAGGCCGTGAAGATCGGCATGCCGGTCCGGGCGCGCATCGCCACCGAGGGCGACAAGCCCATCGTCCTGTTCGATCCGGTGGGGGCACGCGCATGAGCCGGGACCTCTTTCCGCGCGGCCGGACCGCGATCGTGGGCGCCGCCACCTACGGCATGGGCGAGGCCCCGGGCCTGAGCTCGATCGACCTCGCCGTCTCGGCGAGCGTGCGGGCGCTGCAGCAGGCGGGACTCACGCCCGGCGACGTCGACGGCCTGTTCATCGGGCTGCCGGACGACTTCCTCTCCGGCCTCACCTTCGCCGAGTACCTGGGCATCCAGCCGCGGGTGACGGACAACAACCGCACCGGCGGCTCGGCCTTCCTCACGCACGCGATGTGGGCGGCCCTGGCCATCGAGTCCGGCCAGTGCGACGTGGCGCTGATCGCCTACGGCAGCAACCAGCGCACCGCCGCGGGCGGCCTGGTGAGCGCGCTGCGCCCGTCGCCCTACGAGTCGCCGTACAAGCTGGCGCGTCCGGTCGGCGGCTACGCGCTGGCCACCTCGCGCTACATGCACCAGTACGGCCTCAGGCGCGAGCAGCTGGGTGAAGTGGCGATCGCCGCGCGCCGCTGGGCGCAGCTCAACCCCGATGCCTTCGTGCGCGATCCGCTGACGATGGAGGACTACCTGAAGTCGCGGATGGTGTCGGACCCGCTCAGCGTGCGCGACTGCTGCCTGGTCACCGACGGCGCCGCCGCGGTCGTGATGGTGAGCGCCGAGCGCGCGAAGGACCTGGCGAAGCGCCCGGTGTACCTGCTGGGCGCCGCCGCGGCGACCGCTCACAAGGACATCACGAACATGCCGGACCTGACCGTCACGGCGGCGAAGCAGTCCGGCGCGCGCGCCTTCGCGCAGGCCGGCGTGAAGCCGGCGGACATCGACGTGGTGGAGGTCTACGACGCCTTCACCATCAACACCATCCTGTTCCTGGAAGACCTGGGTTTCTGCGCCAAGGGCGAGGGCGCGGCCTTCGTCGAGGGCGGGCGCATCGCGCCCGGCGGCGCGCTGCCGGTCAACACCAACGGCGGCGGGCTGTCCTGCGTGCACCCCGGCATGTACGGCCTGTTCACCCTGGTCGAGGCCACCCAGCAGCTGATGGGGCAGGCGGGGGAACGCCAGGTCAAGGACGCGAAGCTGGCGGTCGCCCACGGCAACGGGGGCGAGCTCTCCAGCCAGGCCACGGTGGTGCTGGGCACCGAAGAAACGCTTTGAAGGAAGACGACATGGACAAGCAAGTGATGACGCTGGCCGGCCGCAACATCGTGGTGACGGGCGCGGCGCAGGGCATCGGCCGCGCGATCGCCGACCTGGTGCTGGAGCTGGGCGGCACGGTGACGGCCGTGGACCTCAACCCCGATGGCCTGAAGGACCTGGCCGCGAAGGGCGGAGAGCGGGTGCTCACCGCGGCCGGCAGCGTGGCCGACGCGGCCTTCGCCCAGAGCGTGGTGGAGCAGGCGGTGGCCCGCTTCGGCGCGGTGCACGGCCTGGTGAACAACGCCGGCATCACCCGCCCCGCGATGATCGAGAAGATGACGCTGGAGCAGTGGCAGCAGGTGGTCGACGTCCACCTGAGCGGCTCGTTCTACTTCCTGCAGGCGGTCGGGCGCCATGCGCTGGCGCGCTCGCGCGCGGGCGACAAGAGCGGTGCCTCCATCGTCAACATCTCCTCCGACGCGGGCCGCCGCGGCACCATCGGCCAGATCAACTACGGCGCGGCCAAGGCCGGCGTGCTGGGCCTGACGATGTGCGCGGCGCGCGAATGGGCCAAGTACAACGTGCGCGTCAACACGGTGGGCTTCGGCGTGGTGGAGACGCCGATGACCGAGACCATCCGCAGCGAGAAGTTCGCCGACACCTACCTGCAGCAGATCCCGCTGGCGCGCTGGGCGGAAGCCGGCGAGGTGGCGCGTCCGGTGTGCTTCCTGCTGTCGGACGCCGCCTCCTACGTCACGGGGCAGCACCTGTCCGCCAACGGCGGCTACACCATCGGCGTGTGAAGAGGGCGCGCCCGTGAGCCAGCTGCTCTCCGCTTTCCGGCATGCCGCGCTGCCGCGCGAAGCCGAGGCCTTCCGCGCCGAGGTGCGCGAGTTCCTGCGCACCTCCTTCGATCCGCCCGCGCCGCAGGTGCGCGCGCGTTCCTGGATGGGCTTCGATGCCGCGTTCAGCCGCAAGCTGGCGCAGCGCGGCTGGGTCGGCGTGACCCTGCCGCGCGAGTACGGCGGGGCCAGCCTCGACGCGTTCTCCCGCTTCGTGCTGGTGGAGGAACTGCTGGCGGCCGGTGCACCGGTGTCGGCGCACTGGATCGCCGACCGCCAGAGCGGGCCGCTGATCAACAAGTTCGGCACCGACGCCCAGCGCCGCTTCTACCTGCCGCGCATCTGCCGCGCCGAAGCCTTCTTCTGCATCGGCATGAGCGAGCCCAACGCCGGCTCCGACCTCGCGAGCGTCGGCTCCCGCGCGCAGCGGGTGGACGGCGGCTGGCGGCTGAACGGCCGCAAGATCTGGACGACCAACGCCCACCACTGCCACTACATGATCGCGCTGGTGCGCAGCTCCGGCGAGCCGGCGGACCGGCAGAAGGGCCTGTCGCAGTTCATCGTCGACCTGTCGCTGCCGGGCGTGACGGTGCGCCCGATCAGTGACCTCGCGGGCGACGCCCACTTCAACGAGGTGTTCTTCGACAACGTGCTGCTGCCCGATGACGCGCTGGTCGGCAACGAAGGCAGCGGCTGGGAGCAGGTGAACGCCGAGCTGGCTTTCGAGCGCAGCGGACCCGAGCGCATCTACTCGAGCATCGTGCTGCTGGAGCACTGGATCGAGTGCCTGCGGCGCAGCCCCGACCGCGATCGCCATGCCGCCGTCGTCGGCCGGTTCGCCACCCACCTCGCGACGCTGCGCAACATGTCCATCGCGGTCACGGCCAAGCTGGTGCGCGGCGAAAGTCCGGTGGTGGAAGCCGCGCTGGTGAAGGACATCGGCACCGGCTTCGAACAGGAGATCCCCGCCGTGCTGGAAGGGCTGATCGCGGCCGATCCGGCGGCGGACCTCGACGCGGACCTGCTCGCCACGGTCGAGTACCTGGCCCAGGTCTGTCCCACTTTCTCGCTGCGCGGCGGCACGCGCGAGATCCTGCGCGGCATGATCGCGCGCGGCCTCGGCCTTCGCTAGGAGAACGGACGATGTTCGCTGAAGCCATCGAAGACATCCTGCGCGACCAGTGCACGCCGGCCATGGTGCGCGCCATCGAGACGGGCGGCGACCCGATGCCCTTGTGGGACGCGCTCGCCGGCGCGGGTTTCCTGGACCTGCTGCTGCCCGAAGAGGCGGGCGGGGCGGGATTGCCGTTGCCCGAGCTCTACCCGGTGCTGGCCCACTTCGGCCGCTACGCCGTGCCCCTGCCCATCGGCCAGGCCATCGTGGCGCGCGGGCTCGTCGCGCCGGGCGTCACGCTGCCCACCGGGCCGCTCACGCTGGCGCCTTCGCTCCGGCGCGGTCCCGGCGGCGAGATCACCTGTGCGC
>JAEWBU010000402.1 GCA_023390985.1 Pseudomonadota bacterium
GGCGGTGGCCGCAGCGGTGGCGGCGGCGGCGACGGCGGCTTCCGCAGCCCGTACGGCTCTGGCCCGCGCGGCGGCGGCAACCGCGGCGGCAACAGCTACTGACATCGCGCTTCGGCGCGGGCGTGACACCAGAGCCGCCCCCGCCGAGCCAAATGCCGGAAGAAAGAGGGCTCCTTCGGGAGCCCTTTCCCATTGGGGCGCCGGATTCAGGCCGCCAGCACCGTTGCCTCCTCCCTGCGGAATGCATCGCTGGCCTCCAGGAGGCCCCACGTCACCAGCGGCTCCTCGCCCGGCTGGGTGAACAGGTCGCCGCAGAACAGCGTGCCGGTGGTGCGATCGTGGAAGTAGCCGCACTCCCAGCCGTGCGGCAGGTGTGGCGTGGCCTGCCACGCGAGTTGATGGCGTCCAAGCTCCAGCACCAGGCCGTCCTCCACCACCAGCGGCGGAACCTCGACCCTGTCGTTCACGTCAAGGATCGCGCCGACTCGGCCGCAGACGAGCCGCGCGCGAGGCGCCCGGGCCAGGAAGTCGGCGAGCGCGCCGCAATCGCTAGCCTCCACATGCGAGAAGGCGATGTAGCTCAGGCGTTCGACCGGCAGCACGGCCTCGATCTGCCTGCGCACCAGCCCGAACAGCTGCTTCGGTCCCGTGTGGAACAGCAGCGGGCGCTCGTCGACGACGAGGTACAGGTTGGAAGAGAAGCCGGGCAACAGCTCGGGCGACGCGCCGATGCTGATGCGGAAGGTATCGGGCGCGACGGCATGGATGGAGACACGGGGAGCGTTCATGGTGGATTCCTGTGGTCCGGACGCTTGTCGGAGACCGCCGGCCGCGGTCCGGTGACAGCCAGCAGCAGATGCACGATGTGCCGCCGCGCGGCGGCGCGGGAGAGACCGTGGCGGCGCACCAGCGCGTGCCAGAACGCGAAATCCAGCAACGCCTGCCACTGGGCCGCCATTTCGTCGAGCCCGGCCGAGTCGGGGAGGTGCCGGCGAAGGACCTGCCCGCAGAGCCCGGTGAACGCGGCACGCACCTGCGCCTGCTGCCGCGCCAGCGGCTCGATGCGGACCGACTCGCCCCATGCCAGCCAAGGCTCGTAGTAGGCGTTGAGCTGGTCGCAGGCCTGGGCGATCGCCTGCGCCGTCTCGGCCAGGTCGTCGCAGGCCAGGAGGTGCTCGACCGGCAACACCGGCGCCAGCTGGGCCGCGTACCCGGTGCAGGCGGGGATCAGCGTCTCGAAGTCGGGAAAGTGCTTGTAGACCGTGGGCAGCGATACGCCCGCGGCGCGGGCGATGTCGGCCCAGCTGGTGCCGAGCGGCCCCTTCTCGGCGTGCAGCCGGGCGGCGGCGGCGGCGATGCGCGTCTTCAGCTCGGCCTGCGCCTGCAGGCGCGACGCATTGTTGTAAGGACGAGGCATGTCGGCACCCGGTTTGGATTGAACTTAGTTCAACGCAAATCGATTGCAAGCGCAGCGGTGCGCTCCAGGGCCCCGCTTCCGCCCGGCTGTCGCTTACTCGCCTTGGCGGTGCTTGCGCGGGCGACCGGCGAGCAGCCGGTCGAACAGGGCGTTGGGCAGCGCGCGCAGCAGCTTGGCCACCACGCCCATCTGCCAGGGGATGACCCGGTAGCTCACGCCGCGATCGATGGCGCAGTACGCGCGATCGGCGAAGTCCTCCGCGCGCATCAGGAACGGCATCGAATACCGGTTCTGCCGGGTGAGCGGCGTGTCGATGTAGCCCGGCCCTATCGTCACCACCTTGACGCCGGCGGGGCGAAGTTCACCGCGCAGGCTTTCGCAATAGCTGATCACGGCCGCCTTGCTGGCGCAGTAGGCGCCGTGACCCGGCAACCCGCGGATGCCGGCGACGCTGGCGATGCCCACCAGCGCGCCCGAACGGCGCGCCGTCATCGCGGCGATGAAGGGATGGAAGGTGGCGGCCAGGCCGACGTTGTTGGTGGCGAAGGTCCGCGCGATGACGTCCAGGTCCTCGCGGACGGCGGTATCGACCCCGACGCTGATGCCCGCGTTGGCGATCACCACGTCGGGCACGCCCTGGCCCTGCAGGCAGGCGAGCCCGGCGCCCACGATGCTGTCCACATCGGCGACGTCCGCGCCATACACCGCGTACCGCGCCGGATCCAGCCCGCGCTGCGCCGCCCACGCCTGGATCTCGCCGGTGCGCCGCGCGACCAGAGCGAGGCGCCAGCCGGCCTGGTAGTAGCGCCAGGCCAGCGCCTGGCCGATGCCGCTGGACGCGCCGGTGATGAAAACGAGCCGCCCGTCCGTCATCGAGCTCAGGGCTTGGGCTGCGGCATCAGCACGCCGCGCACCCGGCCGCGCAACTCCATCAGCCGGTCGAGGTTGTCGTAGTCGAGCTGGTCGGCGGTGAAGCGGTCGGTGCCGCGGATCAGCGTCACCGGCTTGTGCGAGCGCACCTTCTCGGTGTTGAGGAAGGCGTGCAGGAACTCGCCCTGGAACTCCATCCGCGGCGCGGTGCTGCCCTTGGGCGGCGTGCGCGTGACGACGGCATTGCCGATCAGCTGCACCTCGGAGCCATCGCTGTTGCTGATGCCGGTCATGGCCGTGGCCACCGTGAGCGAGCCGTTCTCGTCGTACGAGAGGATGCGCGGCTTGTCGATCTCCAGCGTGTCGGTGTCGGGGTAGTGGCGCGCCTCGGTGCCGAACACTTCGCTCTTGAGCCGGCCGCTGGGCTCGAAGGTCTTCACCGAGAAGTCGCGCATGAAGTAGTCGGGCTCGTGGCTGACCGGGCGCTGGCTCGCCGTGCCGCCCAACAGAGAGGGGGTATTGCTCGCCAGCCAGTAGGTGCCCAGCGCCATCACGGCCATCAGCATCACCGGCAGGTAGATGGCGGCGCGGTCCCACGCCGCGCGGAACCGGCGCCAGGCACCGCCCACCCTCAGGGCGGCGGCCGTCACGCGTAGCGCTCCAGCAGCTGGGCGTAGCGGCCCGAGGCCACCAGCAGCAGGTCGCAGAACTCGCGCGCGGCGCCGTGGCCGCCGGCCGCCGTGGTGACGTAGGCAGCCGCCGCCTTGACCTCGGCGTGCGCATTGGCGGGCGCGGCCGCGAAGCCGCAGCGGCGCAGCACCGGCAGGTCGGGCCAGTCGTCGCCGATGGCGGCGGCCTGCGCCCAGTCGAAACCCAGCGCCTGCAGCGTTTTCTGCGCGGCGGGTGCCTTGTCCTCGGTGCCGTAGTGCACGTTGGTGACGCCCAGCGCGGCCAGGCGCGCGCGCAGCGGCTGCGAGTCGCGGCCGGTGATCACCACCGGCGTGATGCCGGCCTGCTGCAGCAGCTTCAGGCCCAGGCCGTCCAGGATATGGAAGCGCTTGAGCATCTCGCCTTCGGCCGAGAGGTAGAGCCCGCCGTCGGTGAGCACGCCGTCGACGTCGAAGAAGGCGACCCGGATGCCCTGCGCGGCCAGCAGCAGTTCGGGGGGGAAGTTCAAAGCAGGCAAAGACATTCCGCCGCCGAGCCGCCCCAAGGCGGAATAGCCCCCTCGGGGGGCAGCGCAGTACACGAAGTGACAAGCGTGGGGGCCATGGGACTAGATCACCTTGGCGCGCATCAGGTCGTTGCTGTTGACGGCGCCGCACAGCAGGCCCTGCTCGTCGACGACCAGCACGCTGGTGATGCGATGGTCTTCCATGAGTTCGGCGGCTTCGACGGCGAGCGCCTCGCGGCCGATCGTGCGAGGCCCCGGGTGCATCACCTCGTGGGCCTTCACGGCGCGCAGGTCCACGCCCTTCTCGATCAGCCGGCGCAGGTCGCCGTCGGTGAAGATGCCCAGCACGCGCCCTTGCGGATCGACGATGGCCGAGGCGCCCAGGCCCTTGGCGCTCATCTCGCGCATCAGGTCGGGGAAGGCCGTGTCGGGCGCCACGCGCGGCACGGCGTCGCCGGTGCGCATGACGTCGCTGACATGGGTGAGCAGCTTGCGGCCGAGCGAGCCGCCCGGGTGCGAGCGAGCGAAGTCCTCGGAGCGGAAGCCCCGCGCGTCCAGCAGGGCCACCGCGAGCGCGTCCCCCAGCGCCAGCTGGGCCGTGGTGCTGGCGGTCGGCGCCAGTTGCAGCGGGCAGGCCTCCTTGGACACGCCGCTGTCCAGCAGGATGTCGGCGTGCTGGGCCAGCGTGGACTTCGGATTGCCCGTCATCGCGACCAGGGTGACGCCCAGGCGCTTGATCACCGGCAGCAGGCTGGTGACCTCGTCGACCTCGCCGCTGTTGGAGATGGCCAGCACCAGGTCGATGGCCTTGATCATGCCGAGGTCGCCATGGCTGGCCTCGGCCGGGTGGACGAACATGGCCGGGGTGCCGGTGGAGGCGAGCGTTGCGGCGACCTTGCGGCCGATGTGGCCGCTCTTGCCCATGCCCATCACGACCACGCGGCCGCGAACCTGGAGCATGGCGTCCACCGCCCGGGCGAACGATTCGCCGATGCGGGCCTTCAAGCCCAGCACCGCGGCGGCCTCGATGTCGAACGTCTCCTGGGCCAGGCGAAGCGCCTGGGCGGCGTCGAACGAGGGAGCGGAACCTGCAGGCATAACGGGTGATTCTAGGTGTCCAGTTAGCATCGGCTCATGTCCACGCTTGAACTGACGCTGGTGTATCTGCTGGCTGCCGTGATCGGCGTGGTCGCCTGCCGCACCTTCAAGCTGCCGCCGATGCTGGGCTACCTGGTGGTGGGCGTGGTCATCGGTCCGAACGCCCTGGCGCTGGGCGAGGACGCCGAGTCGGTGCGCTACCTCGGCGAGTTCGGCGTGGTGTTCCTGATGTTCGTCATCGGGCTGGAGTTCAACCTGCCCAAGCTGCGCGCGATGCGCCAGCACGTGTTCGGGCTGGGCCTGTGCCAGGTGGTGCTCACCATCCTGATCGGCACCGGCGGCAGCCTGATGCTGGCCGGGGTGCTGCCCTCGTTCTGGAAGATGAACTGGCAGACCGCGCTGTCGCTCTCGGGCGCGCTGGCGATGAGCAGCACCGCCATCGTGCTCAAGCTGATGGCCGAGCGGCTGGAGCTGGAATCGGAGCACGGCAAGCGCGTGGTGGGCGTGCTGCTGCTGCAGGACCTGGCCGTGGTGCCGCTCCTGGTGCTGATCCCCGCGCTGGGCAGCAAGCCCGAGTCGATGCTGATGGCGCTGGGCGTGGCCACGCTCAAGGCGGCGGCGCTGATCGCCTTGCTGCTGATGGGCGGCCAGAAGGTGATGCGCTGGTGGCTCACGCTGGTGGCGCGGCGCAAGAGCGAGGAGCTGTTCGTGCTCAACCTGCTGCTGATCACGCTGGGCCTGGCCTGGCTGACCGAGCATGCGGGCCTCTCGCTGGCGCTGGGCGCCTTCATCGCGGGGATGCTGATCTCCGAGACCGAATACAAGCACCAGGTGGAGACCGACATCCGGCCGTTCCACGACGTGCTGCTGGGGCTCTTCTTCATCAGCATCGGGATGATGCTGGACTGGCGGCTGGTGGCCGACCGCTGGGGGCTGGTGCTGGTGCTGCTGGTGCTGCCGGTGCTGTTCAAGCTCGCGCTGGTGACCGCGCTGGCGTGGCAGCTGGGCGCGACGCCCGGCGTATCGCTGCGCACCGGCCTCTATCTCGCGCAGGCGGGCGAATTCGGCTTCGTGCTGCTGGCGCTGGCCAACGGCAACCAGCTGGTGCCGCCCAACATGCTCAACCCGGTGCTGGCCAGCATGGTGCTGTCGATGCTGGCCACGCCTTTCATCATCATGTACAGCAACAAGCTGGTGATGAAGCTGGTGGCCAGCGAATGGCTGCAGCAGTCGCTGCAGATGACCACCATCGCGCGCCGCTCGATCAACGCCAACCGCCACGTGATCATCTGCGGCTACGGCCGCTGCGGCCAGAACCTGGCGCGCGTGCTCGAGTCGCAGGGCATCCCGTACATGGCGCTGGACCTGGACCCCGACCGCGTGCGGCAGGCGGCCGCCGCCGGCGACTCGGTGGTGTTCGGCGACGCGGCGCGCCTGCAGTCGCTGATCGCCGCCGGCCTCTCGCGCGCCAGCGCCGTCGTCGTCACCTACCTGGACGTGGGCGGCGCGCTCAAGGTGCTGAGCAATGTCCGCACCCACGCCTCACAGGTGCCGGTGATCGTGCGGACGCAGGACGACCACGACCTCGAGCAGCTGCAGGCGGCCGGCGCCACCGAGGTCGTGCCCGAAGCGCTGGAAGGCTCGCTGATGCTGGCCAGCCATGCGCTGGCGCTGGTGGGTGTGCCGATGCGGCGCGTGATCCGCATCGTGCAGGACCAGCGCGACGCCCGCTACAACCTGCTGCGCGGCTACTTCCACGGCGCCGACGACGACACGGTGGACGAACTGCAGCAGGAGCGACTGTCCACGCTGACGCTGCCCGCCGGCGCCCGTGCCATCGGCCGGCACCTGGGCCACTTCGCGCTGCATGCGATGGGCGTGCGGGTGGTCAGCCTGCGGCGCGCCGACGGCAAGGCGGCGGAAATCGAACAGGATCCGCCGCTGGCCGGCGGCGACACGCTGGTCCTGTCCGGGCGGCCGGAAAGCCTGGCGCTGGCCGAGCAGAAGCTGCTGGCCGGCTAGCGCAGGTTCAGCGCAGGTCGCCGTGCTGGCTGGTGCTCAGCGGCTCGCGGATCTCGGTGTCTTCGAAGCCCGTCAGCAGCGTGTAGCTCTGCGGCCCCTGCACCGCGCGGGCGGCGGGCCGCTCGGTCCCTTCGGCCAGGGCCTGGCGGAAGGCGGCGATCTCCTCGGCCAGCAGGGGATCGGCATCGGGCGCGATCGGGTCCGCCGCTGCGGCGGCAACTGCAGCGATGCCTCCTCCGGCCGCACGGGCCTGCGTGGCCGGAACGCTCGGCCTGGCTTCCAGCGCCTCGCGCCAGTAGACCGCCTTGACCACGATGCCGTGCTGCACCTTGGCCGACTGCTGCATCGCGGCCTCGATCCGGCCCAGGTCCGCGGTGTCGCCGCCCGGAGCGCCGACCAGGTCGACCATCACCAGGAACTGCCGCCCGCGGCCGTCCAGCGACAGCACCTTGAAGCGGTAGGCCGAGGACAGCACGCCGGCGTTGGCCATCGCATGGCGCACCACGCCGTAAAGCCTTTCGCGCCGGGCGTTCCGCTCGCTCCTGCGGCTTTCGGCAGGCGAGCGGGAGTCGCGCAGGCTGCTGGAGGGCGCCGCCTCGGCATCCGGCTTGCGCGCGAACCAACGCAGCAAGGACATCTGGAACCTTTCCTTCCCTAGGGCCGAGCCAGTGTAGCGACGGGCCTCGACCGTACTCCCCGCGGGCGACACGCGGTCGCCGCCGGCGCCGGAACGGCTACTTGCCGATGCAGAAGCTGGAGAAGATCACACCCAGCAGCTCATCGGCGCCGAACTCGCCCGTGATCTCGTTGAGCGCGTTCTGGGCGAGCCGCAGCTCTTCCGCGAGCAGGTCCAGCGCCGGCGCTTCGCCCGCCAGGTGGGCGTCGGCTTCCCCCAGGTGCGCATCCACCCGCCGCAGCGCGTGCAGGTGCCGTTCGCGCGCGATATAGACGCCCTCCGGCGCGGACTGCCAGCCGGCGATCTCGAGCAGCCGGGCGCGCAACGCCTGCAGGCCCTCGGCGGTCCTGGCGGAAAGGCGCAGGCCATCGGCCGGCATCGGAGCGTCCGGGGCGGCATCGGCCTTGTTCCACAGCTGCAGCACCGGCAAAGCGGGCGGCACGCGTTCGCGCAACTGAAGCAGAAGCGCTTCATCGGCCGCGCGGTACTCCGGGTCGGCCACCCGCGTCAGGTCGTGCAGGAACACGACCGCGTCCGCCTGGCCGATCTGCGCCCACGCGCGCTCGATGCCGATGCGCTCCACGACGTCCTGGCTCTCGCGCAGGCCGGCCGTGTCCACCACGTGCACCGGCACGCCTTCGATCTGGATCGTCTGGCTCACCACGTCGCGCGTGGTGCCCGGGATCGGCGTGACGATGGCGAGTTCGGCGCCCGCGAGCGCGTTGAGGAGCGAGCTCTTGCCGGCGTTGGGCTGGCCGGCGATCACCACCTTGATGCCTTCGCGCAGCAGCGCGCCCTGGCGGGCGCGCCGCAGCACGGCGGCCAGCGTCTCCTGCAGCCGCGTGAGTTGTCCCCGGGCGTCGGCCTGCTTGAGGAAATCGATTTCCTCTTCCGGAAAGTCGAGCGTGGCTTCCACCAGCATGCGCAGGTGGATCAGCGCGTCGCGCAACTGGTGCACCTCGCGCGAGAACTCGCCGGCCAGCGAGCGGCCGGCGCTGCGCGCCGCCGCCTCGGTGCTGGCGTCGATCAGGTCGGCGATCGCCTCGGCCTGGGCCAGGTCGATCTTGTCGTTGAGGAAGGCGCGGCGCGTGAACTCGCCCGGCTGCGCCAGCCGCAGGCCCATGGCCACGCCCGCTTCCAGGCAGCGCGCCAGCAGCAGCTGCAGCACCACCGGCCCGCCGTGCGCCTGCAGCTCCAGCACGTCCTCGCCGGTATAGGAATTCGGCGCCGGGAAGTGGATGGCCAGGCCCTGGTCGATCGGCGAACCGTCGGCGGCGCGGAAGGGCAGGTAGGTCGCTTCGCGCGGCTTCAGCATGCGGCCGCAGACGGCTTCGATCACCGGCTGCACCGAGCGCGCGGACACGCGCACGATGCCGACCGCGCCGCGTCCGGGGGCGGTGGCGATGGCGGCGATGGGGTCCTGGTGGCCGGCGAACATGCCCCGATGCTAGCGGGACGCGTGCAGCTTCCGCTGCAGCACCTCGCGCAGCGACGTCGCGACGAAGGGCAGGGCGCCCGGCTCGCGCACGAGCAACCGCGCCGCGCCGAAAGCGTCGTGCGCCTTCAGGCGCTGCAGCACCTCGAAGCGCACCGCGCGCAGTTCCACCGTGTGCTGCTGGCGCTCGAGGGCCGAGCGCAGCGGCCCCGGCGGAACCTCCTCCAGCACTTCCCGGCCGGCGCCCAGCACAGCGGCCAGGTGTCCCTCGGGCGTGGCCCGCGTGGCGGCGCCCTCCCTGCGCACGGTGTAGTCGTACAGGCCGTCCGGCAACAGCAGCAGTTCGTGGCCGCGGCGCAGCAGCGCGAGCATGAAGTGGTAGTCCTCCATCATGCGCAGCTCCTCGCGCATGCGAAGGCGGGGGGTTTCGATCAGCTCGCGCAGCACCAGCGGCTTGGCGTAGCCGTAGCCGAACGCGTCGCGCCCGTCCCAGGCGTTGCGGTTGGCCCATTCGGTGGCGTCCACGCGCGTCGGCCGGGTCACCCAGGGCCAGAGCACGCCGTCGTCGCGGCCTTGTTCGGTCAGCGCATGGGGGTTGTCGGCGAGCAGGGTGGCCCCGTGTTCGCGGGCGGCGGCCAGCAAGCGTTCCAGCCGCTCGGGGTGGAACCGGTCGTCCGCATCCAGGAAGGCGATCCAGCGGCCGCGCGCGGCATCGAAGGCCAGGTTGCGCGCGCCTCCCGGGCCGCGCCGGTGCCCGCCGCGCAGCACCTGCAGGCGCGCGTCCTGCGCGCCGAGCCGCGCGAGGATCTCGGGCGTGCGGTCGGTCGAGCCATCGTCGACCACCAGCACCTCGATCGAACGCAGGGTCTGCTCGAGCGCGGAGCGCACGCTGCGCTCGATCCAGGCTTGCCCGTCGAGCACCGGCATGACGACGGAGACTTCCGGAAGGGCCGGATTCATCCCGCCGATGTAGCGCGGGGGGCCGCCCCCCCCTTTTGGGCCCCCCCCCCCCCGCCCGGGATAAGGGGTAA
>JAEWBU010000404.1 GCA_023390985.1 Pseudomonadota bacterium
GGCGGCGGACCTGGAGCAGATCACTTCGACTCGCCGTCCCGTCAACGGCCGCCAGGTCGCCGTACGCCGGCTGCGCGAGGGCGAAGCGCCGGCGGGCGCGCACGTGCTGATGGTCGGCGCGGCCCGCGACTCGCGCGTGCGCGAACTGGCGTCCGTCCCCGGCCCGCTGCTGGTGATCACCGAGCAGGAGAACGGCCACCAGCTGGGCGGCGTGCTCAATTTCGTGAACGTGGGGGGCCGCGTGCGGTTCACGGCCTCGCTGCCGCAGGCCGATGCGCGCGGCCTGCGGCTGAGCGTGCGCCTGCTCGAGGTGGCGCAGGAGGTGGAGGGACGCAGCCGATGAAGACGACCTCGCGCCGCTCCATCCGCAGCAAGCTCAACGCCATCCTGGCGACCACCACCCTGCTGGCCCTGGTACTGGCCGCGATCGCGCTGGTGGTGGTGGACCTGCGGCGCGAGCTGGAGGACATCCGGGACGACCTTGTGACGCAGGCGGACGTGGTCGCCCTGACCACCGCGCCGGCGCTGGCGTTCTCCGATCCGCGCGTGGCCGCCGAGAACCTGTCGGTGCTGCGCGCCAAGCCGAGCGTGGTGGCGGGCGCGCTGTACGACGAGCGCGGCGCGCTGTTCGCGAGCTACCGCAATCCCGACGCGCCCCCCGTGGAGATCCCGGCACGGCCCCACGGGTCGGGCCTGACGGTCGAAGGCGACTGGGCGACCGCCTGGCAGCCGGTGACGCTCAATCGCGAGCGGGTCGGCACGGTCTGGCTGCAGATGCGGCACGAGCGGGTGCGGCAGTCGCTGGAGTATCTCGGCGTGCTGGCACTGATCATGGGCGGCAGCCTGGCGGCCGCGCTGTTGCTCTCCAACCGGCTGCAACGCGGCCTGACGGCGCCGATCCTGGGCATCAGCGAGGTGGCCCGCAAGATCCTGCGCGGCGAGACCGGTGACCTGCGCGCCACCCGCAGCAGCGACGACGAGGTGGGCGAGCTGGTCGACGCCTTCAACGCCATGCTCGACGAGCTGCAGCGCCGATCACAGACGCTGGAGGCGGCCAACCAGGCCCTGCGCGCGAGCGAGGCGCGCTACCAGCTGGCGGTGCGCGGCTCCAGCGCGGGCCTGTGGGACTGGGACATGCCGGCCGGCACCATGTTCTATTCGCCGCGCTTCAAGGCGCTGCTGGGCTACACCGACGAGGAGTTCCCCGACAGGCCGGAGTCGATCCGCTCGGTGCTGCATCCCGACGACCGCTCGGTGGTCGCCGAGGCGATGCGCGCCCACCTGCGCCAGCGCGCGCCGTACCAGGTCGAGTGCCGCCTGCGCGACCGCGCCGGCCGCTGGCGCTGGTTCTTCGTGGCCGGCGCGGCGCTGTGGGACCCGACCGGCCAGCCGTTCCGCATGGCCGGCTCGGTGGTGGAGGTGACCGAGCGCAAGGAGGCCGAGCGCGTGCTGCAGGAGGCCAACCGGGCCAAGGACGAATTCCTGGCCACGCTGGCGCACGAACTGCGCAACCCGCTCGCTCCGATCCGCACCGGCCTGGAGATCCTGAAGAAGGACCAGGCCAACGGCCCGCCGTCCATGCGCGCGCGCGCCATGATGGAACGCCAGCTGGTGCACATGATCCGGCTGATCGACGACCTGCTGGACATCTCGCGCATCAACAGCGGAAAGATCCGGCTGGAGGTCTCGCGCATCCACCTGCGCCCCGTGCTGGACAGCGCCATCGAGATCAGCCGCCCGGCCGTCGCCGCCGGCGGACACGTGCTCACGGTGGACCTGCCCGAGGAGGACATCGAGCTGATGGGCGACCCGACGCGGCTCGCGCAGGCCCTGGGCAACCTGCTGAACAACGCGGCCAAGTACACGCCGCCGGGCGGCAAGGTCGGCCTGCATGTGAGGCGCGAACAGGACGAGGCCGTGATCGAGATCGAGGACAACGGCGAGGGCATCCCGCCCGAGATGCTGGAGAACATCTTCTCGCTGTTCGCGCAGGTGCGCAGCACGCTGGATCGCGCGCAGGGCGGCCTCGGCATCGGTCTCTACCTGGTGCGCAGCCTGGTCGAACTGCACGGCGGCACGGTGGTGGCCGAGAGCGCCGGCGCGGGCCTCGGCAGCCGCTTCATCATGCGCCTGCCCTGCCTGCCGGCCACCGCGCAGCCGGAACCGCAGCAGGACACCGGTTCCACGGGCGCGCCGGCGGCGGGCCTGAAGGTGCTGGTGGTGGACGACAACGTCGATGCGGCCGAGACGCTGTCGCTGGTGCTGGAGATGGCCGGCTGCAGCACGCGCATGCTGCACGAAGGCTCGCAGGTGCTGGCCGGCGCGCAGGACTTCGGGCCCGACGTGATCCTGCTGGACATCGGCCTGCCGGGGATGAGCGGCTACGAGGTCGCGCAGCGCCTGCGGCAGGAGCCGCGGTTCGCGCGCACGCTGCTGGTGGCGATCACGGGGTGGGGCACCGAGCAGGACCGGCGCCGCTCGCAGGAATCGGGCTTCGACCACCACCTGACCAAGCCGGTGGACTACGCGGCGCTGGAGCCGCTGCTGCGTCAGACGGTGCCGGCGCGCTGAAGGCGGTCGACGAACGGCGCCTGCGCGGGCAGCAGCTTGCGCCGCGCGGTGTCCGGGTCGAACCATGCCACGCGGTCGACTTCCGGGAATCGCTTCATCTGGCCGGAGCGCGGCGGCCATTCCATCTCGAACAGGTTGCAGCGCAGCTGCGCGGGATCGAAGTCGCCTTCGAAGGCCCAGGCCTGCACGCGCTTGCCGCTCTTCATGCGCACTTCGCCGAGGTCGGCGAAGGGGCCGGCCGGCGTGCAGCCGGTCTCCTCCTCGAACTCGCGGCAGGCGGCGGCCAGCGGGTCTTCGCCGTCGAGGAGTTCGCCTTTGGGAAGGGTCCAGGCGCCGTCGTCCTTGCGGGCCCAGAACGGGCCGCCGGGGTGGGCCAGCAGCAGCTCGAGGCCGCCGCCGGCGCGGCGGAACATGAGCAGGCCGGCGCTTCGCATGGCCGGCATTCTGGCGCGCGCGGCGCCTAGCGCTCGCCGTCCGGCGGGAGGCGGCCTTCCTGCTGGCGCTGCCGATCCTGCGAGATCAGCTGCTCCATCGCGCTGGCCGCGCCTTCGCCGGAACGGTGGCCCGGCGCCTGCTCCGCGGGCGTGGGGCCCGCGGAGGAGGTCTGCTCGTTGCGTTCCTGGTGTTGGCTCATCTCCATCGTCCTTCCTGCACGCGCGCCACGGAGGGTCGGCGCGCAGGTTTATTGAAGCGCTGGGACAGGAGCTCAGCAGTCGGTCCAAACCCAACCGTTCTGTAGGACAACGGCTGAGCCATGTAATGGTTTGGTTAACCGGCCCCGCGGCTCTGGAAGTGGCGGGGCGGCTGGCCCATGGCGGCCTTGAACATCGCGCTGAAGGCGCTCTCGCTGGCGTAGCCGGTGGCGGCCGCGACCTGCTGCACGGCGACGCCGCGTGCCAGCAGCGGCAGCGCGTGGGCCAGCACGGCCTGCTGGCGCCATTGCTGGTAGCCGGTGCGCAGTTCGGCGCGGAACAGGCG
>JAEWBU010000214.1 GCA_023390985.1 Pseudomonadota bacterium
GCGACCCGGTCAACCTGCCGTTCATCACGCCGTGGGAGCGCACCCAGCACGAGGCGGCCATCCGGTTCCCGGATTTCCGGCACTTCATCATCGAGGGCGGCGAGGGACTGGACGCGGTGGGCTTCCTGATCCTGATCGGCTGCAAGAGCCCGCACCAGTCGCTGGAACTCAAGCGCATGGTGGTGCGCGACAAGGGCCGCGGCTTCGGCCGCGCCGCGCTGCGCGTGGCCAAAAAGGTGGCGTTCGACGACCTGGGCGCGCACCGCTTCTGGCTGGACGTGAGGACCAACAACCCGCGGGCGAAGGCGCTGTACGACGGCGAGGGCTTCGTGGTCGAGGGCGTGCTGCGCGAGGCGGTGCGCAGCGGCGGCGGGCGCGAGTCGCTGGTGGTGATGTCGATGCTGAAGTCGGAGTTCATCCAGCGGCGCGGGGTGGCGCTGGAGGCGGCGGCATGAGGCTCGACCGGTACCCGTCATTCCCGCGGAGGCGGGAATCCAGTGCGTCCGCCTTCGGCGGCCGGCTCGGGAAGCTCTGGATCCCCGCCTTCGCGGGGATGACGATGCTGGGGGCCATGACGGCTGTTCACGCCGACGTCTGGGGCTACGTCGATGCCGAGGGCGTCGCGCATTTCGCCTCCGAGAAGCAGGACGAGCGCTACGAACTCTTCTTCCGCGGCAACCAGAGCTTCGACACCGCCGACGGCCTGCCAAAGCAGGCCGACACGCCGCGCGCCGTGGCCGTGCCCACGCGCAGCGCCTCGCGCCTGATCGCCTTCTTCGAAGTCTCGCCCGCCTACAAGGTCGTCAAGCACCACCTGCGCGAAGCCTCCAGGGCCCAAGGCATCGACTACGAACTGCTGCAGGCGCTGATCGCCACCGAATCCGGCTTCGATGCCGCGGCCGTCTCGCCCAAGGGCGCCATCGGCCTGATGCAGGTCATGCCCGCGACGGCGCAGCGCTACGGCCTGGCCGCCGATGCGAAGCTGGCCGACCCGCGCATCAACATCCGCACCGGCACGCGCTACCTGCGCTACCTGCTGGACCTCTTCCCCGGCGAGCTCGAACTCGCGCTGGCCGCCTACAACGCGGGCGAGGGCGCGGTGCTGCGCGCCGGCCGCCGCATCCCCGACTACCCCGAGACCCAGAACTACGTGCGCACCGTGATGCAGCTGTACGAGATGCTCAAGCCGCCCGCCACCGTGCGCGCCGCGCGCTCGCCCTCGCGCGTGCGCATGGAACTGCCCGGCGGCGCCGCCGGCCGCGGCAACCTGCCGTCCGTGCCGGCCGAGCCCGCACAGCCCTAGATTCCTATGGACCAAGAAGAACTGATCACCCCCGCCGACGGCGGCGACGACACCGGCCTGGACCTGGGCGCCTACGCCCAGCGGGCCTACCTCGAATACGCGCTCAGCGTGGTCAAGGGCCGCGCGCTGCCCGACGTCAGCGACGGCCAGAAGCCGGTGCAGCGCCGCATCCTGTATTCGATGTGGCGCATGGGCCTGGGCTTCGGCGGCGGTGCCGGCGCCAAGCCGGTCAAGAGCGCACGCGTGGTCGGCGACGTGCTCGGCCGTTTCCACCCCCACGGCGACCAGGCCGCGTACGACGCGCTGGTGCGCATGGCGCAGGACTTCAGCCAGCGCTATCCGCTGATCGACGGCCAGGGCAACTTCGGCAGCCGCGACGGCGACGGCGCCGCGGCCATGCGCTACACCGAGGCGCGCCTGGCGAAGATCACCAACCTGCTGCTGGAGGAGATCGACGAGGGCACGGTGGACTTCGTGCCCAACTACGACGGCGCCTTCCAGGAGCCGACGCAGCTGCCCGCGCGCCTGCCGTTCGCGCTGCTCAACGGCGCCAGCGGCATCGCGGTCGGCCTGGCCACCGAGATCCCCAGCCACAACCTGCGCGAGGTGGCCGACGCCTGCGTCGCGCTGGTGAAGAACCCCAAGCTCACCGACGACGAGCTGTTCGCGCTGGTGCCCGGCCCCGACTACCCGGGCGGCGGCCAGATCATCAGCAGCGCCGCGGACATCGCCGAGGCCTACCGCGGCGGGCGCGGTTCGCTCAAGGTGCGCGCGCGCTGGAAGATCGAGGAGCTCGCGCGCGGCCAGTGGCAGATGGTGGTGCACGAACTGCCCCCGGGCATCAGCTCGCAGAAGGTGCTGGAGGAGATCGAGGAACTCACCAACCCCAAGGTCAAGGCCGGCAAGAAGGCGCTGCTGCAGGAGCAGCTGCAGCTCAAGCAGACCGTGCTCTCGGTGCTGGACGCGGTGCGCGACGAGTCGAGCAAGGACGCGCCGGTGCGCCTGGTGTTCGAGCCCAAGACGAGCCGCATCGAGCAGAGCGAGCTGATCACCACGCTGCTGGCGCACACCAGCCTGGAGTCGTCGGCGCCGATCAACCTCACCATGGTGGGCCTGGACGGCCGGCCGGTGCAGAAGTCGCTGCGGCAGATGCTCACCGAGTGGATCGAGTTCCGCCAGCGCACCATCGAGCGCCGCTCGCGGCACCGCCTGGACAAGGTGCTGGACCGCATCCACATCCTCGAGGGCCGGCAGCTGGTGCTGCTGAACATCGACGAAGTGATCGCCATCATCCGCGGCAGCGACGAGCCCAAGCAGGCGCTCATCGACCGCTTCAAGCTCTCCGATCGGCAGGCCGAGGACATCCTCGAGATCCGGCTGCGCCAGCTGGCGCGCCTGGAAGCCATCCGCATCGAGCAGGAACTGAAGAACCTGCGCGAGGAGCAGAAGAAGCTGGAAGAGATCCTCGGCAGCCCGGCGGCGCTGCGCCGCCTGATGGTCAAGGAGATCGAGCAGGACGCGAAGCAGTTCGCCGACGCGCGCCGCACGCTGATCCAGGCCGAGAAGCGCGCCGTGGCCGAAGTGCGCGTGGTGGACGAGCCGGTCACGGTGGTCGTCTCCGAAAAGGGCTGGGTGCGTGCGCGCCAGGGCCACGGGCACGAAGCGGGCAGCTTCGCCTTCAAGTCCGGCGACGGCCTGTACGGGACCTTCGAATGCCGCACGGTCGACACGTTGCTGGCCTTCGGCAGCAACGGGCGGGTCTATTCGATTCCAGTGTCCACGCTGCCCGGCGCGCGCGGCGACGGCCAGCCCGTCACCACCTACATCGACCTGGAAGCGGGCACGCAGCTGGTGCACTACTTCGCCGGTGCGGCGGGAGCCTGGCTGCTGCTGTCGAACAGCGGCGGCTACGGCTTCATCGCCACCGTGGAGAACATGATGTCGCGCCAGCGCGGCGGCAAGTCGTTCATCAGCTGCGCGCCCGGCGAAGCGATCTGCCGGCCTTCGCCCGCCAACGTGCCGCCGCAGGCGCCGGCCACCCACGTGGCCTGCGTGTCCTCGGCGCGCCGCATCCTCACCTTCCCGATCGGCGAGCTGCGCCAGCAGGCCAATGGTGGCCGCGGCCTGCTGCTGATCGATCTGGAGAAGAAGGAAACGCTCGCGGGTGCCGCCGCCTACGTGCGCAGCATCGTCATCAAGGGCACCTTCCGCGGCAAGGAGCGCGACGAGACGCTGGAGATCCGCTCGCTGAACAACGCGCTGGGCGCGCGCGGACGCAAGGGCAAGCCGGGCAACTTCACGTTCGAGCCCACTTCCGTGGAGCGCGTGGAGTAGGCATGCCGAACAAGCAGGAACTCAGCGCGTTCATCGCCAGGGAATTCCCCCAGACCAAGGTGCGGGTGCTGGAAGTCGGGCAACGCTCAGCCAAGGTGGTCCACGACGTCGGCGTCGGCGAGCTGCGCCCCGGCGGCACGGTATCCGGCCCGGTGATGATGGCCACGGCCGACGTCGCGCTGTACGTCGCGATCCTCGGCGAGATCGGCCTCGTGCCGTTGGCGGTGACCACCAGCCTGTCATTCAACTTCATGCGCAAGCCGGCGGGCGACCGCAACATCATCGGCGAGTGCCGGCTGATGAAGCTGGGCCGCACGCTGGCGGTGGGCGAGGTCTGGCTCTACTCGGAGGGGAGCGAGGAGCCGGTGGCGCATGCGGTCGGCACGTACGCGATTCCGCTGAAACGGTGAGCGGTGGCGACCTCGTTTCCACTACTTGGTGACGCTCAGTACATAACGTACCTGCAGCCGCTGGTGCACCGCGGGTCGAATCCGACTGCGCACCTGGCTGAGATCCGGTACCCGGTGCAATCGGCACCGATTGTCAGCGTCGTGAAGTTGATGGACCCAAGCGGCGTTGCCGCTTGCAACGAAGCAATCGCATGGCTCTTCTTACGAGCTGCTGGCCTTCAGTCACCGAGCAGCGCTGCCCTGATCACGCTGTCGGAACAAAAGCTAGTGAAGGTCATGGGTCGAAAGGCCCAGGATTCCGCATTGGTCAGCAATGGGGCGATTCTTGCCTGGGCATCGAAGCACCTGCAATCCGAAAGCATTCGAGTGATGTTCGCGGGTGCCAAAGCCGATGAGCGCTTGGTCTCACATCTACGAACGGTAGCTGGCGCAGCTGTCGCGGCGTTTGACGAGGTCTTCTTGAACACTGACCGGAATACCGGAAATCTTCTGTTCACTGATCCGCAAACGTGCGTACCGATAGACCACGAGCGCTTGTTTGGTGACCAGGATTGGTGCAAGGGACCTCTTGTTCAGCTGCAGATTGAAAGTGACGCGTTGCGTCGACTGCGCCATGCGCAAGCCGCGGGCGTCATCTCACAAGCGGACTACGAGGAGACCTTGAACCGAATGGTGCACTTCGCGGAGAAGCACGCATCCGTCTTGGAGGAGTGCTCTGGACAGATCGCGGAGCTGCTGGCGCGTGTTTACCCTTATGAGGGAAAGCAACTGGCAGCCCGTGTCCTATCATTTTTGGTGGAGCGCACGGCGCAGCACTGGATCAAAGACAGACTGGGGGTCGTGTGATCAATCTAAGCCATCTTGCAGCTGAAGCCCCGCCGGCTGAAGTCGGGTTCGAGGGAAAGTGGCACACGATCGAGTTTCAGCCCGATCTCAGCGTGCCACAAAGATTCAACATCGGAGTTGCGCTCTCACTGAACGGGAAGCTCGTGGCTTCGCGGGTGGCGCAAGACGCCGCTCGTCTCAAGTGCTTCTACGGCACCAGGTTCGCTGGCACGACTTGGAATTGGCTGCGCGACGAACTCCAGACGGAACTGAGCTCTGCGAGGCTTCAGCCAGTTAACAGGTTCGTGAGCGCCAGCCCTCAGATCACATTGGGCGAAGGGATGTATGCGAGTGGTGCGGATGCGGATGCCGTCCTGTCGCGAGCCTTCGAGCGCGTTGTCACTGTCATTGGAGGACCGCGAGCCCCGCGAGCCCACGGCATCCCTCAGAAAGAGCTGCGAGAGTCCATGGCTCGGATTCTCAAACCTCGCCTGAGCACCCGATTCGATCCCATTCATCAACCTTCTGGCTTGTTGATCAAAGAGCGGGACGTGATCCATACGTTCGACGTGACATACGACGATTCCGTCACGGCAAGCACTGTCGTTTCTGCGTGCTACGCCCAGCCGGAGAACGGGCAACTGAACGTGATGCAAGCCCTCAGTGACTTGTATACCTTTCACCGCATTCGCAAACGCGAGCAGATCGGACTTGCTGTCCTGTTGCCATCTCAGGAGTTACTGCCCAGAGAGAGCGTTCGGGCGTGGACCGCGTGGTGGCAAGAACAGTCGTACAAGCTCCGTGAATCGGAGCTTGTACTGCTCGCGGAATCAACGTCAGTTGAACAGCTGGCTGATCAGCTGGCTGACTGGTATCCGGCAGCGCTGTAGCGCTGACGACTGCCGAGTTACTCTACCTCGGCGATCAGCTCGATCTCCACGCACGACCCCGTCGGGATCTGCGCCACGCCGAACGCGCTGCGCGCGTGCTTGCCCTTCTCGCCGAACACCTGGCCCAGCAGTTCGCTCGCGCCGTTGGTGACGAGGTGGTGCTCGATGAAGTCGGGCGAGGAGTTCACCAGGCTCATCACCTTCACGATGCGGCGCACCTTGTTCAGGTCGCCGCCCACGGCCGCCTGCAGCGTGCCCATCAGGTCGACGGCGATGGAGCGCGCGGCGGCCTTGCCTTCCTCGGTGTTCATGGTCTTGCCCAGCTGGCCGACCCAGGGCTTGCCCTCGCGCTTGGCCGTGTGGCCGGAGATGAACACCAGGTTGCCGGTGCGCACGAACGGCACGTACGCGGCGGCCGGCGTGGCCACGGGCGGCAGGGTGATGCCGAGTTCCTTCAGCTTGTCGTAGACGCTCATCGGGAGTCCTTGGATACGGGGCGGCGATTGTACTTTTCGACTGCTCCCGGCTTCGCCGGCGCGCCGTTGCGTCACTCGTAGTGAGTCCACATCCGCAGTACGCGAACCGCCCGCTCCTTCCTGAATACCTCGTACACCAGGCGGTGTTGGATGTTGATGCGGCGGGAGTAGGCGCCATCGAGGTCGCCCACGAGCTTCTCGAACGGCGGCGGATTCTGGAAAGGGTCGCTTGACAACACCCCCAACAGCTCCTGGGCCTTGTCCTTCAGGCCCGCTGCCGAGAGTTTCTTCGCGTCCTTGAGTGCGTGCTTGGCATAGACGACCTGCCACTTCACCACTTGAGTTCCCTGGCGCTCTTCTCCAGAGGCTCAGCCATGCCCTTCTTGATGGATTCGCGCATGCCGGGCACGGACAGGAGATACAGCGTCTCCTGGATCGCGTCCCAATCCTCGGCGGAAACCAGGACCGCGCTGCTGCGCTTGCCCGCGATCACGACAGGCCGATGAGACTCGTTCGTCTCGTCGATCAGCCGGTACAGGTTGGCGCGCGCTTCGCTGGCAGTGACGGGGTTGGCCATGGTGTTCTCCGAATGCGTAAAGCGTACGTTTATTCGTACGTTTTGTCAAGGCGGTGAGGGAACGTCGCCACTCAGCGGCGACACCGTCACGGCCACCTTGAGCGTGTGATGGGCCCCCCCATGAATCACTCCCCGCATCGGGGAGACATCCGAGTAGTCGCGCCCCACCGCCAGCCGCACATAGTCCTCCCCCGCCGCCCGATCATTGGTCGGATCCAGGTCGGCCCACCGCCCGCGCCCGCTCTCCGACGGCAGATACACCGACACCCAGGCATGCGACGCATCGCTCCCGACCAGTCGCGCCTGTCCGGGCGGCGGCTCCGTCAGCAGGTAGCCGCTGACGTAGCGCGCCGGCAGACCGAGGCTGCGCAGGCAACCCAGCATCACGTGGGCGAAGTCCTGGCACACGCCGCGGCGCAGTTCCAGCGCCTCCAGCGCCGGCGTGCTCGCGTCGGTGGCCTGCGAGACGTACTCGAAGTCTTCGTGGATGCGCGACGTCAGCTCGCGCGCGGCCTCGATCAGCGGCCGCCCCGGCGAGAAGCTGTCGCGCGCGTAGGCGGCGAAGTCCGCGTGCCGCGGTACGTAGGGCGAGGCGAAACCGAACTCGGCCGCGGGGTCGTACTCGGCGCCCCGGTGGAAGCGCAGCCGCTCGCGCGCTTCCTCCCACGACAGGCTGGTGGCGGGCAGCTCGTGCGGCGCGGTCGAGACCACGCTGTCGGCCACCACCCGCAGCTCCTCGTGGGTCGAAGGCAACCCGAAGAAGCAGCGCATGTTGCCGAACACGTCCATGGACTCGCTGCGTTGCGCCGGCTCGGGCGCGATGCGCAGTTCATGCCGGATCAGCTGCTGCCCGTCGCGCTCCCACGGCCGCAGATGCGCCATGTGTTGTGCCGTGCGCACCGCGGGCGCGTAGTCGTAGAGGGTCTCGTGGACGACGTGCAGCAGCATCGAAAAAGCGAGTGATCAGGCGCCGACGCTGAACCGCGCGTCGACCGAGTGGCTGAAATAGCGCGCGCCCAGCGCATCGGACAGCTGGTAGGCCGCGTTCGCGCACTGCCGGAACACCTCCAGCGCATTCGCATGGCGGCCTTCCGCGTCGCGCATGCACAGGACCTCCAGCGTCCAGGACTGCGGATCCGGCACGGCGAGCGCGGTCTCCGGCATCTGGCCGGGCGCCGTGCCTTCCAGCCGCGCGAGCCGGCCGCGCAGCGTCTGCGCCACCCAGGCCAGCGAACGCGGGTTGTCGCGGTCGATCACCAGCAGGTCCAGCAGCGGCGCGATGTCCCGGCGCTGCTGGTATTGCGCATGGAAGGTGATGGTGCTGTCGAACAGCGCGATCACCGCCTCGTAGCCGCCCTCGTGGTGCACCGCACCGGTCTCGAACGCGGCCGCGAGCGCGGAGGAAAGAAAGCCCAGCCGCTCCAGGTGCCGGCCCACCGAGAGCAGCCGCCAGCCGTCGTCGCGCATCATGCGGTCCGTCTGCGCGCCGGTCATCGCCGCGGTCTGGCTGGAGAGCGTCTCCAGCACCCGCAGCGCTTCCACGGACGAGTACTCGCCGTCGGCGGCGCCGTGCGCGCAGCCGGCCAGGAAGCTCTGCTCGGCGCGAACGATCAGGTTCCAGTGCTCCTGCGACAGCCGGTCGCGCACCGCCGAGGCCGCGCCGCGCAGCGCGCCGAGGTTGAATCCGACGCTGGTGGCGCGCGTGGTGTCGGCCAGCGTGGCGACCAGCGAGCGCTCGAACACGCGGCGCGACGCCGTCGGCGCGGGGACGTTGGGCAGCACGAGCCCGTGGTCGGCGGACAGCTCGCCCATCCAGGCCAGCAGCGGCAACAGGTCCTGGTCCTCGCCGATGAGGGACTGCAGCACCAGCCGCGCCAGCCGCGCGGTGTTCTCGGTGCGCTCGGTATAGCGGCCCAGCCAGAACAGGTTCTCCGCCGCGCGGCTGGTGACGGTGCGGCCTCGCAGCTGCACCTCGCCGGCGGGGTGGCTGTGGCGCAGCAGGCTGGTGGTGTCGACCGGACCGTGCGTCATCACCCAGGTGTCCGCGCTGCTGCCGCCGCGCTGCATCGAGGCGATCTCCTGCGTCTCGCCGGCGATGCGCGTCAGCCCGCCGGGCAGGATGCGCCACGACTGCGGGCCGTCGGACACCGCGAACACGCGCAGGATCAGCGAGCGCGGCACGATGCGGCCGTCCTTCCAGGTCGGCATCTGCGAGAGCCGGTGGTAGGCCTGCACCGTGTGGTCGCCGGGCTCGCGCACGATGCGGCCGGCCCATTCGTCCAGCTCGCGCGGCATCAGGTCGCGGCCCAGCACCGCGCCCGCGCCGCCGCCGCCGTAGGTGGGCTTGATCACGCCGGACGCGAGTTGCGGCAGCACCGCTTCCATCGCCGCGCGCTCGCCGCACCACCAGCTGGGGATCGAAGGCAGCGCGAGCTCCTCGCCCAGCAGCTCGCGTGAGAGCGCCGGCAGGAAGCCGAGGAGGGCGGGCGACTCCAGGAAGCCGGAGCCGGGCGCGTTGGCCACCAGCACGTTGCCCGCGCGGATCGCCTGCAGCAGCCCCGGCACGCCCAGCCGCGAATCGGGACGCAGCTCCAGCGGATCGAGGAACTCGTCGTCCATGCGCTTGAGCAGGCCGTGCACCGGCTCCAGCCCGCGCAGCGTCTTGAGGTACAGGCGCTGGTCGCGCACCGTGAGGTCGCTGCCCTCGACCAGCGTGAGGCCCAGGTAGCGCGCGAGGTACGCGTGCTCGAAATAGGTCTCGTTGTACGGGCCGGGCGTGAGCAGCACGATGCGCGCCTGCTCGCCCGCGCCGCTCATCGCGCGCAGGCCTTCGAACAGCGCGCGGTAGGTGGCCGCCAGCCGCTGCACGCGCAGCGCGCCGAAGGCCTGCGGGAACAGCCGCGAGAGGATCAGCCGGTTCTCGAGGAGATAACCCAGCCCCGAGGGCGCCTGCGTGCGCTGCGACACCACCCACCACTGCCCGCGCGGGTCGCGCGCCAGGTCGAAGGCCGCGATGTGCAGGAAGGTGTCGCCCGCCGGCCGCACGCCGTGCATCGCGCGCAGGTAGCCGGGATGGCCCTGCACCAGCGCGGGCGGCAGCAGGTTGCGCGCCAGCACCTGCTGCGGGCCGTACACGTCGGCCAGGATGCTGTCGAGCAGGCGCACGCGCTGCAGCAGGCCGGCCTCGATGCCGCGCCAGCTCTCCGGCGTGATCACCAGCGGGAACAGGTCCAGCGACCAGGGCCGCTGCGGCCCGCCGGCGTCGGCATAGACGTTGTAGGTGATGCCGTTGTCGCGCACCTGGCGCGCCAGGTCCTGCTGGCGGCTGTCGAGGTCGGCGAAGCCGGGCTCGCCCAGGTGCTCGAAGAACGCGGACCACGAAGGCGAGAGCGGCCCGCGCTTGCCGTCGCCGGGAGAGACGCCGCCGCGCAGCTCGTCGAAGTGGCCGGACGCGGCCGGCGGCGCCAGCGCGGCGGCCAGGCGCGCTGGGCTATCGGGGAGGTCCGCGCCAGTCAGCGCATCGATCGGGGGCTCCACGGGCGGGATTGTCCCACCCGTTCAGCGCACCGCGGGAGACAGCTCGACCGCCTGCCGCAGCGCCTCGACCAGGCTGCGCTCGTCGGCGATGCCCTTGCCGGCGATGTCGAAGGCCGTGCCGTGGTCGACCGAGGTGCGCACGAAGGGCAGGCCGACCGTGACGTTGACGCCCGCGTCCAGGCCCAGCACCTTGACCGGGCCGTGGCCCTGGTCGTGGTACATGGCCACCACCAGGTCGAAGTCGCCGCGCGTGGCGCGGAAGAACAGCGTGTCGGCCGGCAGCGGGCCCTGCACGTCCCAGCCGCGGGCACGGCAGGCATCCACGGCGGGCTGGATCTTGCTCGCTTCCTCGCCGCGGCCGAACAGGCCGTTCTCGCCGGCGTGCGGATTGATGCCGCACACGCAGACGCGCGGCGAGGCGATGCCGGAGCGGCGCAGCAGTTCGTGGCCGCGCGCGATGGTGCGCTCGACCAGGCCGGGCTCGATCTTCTCGACCGCGTCGAGCAGCCCGATGTGCGTGGTGACGTGGATGACGCGCAGCCTGGGCGCCATCAGCAGCATCGACACCTCGCGCGTGTTCGTGAGCTCGGCCAGCAGCTCGGTGTGGCCGGGGTAGCGATGGCCGGCGGCGTGCAGCGCTTCCTTGTTCAGGGGCGCGGTGCAGATCGCGTGAGCCTCGCCGGCCAGGGCCAGCTTCACCGCCGCGGCCACGTAGCGGTAGGCGGCCGCGCCCGCGTCGGGCGAGAGCTTTCCGAAGGGCAGGCCGGCGGGCAGCTCGCCGACGGCCAGGCAGTCGATCACGCCGGGTTCGTAGCGGGCGTCGGCGGCCCGATCGACCGCGCGCACTTCGACCGGGGTCTTCGTGAGCCGCGCGCCTTCGCGCAGGCGGTCGGGGTCGCCGACGACCAGCGCGTTCACGCTGCCCTGCACGGCCTCGCGCGCGAGGCTCTTGGCGACGATCTCGGGGCCGACGCCGGTGGGGTCGCCCAGGGTGATGGCGATGACGGGCTTGCGATCCATGTCAGGCGCTTCCTTCTTGCTCTCGAATCGGGGGAGGGTCGAACCGGCGGATGACGCGCAGCAACGCGCCCGCGTCGCCGAAGGCGCCGGCCTTGGTGACGATGCGGGGGGCGGCCAGCCGCGCGGGCCGGCTCAGGCAGATGCCGGGCTCGAGTTCGCCCAGCACCTGCAGTTCGTCGATGTTGAGGCGGTCCAGTGCGGCGCGGGCGGTGTCGCCACCCGTGAGCACAAGCGTCGACGCGCTGCGCAGCAGCGGCTCGGCGGCGGCGGCCATGGCTTGCACGAGCGCGCGGCTCGATGAGCCCGGGGCCGGTGCGCCTTGCGGAGCCAGGACGACAGGGCGGCCTTCACGGCTGGCGTGGCGGCCCTGCTCGACCGCCTCGGCGGCGCGCGCCGCGTCCACCCAGCCGTCGGGCGGCAGGCGGATCAACGCTGCCCGGCCTTCGCGCGCGATCGCGTCCAGCTGGGAGGCGGCCACGGGGGAGAAGCTGCCGATCAAGCCCACCAAGGGGCCGGTGCCTGCTCGCGCCGGATGGGATTCCGGTGCGCTCGGTCCGAAGAGCCGCCGCGCGAGCGCCTTGGCCAGTCCGGCGGACCCGACCGCCAGCAGGCGTCGTTCGCTGCGAAGGAGGGCGGCGGCGAGCCGATCGAGGTCGGCCTCGTCTTCGGCGTCGACAGCCACCAGGCGCGCCCCTTCATCGATCGGACCGACGGCATCGATCGACGCCACGCGCGCATCCGCCGTTCGCAGCAGCTGGCGCAGGTCCTTCAGCGGTTCGCCGCGGACATGGAGCACGCCGCCGCGCAGCGTGCGCCCCTGTTCGGGCAGCACCGGGC
>JAEWBU010000326.1 GCA_023390985.1 Pseudomonadota bacterium
TGGCGCGGCCGGCCCGCGTGCGGTTCGTGAGCCTGCTGCCCAAGACCCGCAGCGGCAAGCTGCTGCGTCGCGCGATCCAGGCGGTGTGCGAAGGCCGCGACCCCGGCGACCTCACGACCATCGAGGATCCCACGGCCCTGCAACAGATCAGGCAGCTCATCGGGGGCTGAGCCGTGACTGCGCGGGCAGCGCGGCCACTGCATTGGTGGCACAATCGCGCCCGCAACCCAGGCCTTCCACAGCCACAGTCGCATCCGCCAACCGGTTCAGCCGTGTCGCGGAAGGTTTCCTCAACCAGCTGAAGCTCCCTGAAGGGGGGCAGAAAGTAGCGAAAGATGAGCGATCAGAGCTCCGTCTATTCGGCCTATCGCGGCAACTCCTACCTGTTCGGCGGCAACGCGCCGTACGTCGAGGAGATGTACGAGAACTACCTGGCCAATCCCACCAGCGTCCCCGAGAACTGGCGCGAGTACTTCGACGCCCTGCAGCACGTTCCCGCCTCCGACGGCACCAATGCCAAGGACGTGCCGCACATGCCCGTGATCAACGCGTTCGCCGAGCGCGCGAAGCAGGGCGGCACCCGCGTCGTCGGTGCCCGCGGCGCCGATTCGGATATCGCCCGCAAGCGCACCGCCGTTCAACAGCTGATCGCCGCCTATCGCAACGTCGGCAGCCGCTGGGCCGACCTGGATCCGCTCAAGCGCACCGAGCGCGAGAACATCCCCGAGCTCGAAGAGTCGTTCTACGGCTTCTCCGCGGCCGACCAGGAAGCGGTGTTCAACATCAGCAACACCTTCTTCGGCAAGGACAGCATGTCCCTGCGGGAGCTGATCAACGCCCTGCGCGAAACCTACTGCGGCGCCATCGGCGCCGAGTACATGTACATCAGCGACCAGGGCCGCAAGCGCTGGTGGCAGCAGAAGCTCGAGTCGATCCGCAGCAAGGCCACCTTCACCAACGAGAAGAAGAAGCACATCCTCGAGCGCCTGACCGCCGCCGAGGGCCTGGAGCGGTTCCTCCACACCAAGTACGTCGGCCAGAAGCGCTTCTCGCTGGAAGGCGGCGAGAGCTTCATCGCCTCGATGGACGAGCTGATCCAGCGCGCCGGCGAGAAGGGCGTGCAGGAGATCGTGATCGGCATGGCCCACCGCGGCCGCCTGAACGTGCTGGTCAACACCCTGGGCAAGATGCCCGCCGACCTGTTCGCCGAGTTCGACCACACGGCCAAGGAAGACCTGCCGGCCGGCGACGTGAAGTACCACCAGGGCTTCTCGTCCGACGTCAGCACCCCCGGCGGCCCGGTGCACCTGTCGCTGGCCTTCAACCCCTCGCACCTGGAGATCGTGAACCCGGTGGTCGAGGGCTCGGTGCGCGCCCGCATGGACCGCCGCGCCGACAGCAAGGGCAAGCAGGTGCTGCCGGTGCTGGTGCACGGTGACGCCGCCATCGCCGGCCAGGGCGTGGTGCAGGAGACGCTGGCGCTGGCCGAGACGCGCGGCTACTTCACCGGCGGCACGGTGCACATCGTCATCAACAACCAGATCGGCTTCACCACGTCGGACCCGCGCGACGCGCGCTCCACGCTGTACTGCACCGACATCGTGAAGATGATCGAGGCGCCGGTGCTGCACGTGAACGGCGACGACCCCGAGGCGGTGGTGCTGGCCACCCAGCTGGCGCTGGAGTACCGCATGGAGTTCGCCAAGGACGTGGTGGTGGACATCATCTGCTTCCGCAAGCTGGGCCACAACGAGCAGGACACGCCCTCGCTCACCCAGCCGCTGATGTACAAGAAGATCGGCGCCCACCCCGGCACCCGCAAGCTGTACGCGGACAAGCTGGCCGCGCAGGGCCTGGGCGACACGCTGGGCGACGACATGGTCAAGGCCTACCGGGCCGCCATGGACGCCGGCAAGCACACGGTCGATCCGGTGCTGACCAACTTCAAGAGCAAGTACGCGGTCGACTGGAGCCCGTACCTGGGCAAGAAGTGGACCGACGCGGCCGACACCGCCATCCCGACCGCCGAGTGGCGCCGCCTGGCCGAGCGCATCACCACCATCCCGGACAACTTCAGCGTGCATCCGCTGGTCAAGAAGGTCCTGGAAGACCGCGCCGCGATGGGCCGCGGCGACGTCAACGTCGACTGGGGCATGGGCGAGCACATGGCGTTCGCCTCGCTGGTCGCCAGCGGCTACCCGGTGCGCCTGTCCGGCGAGGACGTGGGCCGCGGCACCTTCACCCACCGGCACGCCGTGCTGCACGACCAGAACCGCGAGAAGTGGAACGAAGGCACCTACATCCCGCTGCAGAACGTGGCGGAGAACCAGGCGCCGTTCGTCTGCATCGACTCCATCCTGTCGGAAGAGGCGGTGCTGGGCTTCGAGTACGGCTACGCGTCCAACGATCCGCACACCCTGGTGATCTGGGAAGCGCAGTTCGGCGACTTCGTCAACGGCGCCCAGGTGGTCATCGACCAGTTCATCGCCTCGGGCGAAGTGAAGTGGGGCCGCGTCAACGGCATCACGCTGATGCTGCCGCACGGCTACGAAGGCCAGGGCCCCGAGCACAGCTCGGCGCGCCTGGAGCGCTTCATGCAGCTGTCGGCCGACACCAACATCCAGGTGTGCCAGCCGACGACGGCCAGCCAGATCTTCCACCTGCTGCGCCGCCAGATGGTCCGCCCGCTGCGCAAGCCGCTGGTGATCATGACGCCCAAGTCGCTGCTGCGGAACAAGGACGCCACCTCGCCGCTGTCCGAGTTCACCAAGGGCGGTTTCCAGACCGTGATCCCGGAGAACAAGGACCTCAAGGCCGACAAGGTCAAGCGCGTGGTGGTCTGCTCCGGCAAGGTCTATTACGACCTGGCGAAGAAGCGCGAGGAGAAGGGCGCCGACGACACCGCGATCCTGCGCGTGGAGCAGCTGTATCCGTTCCCGCACAAGGCGTTCGCGACCGAACTGCGCAAGTACCCGAACGCCACCGACATCGTGTGGTGCCAGGACGAGCCGCAGAACCAGGGCGCGTGGTTCTTCATCCAGCACAACATCCACGAGAACATGGTCGAAGGCCAGAAGCTCGGCTACGCCGGCCGTGCCGCCTCGGCCTCGCCCGCGGTGGGCTACGCGCACCTGCACCAGGAGCAGCAGAAGGCCCTGGTGGATGCGGCATTCGCCAAGCTCAAGGGCTTCGTGCTGACCAAGTAATCGAAGGGGAACGAGGCGCGCGGCGCGGTCGCGCCGCGCCTTGTCCCTGCACGCAAAGAATCTCTAGGAACAACAAATGGCTATCGTGGATGTGAAGGTCCCGCAACTGTCCGAATCGGTTGCCGAAGCGACCCTGTTGCAGTGGAAGAAGAAGGCCGGCGAGGCCGTGGCGCAGGACGAGATCCTGATCGAGATCGAGACCGACAAGGTGGTGCTCGAAGTGCCCGCGCCCAGCGCCGGCGTGCTGTCCGAGATCGTGGTCGCCGACGGCGGCACGGTCACGGCCGACCAGGTGATCGCGAAGATCGACAGCGAAGGCCGCGCCTCCACTC
>JAEWBU010000349.1 GCA_023390985.1 Pseudomonadota bacterium
GCCTGGTGCTGCGCGTGGGAGCCGCGAAGCACCGACAACGCGGGCGCGACCGCCAACCACCAGATGAGCGCCAGCAGCACCAGCGCCGCGGCGCCGCCCGCGAGCATCTTCTCGCGCGGCGCCAGGCCGGCCCAGGTGGCGGTCCACTGCGGCGGGATCTTCATGGCTGCGCCTCCGGTCGCACCACCAGCACGTCGCCCTGCACGTTGGCGTTGTAGCCCTGGGCGCGCAGGCCTTGCAGGAGCGGCTGCGCCTGCGCCTCGTTGCCCGCGAGGCCGCGCACGCGCACCTCGTTGCCGGTGTATTCGATCGCCGTGGCGGTGCGGCCCGGCGGTGCGGACGCGGCGATGACACCGAGTACCGTTTCGAGATCGCGGCCCGACGCGGCGCCGGTAGCCTGGCGCAGGGCCGCGACTTCGCGCTCCATCTGCAGCGGTGGATCGACCACGGCGCGGATGTTCGGGAAGGTCTGCGTGAGCAGTGAGCGGCTGGCCTCGCGCTTGGTGGCCAGCGCCGACCGCTCCTTCCAGGCCCAGGCGTTCAGGCCGACCAGCTGCACCAGCACCAGCAGCGCCGCGCCCCAGCGCGCGGGCCGCCACTGCGGCGAGCGCAGGAAGTCGCCCCAGCCGGTGGACAGCTTCTTGAAGGCGCGGTCGCGGCCGCTGCTGGCGAATTCGAACTGCGCCAGGTCCCAGGACGTGCGGCCCGCCAGCGCAAGCCTTTCGGCGGGTTGCTGCAGCAGAGGCGCGTGCTGCAGCACCTGTTCGGCGATGACGGCGACGGCGGGTTCGGCCACGACAGGCGTCGACTCGGGCAGGGTGGGCAGCAGGCCCAGCGAGGCGGTCGTCAGCGGCAGGCTGAAGACGCCTTCGCGGCCCGCGCAGACCAGTTGCGCGTCCTCGGGCTCGCCCAGCGCGTACAGGGCCGGATCGCCTTCGGGCGCGAATTCGGGAACGATGCGCGACACCGGCCGGCCCGCGGCTTCCATTGTCTGCATGGCGCTGCGCAGCCAGCCGCGGTCGCACACCGCCACCCAGACTTCGCCACCGGCCTGCGGACGCGGCTCCAGCGCGAAATGCAAGTTCTCGGGTTCGTCCAGCAGGCGATCTTCCAGCAGGCCTTCGAGCACGGCGCGCAGCTTGGGCGATCGCGGGCCCATTCCCTTGGGAAGCTCGAGGCGGTGCCAGGAGAGGGCGGAGGCCGGGGCGATCAGCACCATTTCGCTGCCCGCGCCGGTGGGGGCCGGCAACAACGCCGGCTGGGTGGGCGTCGGCGCGGACGGGGCGCGCCCGGTGCCGGCCACCACGTATTGCAGTTCGGTCTGCGCCGTGACGGGCGTGGTCGGGAGCAGGACGTAGAGCGAACTCATGGGATCGAGGATTGTAGGGAGAGCGGCAACTCTGCCGTACCTGCCTGCGGCTTATCTGGACAAGGGAGCCATGGCCACGCTGCTGCGGTCGAGCACGCCCCGTTCGCGCCGCAGGGTGCGCACGTCCAGGCCGTCGCGCTGGACCAGCGAGCGTTCCTCGACGATCAACCGGTCCATGCGAAGCCGGCCGCGCACCTCGAAGAAGCGCGAAGAAACGCCCACCGTGCCCTCGGTCAGCGCGCTCGCATGGTTGGGCATGGCGGCGCTGGCGTCGGCGATGCCGCGGAAGGGCGAGAGCGCCCGGCGCGCCACCAGTTCGGCCGCTTCGGCCTGGTTGATGCCGTTGACGGCCGCGTAGATCACTTCGGGCGAGGCGGTGTTCAGGTTCACCGGCGTGCGCGCGGGCAGCAGCGTGACGTAGGGTGTGAGCGCCTGCACGGTCGCGGGCGAGACGCCCAGCCACACCAGCTGGTCCACCTGCTGGGGCATCAGGGGCGCCTGGTTGGCGGAGCGGTTGTCGGTGGTGATGTCGGAGGCGAAGCGCAGGTTCTCGGCCAGCAGGTTGAGCTCGCTCTGCTGCAGGCCGAGCAGCTCGAACAGGCGCTGGAAGCTGCGCATGCCGGTCTCCGAGACGCGGCCCGCTTCCAGGAGGTTGTTCACGTTGAGCAGCGCCTGCTGGTCGCTGACCTGGCCGGACAGGAAGACGTTGTCGGCGTCGGTGCCGCTGGTGGCGTCGGAGGTGCCGCCCGACTGGGCCGCCAGGAAGCTCGAGAGCCGCGCTTCCTGCAGCGGAACGGCCCAGGGCTCGGCCAGGTGGTCGGCGCCGCCGGAGCGGGCATCCTCGCGCAGGATGAGCCGGGCCCAGTCGAGGGCGCCGGTCAGCATCCAGGAGGCCTGCACGCGCGCGCGTTCGGCCGATTCGACTTCCACCGCGCGCCATTGCTGCCACAGGGCGGCGGCGGCGAAGCTGGCCACCAGCGTGACCGTGAGCATCGCGGTCAGGATGGCGGCGCCGCGCTGGCGGGTTGTCATGAGGTCTTGGCTCCGCTGGCGGTCGGACGCACCCAGTCGATCACCAGGTCGCCCGAGATGGCCTGTCCGCCCGACAGGGTCAGCACGACGCGGATGCCGTCGGGAATCACTGGGCCGCGCTCGGCGGTCTGGGGCGGCGGGGTGGTCGGCGTCGGCGTCGCGCCGGTCGTGGGCGAGGACGCCGGCGCCTGCGGCGTCGGCACGGTGGGGGTCTGCGCCACCTGCGTCGCGTCGCTGGACAGCGGGTTGGTCCAGGCGTCGGCCCGGTAATAGAACACCTGCCAGTCCTGCAGCGCCATGACCGCGACGGCCGACGCGTCCTCGGTGCCGCCCTGGCCCTGGGCCCAGGCGTCGGCGCGGTTCCAGGCGTCCTCGACCTGGCCGCGCGTGGTCAGCGGCGGCGACTGCCAGCGCATCCAGAGCGACAGGCCGCCCTGCACGCGACGGCTCCAGCCGACCACCACCACGCCGTCGCCGGCCGCGGTCGAGGCGGGGCGGGTGAGGCGAAGCACGCGGCCGTTCCAGTCCAGTCCAGGCATCTGCGGCAGTTGGACCAGCGCGTCGAGGTCGGTGTTCCACTGGGCCAGGCCGATCTGCAGCGCGTGGATCTCGTCGGCGCGGGCCTGGGTCGTTTCCTGGGCGCGCACCATGCCGTCCAGTCCGCGCCAGCTGAGCACCGCGACCAGCGCGAGCACGAACAGCGCGACCATCAGCTCGATCAGCGTGAAGCCGGCCAGCCGGCGCATGCTCATCTCAGAACCTCCCGACCACGGTGGAGATGCGCAGCACCGGCCCGCTCGGCTCGAACACCTGCGCGTCGACGCGCAGGAAGTTCGGATTGGGCGTGGGCGCGACGGTCAGGGCGACTTCGAAGTCGGTGTTGCCCTGGCGGCAGGCGGTGCGTCGCTCGCCCGCGCCCGGCATCTGGCGTGCCAGGCGCACGCGCACCAGTTCGTTCTCGGCGCAGATCTGCGCGAGCAGCACGTTCGACTGGCGCATCGCGTTGTTGGTGAGCGCGGCGGTGGCCTGCAGGCCGGCCACCAGCGCGATCGCCACGATGCCCAGCGCGACCAGCACCTCGATCAGCGTGAAGCCGGCGGCTCTCTTTCTCATGGCGCGGCCGAGTCGGCGATCTGGAAGGCGCGCAACCCGTCGGTGACGATGCGCAGGGTGCGTCCGGAGCCGGCGGCCGAACCGAGCACCACCTGCTGCGGGCCGATGATGGGCTCGGGGCCGAGCACGACGCGGGGGCCCTGCACCACGGTGGTCTCCTGGTGCAGCCACCGCTGCGGCATGCTGCCTTCGGGCAGTCCTTCGAAGCGGAAGCCGCCCTCGACCACGTGCCACACGACCGGCACGCCGGTCGTGCGCGACTGGGCGCGGGCGGATTCGAACAGGGCGGACAGGCGGCGGGCTTCCTGCTCGAGGCGCGTGCCGGAATCGTCGCGCAGCGTGAACGCGACCCCGGCGGTGGCGATGGCGATGATCGCCATGACCACCAGCAGCTCGATCAGCGTGAAGCCGCGCTGGAGGAGGGAGTGGGCAGGACGGCGGGCTGCGCGGTCACTGCCAGGAGCCGACGTCCGCATTCTTGCCCTCGCCGCCCGGCTGGCCATCGGCGCCGTACGACATCACGTCGATCTCGCCCTTCACGCCGGGGTTGAGGTATTGATAAGGCCGGCCCCACGGGTCGTTGGGCAGGCGTTCGAGATAGGGCTTCCAGTTGTTGGGCTGGGGGCCCGAGGTGGGACGCTGCACCAGCGCCTGCAGGCCCTGTTCGGCCGTCGGGTAGCGCTGGTTGTCCAGACGGTAGAGCTTTAGCGCCTGCATGAGGTTGTTGACGTCGGTGCGCGCGGCGGTGGCGCGCGCGTCGTCCGCACGGTCGAGCACGTTGGGCACGATGAGCGCGGCGAGCACGCCGATGATCACCAGCACCACCATCAGTTCGATGAGGGTGAAGCCGGCCTGAACGCGGCGGGAGACGGAACGAAGCAAGGTCATCCAGGGTCCTGAGAGCTAATCCGTTCAATGATAATCATCAGATGGTGACCGACCGGGCGAGCAACTGGACAGTACGAGGCGTGACCTTCGTTGTGTGGGTCATCGCCGCGGCGAGCGCTGCTTACTGGGTGATGAAGTTCGCCGGCTCCGATCCGTCGGTGCCGCGCGTGGCCGCTGCTTCGCGCCAGCCCGCGCCGGCCGACCCGATGGTGGTCGCGCGCCTGCTGGGGCATACGACGACTGCCGCGCCGACGGCGGTCGCGCAACCTTCCACGAGCTCGCGCCTCAGCCTGATCGGCGTGGTGGCCGATCGCTCGCAGCGCGGCGCCGCGCTGATCGCGGTCGACGGCAAGGCGCCCAGGCCTTATCGCGTCGGCACGCAGATCGAGGAAGGGCTGGTGCTGCAGTCGGTGGAGCCGCGCAAGGCGACGCTGGGTCCTTCGGTGGACGGCCCCGCGTCGGTCACGCTGGAACTGCCGCTGCCGGCGACCGCGAGTGCGGGCGTGGGCACGGCCCCGGCAACCAGCCCCCGTCGCTAGTCCGTCCCCAGCGCGTGGCACTCCACGCCGCCGAACGGGACTTCGTCGCGAGGCCACTGGTCGGCCCGCTCGACCGTCCGAACGCCTGACAGCAGCAATCGCGCCGCGCGGATGACGCCGGCATGGGTGATCCAGAGTGCGTCCTCGCAGTCGCGTTCGCGCTGCATCGCGCGGTGCACGCGTTCGAGCAGCTGCCGCACCGACTCGCCGCCGCCGGGGCGGTGAGTGGCGAACTCGCGGGTCCACGAGGACAACGCGGGCTCGCCGATCGCGTCCCAGCGTTGCCCTTCCCACTGGCCGAAATCCATCTCCTGCAGGTCGGGATCGACCGCGACGGCGAGGCCGGGGCGCAGTGAGGCGAGCGCATTGGCCAACTGGCGGCAGCGGCGCGCCGGCGAGCGGCGCACCGCCAGGTCGGGAGGCAGCGTGCGATGCAGGTGGAGCGCAGCCTCCTGCGTGAGGGCATCGTCGGCCACGAGGTCGAGACGGCCATAGCAGATGGCGTCCTGGCGCACCACCGCGGCATGACGCGCCAGCCAGAGGCGCATCAGCCGGCGCCCAGCGCGCACGCCGCGCCGAAGTAGAAGGCCAGCTCGCACGCTTGCTGCGTCGCGCCCAGGCCGTCGCCGGTGAAGCCCTGCAGCCGCCGCGCCAGGAGGCGGTGCATCCAGAGCAGGGCCAGGGCGCTGGCCAGGAAGCCGGCCGCGACGAAGGCGAAGCCCTGCGCCAGCGCCGCAACGGCCAGCGGAACGACGCACCAGCCCGCCCCGGCGAGGAGCGCGCCACGCGAGATCGCCTCTGCCAGCGGCTTGCTCTTGGAGCCCGCGGCGTCGCCGATGTGCGCCAAGGCCTGGATCACGACCAGGGGCCAGAAGCGCGAGAGCACGTGCGCCGCGAGCAGCGCCGCGGGCGCGGCGGCAGGCGAGACCGTCGCCAGGACCGCGAGCAGCGCCACCTTGGCGAGCAGGACCAGGATCAGGGCGATCGCGCCGAAGCTGCCGATGCGCGAGTCCTTCATGATCTCGAGCGCGCGTTGGCGGTCCGGCGAGCCGCCGAGGCCGTCGGCCAGGTCGGCCAGGCCGTCTTCGTGGAAGGCGCCCGTCATCCAGACGGTGCAGGCCGTCGCAGCGACCGCTGCGACCAGGGGCGTGAAAGGCGTGTCCGGCAGCGCGAGCGAGACGACCGCGAACGCGCCGCAGGCCGCCATGCCCACCAGCCAGCCGACGCCGGGGAAATGCGCCGCGCTGGCGCGCAGCATCTCGGGGCTGTAGCCGACCCAGGCGCCCAGCGAGCCGGTGACCGGCAGGCGGGTGAAGAACTGCACCGCCACGAGGTAGTGGCGCAGGAACGCCGACGCTCGGGCCGCCGCTCCCATCAGCTCCGCAGGAACAGCCGGTAGACCGGGTTGGAGGTCTCTTCCACGAACGGATAGCCGAGCGTGTCGAGGAAGGCCTGGAAGGCCTTGCCGTCCGCCTGCGGCACCTGCAGCCCGACCAGGATGCGGCCGTAGTCGGCGCCCTGGTTGCGGTAGTGGAAGAGGGTGATGTTCCAGGTCGGCCGCATGTGCGAGAGGAACTTCATCAGGGCGCCGGGCCGCTCGGGGAAGATGAACCGCAGCAGCCTCTCGTCGTGGGCCAGCGCCGAATGGCCGCTCACCATGTGGCGCACGTGCTGCTTGGCGAGTTCGTCGTGCGTGAGGTCCAGCGCCTCGAACCCGTGGCGGTTGAAGTTGGCCGCGATGCGCCCCGACTCGCCCTTGCCGTGCGTGGTCAGGCCGACGAACACGTGGGCCTGCTGCTCGTGGCTGATGCGGTAGTTGAACTCGGTGACGTTGCGCGGGCCGCCGGGCAGCGCGCCGATCAGCTCGCAGAAGCGGCGGAAGCTGCCGCGCTCCTCGGGGATGGTGACGGCGAACAGCGCCTCGCGCTCCTCGCCGACCTCGGCCCGCTCGGCGACGAAACGCAGGCGGTCGAAGTTCATGTTGGCGCCGCACAGGATGGCGGCGTAGGTCTCGCCGCGCGTCTTGTTCTCGGCGACGTACTGCTTGATGGCGGCCACGGCCATCGCGCCGGCGGGTTCGACGATGGAACGGGTGTCGACGAACACGTCCTTGATCGCCGCGCAGACCGCGTCGGTGTCGACCGTCATGAAGTCGTCGACCAGCTCGCGCGCGAGGCGGAAGGTTTCCTCGCCGACCAGCTTGACGGCGGTGCCGTCGGAGAACAGGCCCACGTCGGCCAGGTTGACGCGCTTGTTGGCCTGCACCGACTGCAGCATGGCGTCGGAGTCGTTCATCTGCACGCCGATCACCTTGATCTCGGGCCGCACCGCCTTGATGTAGGCGGCCACGCCCGAGACCAGGCCGCCGCCGCCGATGGCGACGAACACGGCGTCCAGCGGGCCCTGGTGCTGGCGGAGGATCTCCATCGCGATCGTGCCCTGTCCGGCGATGACGTCGGGGTCGTCGAACGGGTGGATGAACGTGAGGCCCTGCTTCTCGCACAGCTCGGCGGCGTGCGAATAAGCGTCGGAGTAGCTGTCGCCATGCAGCACGACTTCGCCGCCGAGCGACTTCACGCCGTCGATCTTCAGCTGGGGCGTGGTGACTGGCATCACGATGACCGCCCGCGTGCCCAGGCGATGAGCGGCCATCGCCACGCCCTGGGCGTGGTTGCCGGCCGACGCGCAGATGACGCCACGCTTGAGCTCCTCGTCGTTGAGCTGGGCCATCTTGTTGTAGGCCCCGCGCAGCTTGAAGCTGAATACGGGCTGTTGGTCCTCCCGCTTCAGGAGCACCTTGTTGTGCAATCGCCGCGAAAGTGCCTTGGCGGGGTCGAGGGCCGACTCCACCGCGACGTCATAGACGCGGGCGGTGAGGATCTTCTTCAGGTAATCGGCGGGGGTGAGTTTCTTGCGCATTCGAGAGGCGTGCCTGCCCGAGCTGTGACGACCGGATGGGCCTTTAACACTTTCCAGCTAATCCGGGCGCGGCGATTGCCGTGCCCCTGCAGGAGACATTGTCCGTGCATTTGGCTCAACCGCTGGCCTCCAACGATCCCGCTTTCCGGGCCGTACGGGGCCGCACGGTGCCGATCCCCGACTCGCTGACGTCAATCCCGGGGTATCCGGAGAAACTGCGCATCTACCGCATCAAGGCCAGTCGCTTCTGGCAGGTGCGCTGCTGGTTCCGCGGCAAGACCTACACGCGCAGCCTGCGCACCACGTCCAAGCGCAACGCCATGAACTTGGCGCGGTGCTTCTTCGACGAACTGGCGGGCCGGCTGTTCCGACCGGACGACGATGACCACGACGTGCAGACGCCGCGCCTGTTCGGCCAATTGGCGGAGACGATGTACCTGCACGAGACCGAGCGCCATACCCGCGGCGAATTCAGCCGGGGCTCGCTGCAGGTGATGCGCAACCGGCTGGACCTGCACATCCTGCCGGAACTCGGTACGAAGCCGATCCAGGCGATCGGGCACATGCAGCTGCAGGCCCTGGTGGCGCGCCTGGGCCGGGCGGGGTTTTCCAGCACGACGATCTCGCAGTACCTGGTGATCGTGCGCAAGGTGTTCAAGCTGGCGCGGCAACTTGGGCAGTTGCGCGACATGCCGGAGTTCCCTGTCGTGAAGGTGCATTCGACGCCGCGCGGGGGATTCAGCGTCGGGGAGTACGCCCGGCTCCTGCGGGCGGCGCGGCGCCTGTGTGGCCGGATGCATCCCGTCGCGAAGGCGCTCGGCGGGAGCGAGCGTTTCTGGATCCATCGCGACCTGCTGGTGATGCCGCCGGACGTGGCGTGGGCCATCGCGTTCATGGTGAACACGTTCATCCGGCCAAGCGACCTGAAGATCATGCGGCACCGGTACGTGGAGGAGGTGCGTGGCAGCCACGTCTACCTTCGCATGAGCCTGCCGGAGACGAAGCGGCATGACAAGCCGGTGGTGTCGATGCGCGCGGCGGTGCGCATCTACGGCGCGCTGAAATCGGCAGGGGCGAAGCTGGGGGCCGGCGGGCCGGACGACTTTCTGTTTCTTCCGCAGGTCGCGAATCGCGAACATGCGCTCGCGGTGCTGAACTTCCACTTCCAATGGGTACTGAAGGAGTGCGGCCTGACTTACGGCCCGCTCGGCCAGCGGCGCACCCTGTACTCGCTTCGGCACACCGCGATCAGCTTCCGACTGCTGTATGGGCAGGGGATCGACATGTTGACGCTGGCGCGGAACGCACGCACCAGCGTGCAGATGATCGAGCGCTTCTACGCTGCCAGCCTGAGCGGCGAGATGAACGTCGGCCTGCTGCATAGTCGGCGCGCCACCAAGTAAAAAAGCCGCCCCGAGGGGCGGCTTCAAGTTCCTTCCTGTGGGGCGCGGTTTAGAAGCTGTGGCGCACGCCGAAGTCGAACGCGCTGGACGAGGCGTTGGCGGCAGGGCCGCTCGCTGCGCCGGGCACAGCTGACGAGGTGGCGCCGTTCGAGTTGCGAACCCGCGCATACGTCGTGTAGAGCGCCGTGCGCTTGGACAGGTTGTGGACGTAGCCCAGAGCGATCTTGCGGCTGCGCGGTTCGGCGGTGCCGGTGTCCACGCAGTATTGGGAGTAGGAGGCGCGAATCTCACCCACACCCACCGGCATCAGGCCGCCGATCAGCCAGCCGCGCCCTTCCTGGGTTCCCACTTCATCGAAAGCGATGTGGCCCATCAGCTTGGCGACGCCGAAGTCCCATTGGGCGCCGATGTTGTTCTGGTCGATGTCGCCGGCGGTGGACGAGTCGGTTCGGCTCAGGCTCACCGCGATGTTCAGCGGACCGGCGGCGTAGCCGAAGCGCGCGCCTAGACCGTTGCCGTCATCTTCCGCCGCGCCCGCCGTGCTCGGGTTCTCACCGCGGTAGTGCTGGACTTGACCGTAGAAGCCGCCCAGGTTGCCTGGCAGGAAGTAGCCGATGCTGTTGGACGCGCGGACGGTGGTGGCGCCGGTGATGGCGGCGCCGGTCGTGCCGAGCAGCGTCTGCGTGGTGCCGGCTCCGTTGGTGCCGAACGGGTCGAACACGGTCAGGTTCCAGAACTGCGGCGTGTAGTCGCGGCCCAGTCGCAACTCACCCCAGCCGCCGGCCAGGCTGACGGTCGAGCGGCGGTTGAACGTGAGGCCTTGGCTGCCGGGGCGCACGGGAGCGTTTGCGCCGGTGGTGGCGTTGAACGCGCCGACGGCCTGGTTGTTCGAGCTGGTGCCGGCGCCTTGGCCGTCATCGTTGGCCACACCGGCTTCCAGCCAGAAGGACGCGGACATGCCGCCGCCCAGGTCTTCCGTGCCACGGAAACCAAGCCGCGAGCTGTTGTAGCCCGAGTTCGTGAGGCGGGTGACGCTGCCCGCGCCCGTGCCCTTGTTGGACACGCGCTGGACGGTGGCGTCGACCACACCGAAGAGCGTGACCGACGACGACTGGGCGGAAGCGAACCCGGCGGTTGCAAGGGCAGCCAGGGCAGCTACGCTTTACGAGCTCTGCGGTACGTGTCCTGTTGGGCTGCTTCCTGCGAGGGACGCTTGAATCTGCGTTTTTGACCGAGCCGGCCCAGTCGCACACCCATTCTTCAGGACAGTGGCGGCCCGTAACCGCCTGATGCGTACCGCTTGCCCGCTTGATCTGCGGCTCGGCGGAGGCGCCGACGCAGTCTCGATCCAGTGTGCAACACCCGGCCAGCTCTGCAAAGGCCTGAAAAAAGCCCCCGGGCCTTGCGATCCGGGGGCTAAGTCCACCATTGGAGAGGTGGAGGAGACAATCGGCAGCACAACGCTTCGTTATGCTTCGAAATCAGTATAGCCCCTGATTGCTGCGATGCAGCAACCGGGGCTGAACATCCGTGAATCTACGTACCGGATTTGTGGTCCGGGAGGAACAGTCGATGGAATGCACCGTCACTTGGACCGGCGCGGCGGGTACCCGCTCCGGCATGGGATTTGTCGCCGAGACCGGCAGCGGCCATGTGCTCGCGATGGATGGCGCGCCGGACGAGGCGCGGCCGGAGAACGGCGGCCGCAACCTGGCGCCGCGGCCGATGGAAACCGTCCTGGCGGGAACGGGCGGGTGCACCGCCTATGACGTTGTGCTGATCCTGCGGCGTGGCCGCCATGCGGTGTCCGGGTGCTCGGTGCAGCTCAAGGCGGAGCGCGCGCCCGCGGATCCGAAGGTGTTCACCGCGATCCACATGCACTTCACCGTGACCGGCAAGGCGCTGCCGACGCCGGCCGTGGAGCGGGCGATCGCCATGAGCCATGAGAAATACTGCTCGGCGACCGCCATGCTGGCCAAGACGGCGACGGTGACAACCAGCTTCGATATCGTCGAAGCGGCCTGACGCGAGCGTTCAGATGTAGTGGGCCGTGGTCGTCATGACTTTGGCCGCCGCGCGCATCAGGCGCTTGGCCAGCGCGGGCAACTCTGCGCCGCCGGCGACGGCAGCCTGGGAGGCATGAAGGGCCTCGTCCTCCTTCATCTGGGCCACGATGGCTCGCGACGCATGGTCGGACGCCGGAAGCCGATCGAGGTGACCGGCCAGATGGGCCTCCACCTGGCGCTCGGTCTCCATCACGAAGCCCAGGCTCACGCGGTCGCCCAGCCGTCCGGCCAGAAGGCCCAGGCCGAACGCTCCCGCATACCAGACCGGATTGAGAAGGGACGGACGGGCGCCGAGCTCGTCGAGCCGCGTGCGGGTCCACGCCAGATGGTCTGTTTCCTCACGGGCCGCCCGCTCCAGGTGGCTGCGGAGCGCCGGGTCCCGGGTCGATGCGGCCTGGGCGGTGTACAGCGCCTGAGCGCAGATTTCGCCGACGTGATTCACGCGCATCAGGGAGGCGGCCATCTGTTTCTCATCCGGAGTGAGCGCCGCCTCACTTTCTGGGGCGGCGGGGCGGGGCCGAACCGGCCGGGCATGGGCAAACAGGGTGCGAAGGGCGCTGTCGGCGGCGCCTAGGAGTCGGTCCATGCCGGCAGTGTAGAAGGCGGGCTGGCTTTCGGGCTGGCATCGGCGGCGCAAAGAATCTCACGAGCGCACGGGGTCGCCGGCCTTGTCCTGTTGCGCCGTTTCCACGAGTGCCAGCTACCTTGTTGTCGGCATGCAACGAAACGCTCGGTCACGGGTTAAATACTTTGCCCAAGAAAAGGCGCTCTGGTGCAATAGCGCCAACTTCCCAAAAGGAGGTTGGCCCGGGGATCCGGCGGGAGCACCAATGTGCCTGCATGAGGTGAGCCCTTCGCACCGGAGCCCTATGTTTAACCTTGGAGAAACTTGCATGAAAAAATCTCTAGTTGCCCTGGCTGTCCTGGCCGCCGCCGGCGCCGCCTCCGCTCAGTCTTCCGTGACGCTGTTCGGTATCGTCGACGCGACGCTGCAGTACGGCCGCGGCTCCATCGCGAACAAGACCCAGCTGACCAACTCCGGTTACAACAGCTCGCGTCTGGGCTTCCGTGGCACGGAAGACCTGGGTGGCGGCATGTCCGCCTCCTTCTGGCTGGAAGCCGGTCTGAACAACGATGACGGCCAAGGCGCCGCCACCAACGCCAACAACCAGACCGTCGGCGCTTTCGTGCCCACCACCGGCGCGAACGCTCCGGTCCGCGCTGGTACGCAAGGCCTGACCTTCAACCGTCGTTCGACGGTCAGCCTGGCCGGCGGCTGGGGTGAACTGCGTCTGGGTCGCGACTACAGCCCGCAATTCTGGAACCTGACCACGTTCGATCCGTTCGGCACGAACGGCGTGGGCACGACCCAGACCCTGAACGGCTCCGCCGGCGGCCCTGTGAACGTCCGTGCTTCCAACACGATCGGCTACTTCCTGCCGGGCAACCTGGGCGGCTTCTACGGCCAAGCCCAGCTGTACCTCGGCGAGAACCTGAAGAACGGCGCCGCCACCGAGAAGGATGGCAACGGTGCTGGCTTCCGCGTCGGCTACGCCGCCGGCCCGGTCAACGTCGCTGTTGCTTACGCTCGCACCGACTACGCCGCGACCGCCACCGCCGGCCAGATCACCACGTTCAACGTGGGTGGCCAGTGGGACTTCGGCGTTGCCAAGCTGATGGCGCACTTCAACCGCGACACGGTTGAGACCACCGCGGGTGACCTCGACACCAACGGCTGGCTGATCGGTACCCTGGTGCCGGTGGGCGCCGGTGAGATCCGCGCGTCGTACTCGCAGAGCGAGAACGACTTCGGCACCGAAGCTCGTGGCCGCAAGCTGGCCCTGGGTTACGTGCACAACCTGTCCAAGCGCACCGCCGTGTACACCACCGTGGCTCGCATCCGCAACAACGGCGGCGCTTCCTTCGCCCTGGGCGGTTCCAGCACCGGCGCCAACACGAACTCCACCGGTTTCGACCTGGGCGTTCGCCACAGCTTCTAATTCGAAGGCTGGTTCACCAGCCTGAAAATAAGAAACTTGAAAGCCGCCTTCGGGCGGCTTTTTTCATGAGGCTACGATTTCGATGATGGGGACGAGAGATTGCGCATAGACCTGTTCAGAAGCGGCGGTGCGTGCGCCGGCCTGGCGTGCATTGCCGCTCTGCTGGCGGGTTGCGCCTCGTCCTCCCCTCCCACCCAGACCATTGCCGACACGCCGTGGGCAAGCGCCTCCCGCGTGTCCGCCGTTCCCCCGGCGCCGCACGCCGGCTGGGAGCACGTGGCGTTTCCGGGCAAGACGCCCGTGCAGTTCGTTCCCAGCCGTGACGACGGCCGGGCGGCTCTGGAGGCGACCGCCGTCTCCGCCGCCAGCGTCGTGCGCAAGCGAGTCCGCATCGAGCCGCATGACCTGGGACGCCTGCGCTTTTCCTGGAAGGTCCCGCAACTGATCGAGGCGGCCGACCTGGCCACCCGAGAGGGCGACGACGCACCGGTGCGCGTCATCCTCGCCTTCGACGGCGACCGCTCGCGCCTCTCGGCCAAGGACGCGATGCTGTCCGAGCTGATGCGCACGCTCACCGGCGAGGAGATGCCCTACGCGACGCTGATGTACGTGTGGTGCAACAAGCGCGAGCCCGGTACCGTCATGCGCAGCCCTAGAACCGATCGCGTCCGCAAGCTGGTGCTGGAATCCGGCGCGGAACGGCTCCATCGATGGCTCGACTACGAGCGGGACGTGCGGGCCGATTTCGAGAAGGCGTTCGGCGAGCCGCCCGGCGCCCTGATCGGCATCGCGCTCATGACCGACAGCGACAACACCCGCAGCACCGCGACCGCGCTCTACGGGCCGGTGCGGCACGTCGCACCGATCGCTGCCATCGCCCGCTGAGGAGCGCCGGCCGTGACCGGCGTCCGCCGGTGGAAACCCTTTTGACGAATTGCTGACGCGCGCTGCATAGTCGCCGCTCTCCCAACAATTCACGAGGGTTACATGAGGATCAAGTACGCACTCCTGTGCGCCGCGGCTGCGACCGCCATGGCCGGCACCCCGGCCGTGCAAGCGAAGACCTTCCGCTGGTCCAGCGCCGGCGAGATCTCCACCTGGGACATCCATTCCCAGAACAACGCGCTGCAGAACGGCATCCACGCCGCGGTCTACGAGTCGCTGGTCTACTACAACAGCCGCACCTTCAAGATCGACCCGGTGCTGGCCACCTCCTGGAACCAGGTCACGCCGACCCAGTTGCGCGTCAACCTGCGCCAGAACGTCAAGTTCCACGACGGCAGCAACTTCACCGCCGACGACGCCGTGTACTCGCTGCAGCGCGCGATGGCCAAGACGTCGAACTTCACGCCCTACACCGCGGGCATCGACCGCGTCGTGAAGGTCAACAACAACACCATCGACATCTTCACCAAGAACCCGAACCCGGTGCTGCTGAACCAGCTCACCGAGCTGCGGATGATGAGCAAGGCCTGGGCCGAGAAAAACAACTCGGTGGACCCCAAGGACATCCGCAACGTCAACCAGGAAACCTTCGCCAACCGCAACGCGATGGGCACCGGCCCCTTCATCCTCAAGAGCTGGGTGCCCGACCAGCGCATGGTGATGGAGCGCAACCCGAACTGGTGGGGCAAGCTCGAAGGCAACCTGACCGAGATCGTCTACACGCCGATCAAGTCGGAAGCCACGCGCGTCGCGGCCCTGCTTTCCGGTGAGATCGACCTGCTGCTCGACCCCAGCCCGCAGGACCTGGGCCGCCTGCGCAACAACGCCAACCTGAAGGTGGTCGACGGCGTCGAGAGCCGCACCATCTTCTTCGGCCTGGATACCTTCCGCGACGAGCTGCCCGGCTCCAGCGTGAAGGGCAAGAACCCGCTGAAGGACCAGCGCGTGCGCAAGGCGCTGTACCAGGCCATCGACATCGACAGCCTGATGCGCGTCACGATGCGCGGACTGGGCCAGCCCACCGGCACGCTCATCGCGCCGCAGGTGAACGGCTGGAACGAAGACCTGCACAAGCGCGTCCCCTACGACGCCGAAGGCGCCAAGAAGCTGCTGGCCGAAGCGGGCTATCCGCAGGGCTTCGAGATCGACTTCGCCTGCCCCAACAACCGCTACATCAACGACGAAGAGATCTGCCAGGCCGTCACCGCCATGTGGGCGCGCGCCGGCGTCCGCGCCAAGCTGCGCACCATGCCGCTGGTGACCTACTTCCCGATGATCCAGCGCTACGAAGCCAGCATCTACATGCTGGGCTGGGGCGTGCCGACGTTCGACGCGATGTACAGCCTGCAGTCGCTGGTGCGCACCGTCGGCACCGACGGCGACGGCAACTACAACGTCGGCCGGTACAGCAACCCGAAGGTGGACGCCGTCATCGATCGCGCCAAGGTCGAGACCGACACGCTGGTGCGCAACCGCCGCCTGGTCGAAGCGCTGCAGATGAGCAAGGACGACTTCTCGCACATCCCGCTGCACAACCAGGTCATCCCGTGGGCGATGAAGAAGAACCTTGAGGTGGTGCACCGTCCGGACAACCGCATCGACTGGCGCCTCGTCTCGGTGAACTGATCGCGGTTTCCATGGGCGGCTGAGCCGCCTTCATGAGGGCGAGGGGGCGCTTCGGGCGCCCCTCGTTTTTTCAGTGGTTGCGCCACTCTGGTGCTCGTTTTCACCGGGGCTGGCGCGCAGCTTGCTCTGCTAGCATTCGCCCCCGCTGTTGTCCTACCAATGTTCGCATTCATCCTCCGACGCCTCATGCAGGCCGTGGTGGTCATGGTCGCCGTGGCCTTCATCGCGTTCCTGCTTTTCCAGTTCGTGGGCGATCCGGTCGTCTTCCTGCTCGGCCAGGACGCCACGCCGGAGCAGATCCGCAGCCTGCGCGCCGACCTGGGCCTGGACAAACCCTTCTTCGTGCAGTTCTGGCATTTCCTGCTCAATGCGGTGCAGGGCGAGTTCGGCCTCAGCCTGCGCCAGGGCGCCAAGGTATCGCGGCTGATCGCCGAACGGTTCCCCGCCACGCTCGAACTCGCGCTGGTCGCCGCCGTGATGGCGCTGGTCATCGGCATCCCGATGGGCGTCTATTCGGCGCTGCGCCGCGGCAGCTTCCTCAGCCAGCTGTTCATGACCATCTCGCTGCTGGGCGTGTCGCTGCCGACCTTCCTGATCGGCATCCTGCTGATCCTGGTGTTCGCCGTCACCCTGGGCTGGTTCCCCAGCTTCGGCCGCGGCCAGACGGTGCAGGTCGGCTGGTGGTCCACCGGCCTGCTCACGCCCAAGGGCTGGCACCACATCGTGCTGCCGGCCACCACGCTGGCCATCTTCCAGCTCACGCTCATCATGCGGCTGGTGCGCGCCGAGATGCTCGAGGTGCTGCGCACCGACTACATCAAGTTCGCGCGCGCGCGGGGCCTTTCCAACCGCGCCATCCATTTCGGCCACGCGCTGAAGAACACGCTGGTCCCGGTGATGACCATCACCGGCCTGCAGCTGGGCGGCCTGATCGCCTTCGCCATCATCACGGAGACCGTCTTCCAGTGGCCCGGCATGGGCCTCCTGTTCATCCAGGCGGTGACGTTCGCCGACATCCCGGTGATGGCTGCCTACCTGTGCCTGATCGCGCTGATCTTCGTGGTGATCAACCTGGTGGTGGACCTGCTCTATTTCGCCGTCGACCCGCGCCTTCGCGTGAGCGGCGCCAAGGGGCACTGATGCTCTCCGCCATTCCGACTTCGCGCCTGAAGGCCAACGGCCGCGCGTTCGCCCACATCACCCAGTACCACCCGGAACTGACGGCGTTCCGCCGCGACCTGCACGCGCATCCCGAGATCGGCTTCGAGGAGGTCTACACCTCCGGCCGCGTGCAGGAAGCGCTGCGCGTCTGCGGCGTGGACGAGATCCACACGGGCATGGGCAAGACGGGCGTCGTGGGCATCATCCGCGGCCGACAGACCGCCAGCGGCCGCATGATCGGCCTGCGGGCCGACATGGACGGGCTGACCATGGCGGAGAACAACGAGTTCGCCTGGCGTTCGACGCGCGCCGGCATGATGCACGGCTGCGGCCACGACGGCCACACGGCCATGCTGGTCGGGGCCGCGCGCTACCTGGCCGAGACGCGCAACTTCGACGGCACCGCCGTCGTCATCTTCCAGCCGGGCGAGGAAGGCTTCGCCGGCGCCAAGGCCATGATCGAGGACGGCCTCTTCCATCGCTTCCCGGTCGAGTCGGTCTACGGCATGCACAACTGGCCGGGCCTGCGTCCCGGCACCATCGGGCTGAGCCCCGGCCCGATGATGGCCGCGGCGGATCGCGTGACGATCGAAATCACCGGCAAGGGCGGCCACGGGGCCCACGCGTACCTCGCGGTCGATCCGGTGCTGGTGGCGGCCCACATCATCACGGCGGTGCAGAGCATCGTCTCGCGCAACGTGCGCCCTGTCGACGGCGCGGTGATCAGCCTGTGCGCCATGCAGGCCGGCGACGTCCATGCGATGAGCGTCATCCCCGGCAAGGCCACGCTGGTCGGCACGGTGCGCACCTTCACCCCGGACGTGCAGGACCTGGTCGAGCGCCGCCTCACCGAGTTGTGCAGCGCCATCGCGCTGGGCTTCGGCGCCACCTCCTCCGTTCACTACGAGCGCGTCTACCCGGCCACGACCAACACCACGCGCGAGGCGATGTTCGCCGCCGACGTGGCCGAGTCCCTCGTCGGCGTCGACCATGTCGTGCGCGACCTCGAGCCCAGCATGGGCGCCGAGGATTTTTCCTTCATGCTGCAGGTCAAGCCCGGTGCCTACATGCGCATCGGCCAGGGCGGCGAGGGCAGCTGCATGCTGCACAACAGCCGCTACGACTTCAACGACGAGATCCTGCCGCTCGGTTCGGCGCTGCACGCCAGCCTGGTCGAACAGGCGCTGCCGCTGCCCGCGGCCTGACACCGCATTCCCGCTCACCCTTTCGAAAAGGAGCCCACGATGAAGATCAAGTCCACGCTGCTGTACGCCGCCGTGCTCGCCGCCTTCGCCACCGCGGCGTCGGCCCAGACCGTGCGTGTCGCCAACCAGGGCGACGCCCTGTCGATGGACCCGCATTCGCTCAACGAATCGCTGCAGCTCTCGGTCACCAGCAACGTCTACGAACCGCTGGTCGGCCGCAACAAGGACCTGTCGCTGGCGCCTTCGCTCGCCACCTCGTGGAAGCAGACCTCGCCGACGGTCTGGCGCTTCGAGCTGCGCAAGGGCGTCCAGTTCCATGACGGCACGCCGTTCACCGCGGACGACGTGCTGTTCAGCCTGGCCCGCACGCAGGTGGAAGGCTCCGACATGAAGAGCTACACCAACGACGTGAAGGCCGTGCGCAAGGTCGACGACCACACCGTCGAGATCGAGACCAACGCGCCGTTCCCCATCCTGCCGGACGTGCTGACGCAGGTCTTCATCATGAGCAAGAAGTGGTGCGAGACCAACCAGGCCACGCGCCCGGTCGACCGCCGCAAGGGCGTTGAGAACGCCGCCTCGTTCCGCGCCAACGGCACCGGCCCGTACCGCCTGCGCGAGCGCCAGCCGAACGTGCGCACCACGTTCGTCCGCAACGGCAACTACTGGGGCAAGATTGAAGGCAACGTGCAGGAGGTGCTCTTCACCCCCATCGGCAACGACGCGACCCGCGTGGCCGCGCTGCTGTCCGGCGAAGTGGACGTGATGGAGCCTGTGCCGGTGCAGGACATCGACCGCATCAGCAACAACCCCAGCACCCAGGCGCTGGTGGCGCCCGAGCTGCGCACCATCTTCCTGGGCATGGACCAGAAGCGCGACGAGCTGCTGTACTCCAGCGTCAAGGGCAAGAACCCGTTCAAGGACAAGCGGGTGCGCCAGGCCTTCTACCAGGCCATCGACATCGAGGGCATCAAGCGCACCGTGATGCGCAACGTGTCGCTGCCCACCGCGCTGATGGTCGGCCCCGGCATCAACGGCTTCTCGCAGGAACAGAACAAGCGCCTGCCGTACGACCCCGAGGCCGCCAAGAAGCTGCTGGCCGATGCCGGCTATCCGCAGGGCTTCGAAGTCACGATGAACTGCCCGAACGACCGCTACGTCAACGATGCGCGCATCTGCCAGACCGTCGCGGCCAACCTCGCGCGCATCGGCGTCAAGATCAACCTGGCGGCCGAGACCAAGGGCACCTACTTCCCGAAGATCCTGCGCCGCGACACCAGCTTCTACCTGCTGGGCTGGACCCCGAGCACCTACGACTCGCACAACGCGATGAATGCGCTGATGGCCTGCCCGGACGACAAGGGCGCGGGCCAGTTCAACCTGGGCAGCTATTGCAATCCGGAGTTCGACAAGCTCACCAAGGCCGTCCAGTCCGAGACCGACAAGGCCAAGCGCGCGGCCATGATCAAGCAGGCCTTCGACATCCACACCAACGACGTCGGCCACCTGCCGCTGCACCAGCAGTCGCTGGCCTGGGGCGTGAGCAAGAAGGTCAAGGTGGTCCAGCGTGGCGACAACTACCTGGACTTCAAGTGGATCACCGTCCAGAAGTAAGCCACTGAGAAGGCCCGACGCCGCGGGGCCCTGGAGTCCCGCGGCGTTCGTCCATCAAGGATCCCATGAGACAGACGCTCGCCCGCTGGTTCGACAGCGACATCGGCTACAGCTTCCGCACGTCGCCGATGGCCATCATCGCGGCCGCCATCGCCCTGGTCTGCGTGTTCTGCGCGGCCTTCGCCAACTGGGTCGCGCCGCACAACCCGTTCGACCTCACCACGCTGGTGCTGTCCGACGCCCGCCTGCCGCCCTTCTGGCAGGCCGAAGGCAGCGCCAAGTACCTGCTCGGCACCGACGACCAGGGCCGCGACATCCTCTCGGCGCTGATGTACGGCGCCCGCATCTCGCTGGTGGTCGGCGTGGTCGCCGTGCTGGCCTCGATGGTGATCGGCGTCGCGCTGGGCCTGCTGGCCGGCTTCAAGGGCGGCTGGATCGACGCCTTCCTGATGCGGTTGTGCGACGTCATGCTCAGCTTCCCCGCCATCCTGGTGGCGCTGCTGATCGCCGGCGTCGGCCGCGCGATGTTCCCGCATGCGCACGACACGGTCGCCTTCGGCGTGCTGATCCTCTCGATCACGCTCACCGGCTGGGTGCAGTACGCGCGCACGGTGCGCGGCTCCACGCTGGTGGAGCGCAACAAGGAGTACGTGCAGGCCGCGCGCGTCACCGGCGTCGCGCCGCTGCGCATCATGGCTCGGCACGTGCTGCCCAACGTCATGGGCCCGGTGCTGGTACTGGCCACCATCCACGTGGCCACCGCCATCATCACCGAGGCCACGCTGTCGTTCCTGGGCGTGGGCGTGCCGCCCACCTCGCCTTCGCTGGGCACCCTGATCCGGGTCGGCAACGACTACCTCTTCTCGGGCGAGTGGTGGATCACCATCTTCCCGGGCCTGATGCTCATCCTCATTGCCCTGTCGGTGAACCTGCTGGGCGACTGGCTGCGCGACGCGCTCAACCCGCGCCTGCAGTGATGATCGCGAGACCCCGATGAGCCTCCTCGAAGTCAACAACCTCGTCGTCGAATTCCCCGGCCGTCGCGGCACGCTGCGCGCGCTGGACGACATCTCCTTCTCCATCGCGCCGGGCGAAGTCCTGGGCGTGGTGGGCGAATCCGGCGCGGGCAAGAGCTTGACCGGCGCTTCCATCATCGGCCTGCTGGAGCCTCCGGGCCGGGTGGCGTCGGGCCAGATCCTGCTGGAAGGCCAGCGCATCGACAACCTGTCGGCCGACCAGATGCGCCACATCCGCGGCCGCAAGATCGGCGCGATCTTCCAGGACCCGCTGACCTCGCTGAACCCGCTGTACACGGTGGGCCGCCAGCTGACCGAAACGATCCTGGCGCACCTGCCGGTGGATGCCGCCGAGGCCCGCCGCCGCGCCATCCGCCTGCTGGAAGACACCGGCATCCCGGCGGCGGCCGAGCGCATCGACCACTTCCCGCACCAGTTCTCCGGCGGCATGCGCCAGCGCGTGGTGATCGCCCTGGCCCTGGCCGCCGAACCCAAGCTGATCGTCGCGGACGAGCCCACCACGGCGCTGGACGTGTCGATCCAGGCGCAGATCATCCAGCTGCTCAAGCGCATCTGCCACGAGCGCGGCGCGGCCGTCATGCTGATCACGCACGACATGGGCGTCATCGCCGAGACCTGCGACCGCGTGGCGGTGATGTACGCCGGCCGAATCGCCGAGATCGGACCGGTGCACGAGGTGATCAACACCCCTGCGCATCCCTACACCATGGGCCTGATGGCCTCCATCCCCGACATGGACAGCGAGCGCGAGAGGCTCAACCAGATCGACGGCGCGATGCCGCGGCTGAACGCCATCCCGCCCGGCTGCCCCTACAACCCTCGCTGCCCGCGCGCTTTCGAACGCTGCACGCGCGAGCGTCCCGAGCTGCTGCTGGCCGGCGCCACCCGCGCCGCCTGCTGGCTGCACGACGCGCACCAGTCCACCCAGCCGGCAGGAGCCACGGCATGACCGCCATCGCCACCGACATGGCCGCCGCCCCGCGGACGACTTCCGTTTCCGCCACGGCCGCCGATACGGGTTCGACCGCGCTGGTACAGGCGCGCGACCTCGCCAAGACCTTCGACGTTTCCGCGCCCTGGCTCAACCGCGTGCTCGAACGCAAGCCGCGCCAGCTGCTGCACGCCGTGGACGGCGTGAGCTTCGACATCGAGAAAGGGCAGACGCTGGCCCTGGTCGGCGAATCGGGCTGCGGCAAGAGCACCGTCGCGCGGCTGCTGGTCGGGCTGTACGAGCCCACGCGCGGCGATCTGGTGTTCGACGGCCTCGAAGCCCACAAGGTCTTCAAGACGGGCGAGGCACGCAAGCTGCGACGTCGCATCCAGATGATCTTCCAGGATCCCTATGCCAGCCTGAACCCTCGCTGGAAGGTGGAGGACATCATCGGCGAGCCGCTCAAGGAGCACGGCATCGTCACCGACGCCGCCGCGCTGAAGGAGCGCGTGGGCCAGCTGCTGCAGAGCGTGGGCCTGTCGCCGCTGGACATGGTCAAGTACCCGCACCAGTTCTCGGGCGGCCAGCGCCAGCGCATCTCGATCGCGCGTGCCCTGGCGACGGAGCCGGAGTTCCTGGTGTGCGACGAGCCCACCAGCGCGCTGGACGTCTCGGTGCAGGCGCAGGTGCTCAACATCATGAAGGACCTGCAGCGCAAGCAGGGCCTGACGTACCTCTTCATCTCGCACAACCTCGCGGTGGTGCGCCACGTGTCCGACCAGGTCGGCGTGATGTACCTGGGCCGCCTGGTCGAGTTGGCCGGCAAGCACCAGCTGTTCGGCAACCCGCGGCATCCGTACACGCGCATGCTGCTGGACGCGATCCCGAAGATGCACGACACGGGCCGCGCGCGCACGCCGGTGCAGGGCGAAGTGCCCAACCCGCTGAATCCGCCTTCGGGCTGCGCCTTCAACCCGCGCTGCCCGCACGCCAACGAGCGCTGCCGCACCGAGCGGCCGGCGCTGCTGACGATCGCGGGCATCAAGGTCGCTTGCCACGCGGTCGAAGAAGGCCGGATCTAGCAGAAGAAGCCCCGTCGTTCCCGCGAAGGCGGGAATCCAGGGCTCCCGCTTTTTCTACGCGTACCGCTTCGCCCGCAGGTTGTTCTTGATCTCCCGCAGCAGCGGCTGAAGCCGCGTGCCGCCGATCTTCAGCGCCACGCTGGTGGCCAGCACGTCGATCACCATCAGGTGCAGCAGGCGCGACACCATCGGGCTGTAGCGGTCGTAGCCCTCGGGATGGTCGGCCGCCAGATGGATGTGCCCCGCGGCAGCCAGCGGCGATCCGCTCGACGTGATGACGACCGTGGTCGCGCCGTTCTTGCGCGCGATGTCGCAGGCGTCCATCAGGTCGCGCGTGCGTCCCGAGTTCGAAATGATCACCGCGCAGTCGCCCGCCCCGAGCAGCGAAGCGCCCATCACCTGAAGATGCCCGTCGCTGTACGCGATGGTGTTCACGCCCAGGCGGAAGAACTTGTGCTGCGCATCCTGCGCCACGATGCCCGAGTTGCCCGCGCCGTAGAACTCGATGCGCCGGCCCGTCTGGTACGTGTCGGCCAGCGCCGCGGAAGCGCGCTCGATGGCATACGTCGAAGCGTCGTTGCGGTACTTCAGGAAGGCCGCGACCGTGTTGTCGATCACCTTCACCAGCACGTCCGACGTCTTGTCGTCCGCGTCCACGCTGCGGTGGATGAAGGGCACGCCTTCACTCACGCTGCCCGCGAGCTTGAGCTTGAAGTCCGACAGGCCGTCGTAGCCCATGCTGCGGCAGAACCGCACCACGGTCGGCTTGCTCACGTGGGCACGCTCCGCCAACTCGCTCACCGGCAGGCTGGCGAACGCGCGCGGGTCGCCCAGCACCAGCTTGCCCACGCGCTGCTCCGCGGCCGCCAGGGAGGGCAGCGAAGCCTTGATCCGGTCGAGCATGGTCCCGCCCCCGCCGGGCGTCACAGCTCCTCGCTCCAGCAGAAGCCGTCGCGCGCGATCATGGCGCTGGCCGCGCTCGGCCCCCAGCTGCCGGACGCGTACGGGCGCAGGCCGTTGCTGTTGCCCTGCCAGGCATCGAGCAGCGGCTCCACCCAGCGCCACGCCGCTTCCTGTTCATCGCTGCGCACGAACAGGTTCAGGCGGCCGTCGATCACGTCCAGCAGCAGGCGCTCGTAGGCACCCACCCGCTCGGACCCGAACCGCTTGTCGAAATCCAGGTCCAGGTGCACCGGCGACAGCGACTGCGAATGGCGCCGGTTCTCCTGTCCCTGCGCCAGCAGGTGCAGCTCGAGGCCGTCGCGCGGCTGCAGGTCGATCACCAGCCGGTTGGCCGCGCCCAGCGGCGTGTTGTAGATGGCGTGCGGCGCGGGCCGGAAGTTCACCGCGATGTGGGCGTCGCGCGCGGCCAGGCGCTTGCCTGTGCGGATGTAGAACGGCACGCCGGCCCAGCGCCAGCTGGCGATCTCCGCGCGCAGCGCCACGAAGGTCTCGGTCGTGCTCTCGGGCGACACGCCCGGCTCCTGCCGGTAGGCCGCCACCGGCTCGCCGCCGACCGTGCCCTGCGCGTACTGGCCACGGATCGCGTACTGCGACATCGCCTCGGGCGTCCACGCGCGCAGCGAGCGCAGCACCTTGAGCTTCTCGTCGCGGATGGCGTCGGCATCGGCGCTGATGGGCGGCTCCATCGCCAGCGCGCAGACCAGCTGCAGCGCGTGGTTCTGCACCATGTCGCGCAGCGCGCCGGTGCTGTCGTAGAAGGCGCCGCGCTTTTCCACGCCGATGTCCTCGGCGATCGTCACCTGGATGTTGGCGATGTTCTCGCGCCGCCACAGCGGCTCGAAGAGGGCGTTGCCGAAGCGCAGCGCCAGCAGGTTCTGCACCGACGGCTTGCCCAGGTAGTGGTCGATGCGGAAGATCTGCTGCTCGCTGAAGGCGCGCCGCACCGTGTCGTTGATCTTCCGGTTGCTGGCCAGGTCATGGCCCAGGGGCTTCTCCAGCACGATGCGCGTCTGAGGCGTGTTCAGGCCGGCCGCGGCCAGCTGTTCGCAGGCCAGCGTGAACAGCGTGGGCGCGGTGGCGAGGTACATCACCACCTGGTCGGCGTTGCGCTGCACCAGCCTGTCCTTCAGCCGCGCGTAGTCCTCCGGTTTCGACAGGTCCATGCGCAGGAAGTGCAGCAACTGGGCGAAGCGGCCGAACTCTTCCGGGCTGGGGCGTTTGGCCAGGTCCACGTTCTCGAAGCGCTGCTGGATCAGCTGGCGGTACTGGTCGTGGTTCAGTTCATCGCGGGCCACGCCGATGATCCGGCCGTCCGGCGGCAGGGTGCCGTGGCGGAACGCCTGGAACAGCGCGGGCAGCAGCTTGCGCCAGGCCAGGTCGCCGGTGCCGCCGAAGAGGACGAGGTCGAAGCTCATGGTTCTTGAAGGTCTCGCTCTGAAGACGGTCTACTGTAACTTCGTTCCATGATCCGGCCCCGCAGCTCAGCCGGCCCAAGACGAGCCTTCGGCTGTTGAAGAGTTGAGCGCATGTAATTCGGTTACGGCCGCGGCGCCCGATAATCGACCCATGAATCAACTCGATGCGCTGAAGCAGTTCACCACCGTGGTCGCCGACACGGGCGACTTCCGCCAGCTCGCCCAATTCAAGCCGCAGGACGCGACGACCAACCCGTCGCTCATCCTGAAGGCGGTGCAGAAGCCCGAGTACGCGCCCCTGCTGAAGGAGACGATGGCGCAGCACCGCAAGCAGCCCCTGGACGAGACCATGGATCGGCTGCTCGTGCGCTTCGGCCGCGAGATCCTCTCCATCATCCCGGGCCGCGTGTCGACCGAGGTGGACGCCCGCCTGAGCTTCGACACCCAGGCCACGCTGGCGCGCGCCGAGCGCATCGCCGCCATGTACCGCGCCGAAGGCGTGCCGATCGAGCGCGTGCTGATCAAGGTCGCGTCGACCTGGGAGGGCATCCAGGCCGCCGCCAAGCTCGAGCAGCGCGGCATCCGCACCAACCTCACGCTGCTGTTCTCGTTCTGCCAGGCGGTCGCGTGCGGCCAGGCCAAGGTGCAGCTGATCTCGCCGTTCGTGGGACGCATCTACGACTGGTACAAGAAGTCGGCCGGCGCGTCCTGGGACGAAGCGGCGAGCGCCGGCGCCAACGATCCCGGCGTGAAGTCCGTGCGTCAGATCTACCTGCACTACAAGCATTTCGGCATCCGCACCGAGGTGATGGGCGCGAGCTTCCGCAACGTCGGCCAGATCCTGGCGCTGGCCGGTTGCGACCTGCTGACCATCAGCCCGGAGTTGCTGGCGCAGCTGGCGACCTCGGACGAACCCGTGGCGCGCGCGCTCGATCCGCAGCAGGCCAAGGCCGCCGACCTGCCGCCCGTGAGCTACGACGAAGCGGGCTTCCGCTATGCGCTGAACGAGGACGCCATGGCCACGGAGAAGCTGGCCGAGGGCATCCGGGCCTTCGCCGCGGACGCGATCAAGCTCGAAAAGCTGATGAAGGAGGCCTGAGCATGGCGGCCTCCATCCACCCTCCGCGTTGCGACGAGACCGGGGCCTGGAAAGGCCTGCGGCAGCATTTCGACGACGCGGGCCGCGGCTTCGACGTGCGCGAGGCGCTCAAGGGCGACATCGCGCGCGTGGAGTCGCTCGGCTTCGAGGCGCCGCATGTCTTCGCCGACCTCTCGAAGAACCTGGTCGACTCCAACGCCGACCGGCTGTTGCTGAGTCTCGCGAAGGAGTGCGGGCTCGAAGCCCAGCGCGACGCGATGTTCGCCGGCGAGGCGATCAACGCCACCGAAGGCCGGCAGGTGATGCACTTCCTGCTGCGCGCGCCGCGGCGGGGCGGCGATGCGCGCCTGGCGAGCGAACTCGCCGAGGTGCACGACACGCTGGACCGCATGCTGGCCTTCGCCGAAGAGGTGAGGGTGGACAGCGGCATCACCGACGTGGTCAACATCGGCATCGGCGGCTCCGACCTCGGGCCGCAGATGGCCACGATCGCGCTGGAAGCCTTCGTTTCGCCGGAGCGGCGCTTCCACTTCGTGTCCAACATCGACGGGCACGAGCTCGCCTCGGTGCTGCGCCAGCTCAAGCCCGAGAGCACGCTGTTCCTGATCGCCTCCAAGACCTTCACGACGCTGGAGACGATGACCAATGCGCGGTCGGCGCGCCAGTGGTTCACGCAGCAAGGCGGCACGGACGTCGGGCGGCACTTCGCGGCGCTGACCACCAACGTCAAGGCCGCGGCCGAGTTCGGCATCTCGCGCACCTTCGGCTTCTGGGACTGGGTGGGCGGCCGCTACTCGATGTGGTCCGCCATCGGACTGCCGGTCGCGATCGCGGTGGGCGCGGAGCGCTTCCGCGAACTGCTGGCCGGCGCTCACGCGATGGATCGGCATTTCCGCGAGACCCCGCTCGAGCGCAACCTGCCGGTGCGGCTGGCGCTGCTGGACGTCTGGTACCGCGACTTCCACGGCTTCGCCACCCGCAGCGTGGCCCCGTACCACAGCGGCCTGCGGCGTCTGCCGGCCTACCTGCAGCAGCTGGAGATGGAGAGCAACGGCAAGCGCGTGGACCGCCAGGGGCGCGAGCTGCCGTTCGCCACCTCGCCGGTGGTGTGGGGCGAGCCCGGCACCAACGGCCAGCATGCGTACTTCCAGATGCTGCACCAGGGCACCGACGTGGTGCCGGTGGAGTTCATCGCGGTCAGGCAGGCGGCCCACGACCTGGCCGAACACCATCCGCAGCTGCTGGCCAACGTGCTGGCGCAGTCGGCGGCGCTGATGCAGGGCAAGTCGGATTCGGGCGGCCACAAGCACTTTCCGGGGAACCGGCCGAGCACCGTGCTGCTGCTGGATCGCCTGGACCCACGCAGCCTGGGCGCGCTGATCGCGCTGTACGAGCACCGCGTGTTCTGCGCCGGCGCGCTGTGGGGCATCAACAGCTTCGACCAGTGGGGGGTGGAACTGGGCAAGGTGCTGGCCAAGGACATCGCGCCTCGGCTCGCCTCCGGCGACACCCAGGGGCTGGATGCTTCGACCGCGGCCCTGGTGAAGCGGCTGCGCGGCTGAACGTCCGCCTGCACCTCGCGCCTGGCGCGCAATGAAAAAAAGGCCGGCGGATGCCGGCCTTTCCATTTCTGCCTGGGCAGAGGACTTACATGTCCATGCCGCCCATGCCGCCCATGCCACCGGGCATGCCGCCGGCCGCAGGCGCTTCGTCCTTCGGGGCCTCGGCCACCATGGCTTCGGTCGTCAGCATCAGCGACGCGACGGACGCGGCGTTCTGCAGGGCGGTACGGGTCACCTTGGTGGGGTCCAGGATGCCCATCTCGATCATGTCGCCGTACGTGTCGTTGGCGGCGTTGAAACCGAAGTTGCCCTTGCCTTCCAGCACGCGGTTGACCACCACGCTGGCTTCGCCGCCGGCGTTGTAGACGATCTCGCGCAGGGGCGCTTCGATGGCCTTCAGCACCAGCTTGATGCCGGCGTCCTGGTCGGCGTTGTCGCCCTTGATCTCGCCGGCGGCCTGCTTGGCGCGCAGCAGCGCGACGCCACCACCGGCCACGATGCCTTCCTCGACGGCGGCACGGGTGGCGTGCAGCGCGTCTTCCACGCGGGCCTTCTTCTCCTTCATCTCGACTTCGGTGGCGGCACCGACCTTGATGACGGCCACGCCGCCGGCCAGCT
>JAEWBU010000401.1 GCA_023390985.1 Pseudomonadota bacterium
GGCGGCTCAACGAGCGCCACTATGGTGCGTTGCAGGGCCTGAACAAGGCCGAGACGGCCAAGAAGTTCGGCGACGACCAGGTGCTCATCTGGCGCCGCAGCTACGACATCCCGCCGCCGGCGCTGGAGGCGAACGATCCGCGCGCCGAACGTGGCGACCGCCGCTATGAACGCCTGGCCCCCGGCGAAGTGCCGCTGACCGAGTGCCTGAAGGACACGGTGGCGCGCGTGATGCCCTTCTGGAACGAGTCGATGGCCCCGGCCATCCGCGCCGGCAAGCGCGTGCTGGTGGCCGCGCACGGCAACTCGATCCGCGCGCTGGTGAAGTACCTCGACGGCATCTCCGACCAGGACATCGTGGGCCTGAACATCCCCAACGGCATCCCGCTCGTCTACGAGCTCGACGCCGACCTGAAACCGATCCGCCACTACTACCTCGGCGATGCCGAAGCGGCGGCGAAAGCAGCTGCCGCGGTAGCGAACCAGGGCAAGGCCTGACTCGGCGGGAACCCGCGCCAATGCTGAGTCTGCGCGGGTCAACGCGAGGTAAAGCCGCTGCTTTTTTTCACGCCACGACCCGCTCTTCCGGAACCGCCGGGTAACCGGCGCGTCTTAGTGTCTTCTCAGGTGTATATTGAAACTTCGAGAGGACTTGGGTTTCGCATGAGCCACAAACTGAAGATCGTCGGCTGGATTTCGGCAGGGGCATTGGCCGGTGCTCTGACCACGGTCTCGCTGCAGACCGTCGCGCGTGGCTCGCTGGCTCCGCTGCCGCTGGAAGAGCTGCAGCAACTGGCCGCGGTGTTCGGCATGGTCAAGAGCGATTACGTCGAGCCCGTCGACGAGCGCAAGCTGATCTCCGATGCGATCTCGGGCATGGTCGCCAGCCTCGACCCCCATTCGCAGTACTTCGACAAGAAGTCCTACAAGGAATTCCGCGAGGGCACGTCCGGCCGCTTCGTCGGCGTCGGCATCGAGATCTCGCAGGAGGACGGCCTGGTCAAGGTGGTGTCCCCGATCGAGGGCTCGCCCGCCTACCGCGCCGGCCTGAAGCCCAACGACCTGATCACCAAGATCGACGACACCGTCGTGAAGGGCCTGTCGCTGTCCGAGGCCGTCAAGCGCATGCGCGGCGAGCCCAGCACCAAGGTGACGCTGACCATCTTCCGCAAGGAGGAGAACCGCACCTTCCCGGTCACCATCACGCGTGAAGAGATCAAGACCCAGTCGGTCAAGGGCAAGACCATCGAGCCCGGCTACGCCTGGATCCGCCTGTCGCAGTTCCAGGAGCGCACGGTCGAAGACTTCGTGCGCAAGGTCGAGGAGGTCTACAAGGCCGATCCCAACCTGAAGGGCCTGGTGCTCGACCTGCGCAACGACCCGGGCGGCCTGCTCGACGCGGCCGTCGCCGTTTCCGCGGCCTTCCTGCCCGAGAACGTGACGGTCGTGTCCACCAACGGCCAGCTGCCCGAGAGCAAGTTCGTCTACAAGGCTTCGCCGGAGTTCTACCAGCGCCGCTCGGGCAGCGACCCGCTGCGCCGCCTGCCGGCCGGCATCAAGACGGTGCCGCTGGTGGTGCTGGTCAACGAAGGCTCGGCCTCGGCCAGCGAGATCGTGGCCGGCGCCCTGCAGGACCACAAGCGCGCCACCATCCTGGGCAGCCAGACGTTCGGCAAGGGCTCGGTGCAGACGGTGCGACCGCTCGGCCCCGACACCGGCCTGAAGCTGACCACGGCCCGCTACTACACGCCCAGCGGCAAGTCGATCCAGGCGCGCGGCATCGTGCCGGACGTGCTGGTCGACGAGACCGAGGAAGGCAACCTGTTCTCGATGCTGCGCACCCGCGAGGCGGACCTGGACAAGCACCTGGGCAGCGGCCAGGGCCCCGAGGTCAAGGACCCCGTGCGCGAGCGCCTGCGCGAGGAAGCCCGCAAGCGCGCCGAAGAGGAATCGCGCAAGCCCGTGTCCGAGCGCAAGACGCCCGAGTTCGGCGTGCCGGAGAAAGACTTCATGCTGGTGCAGGCGCTGAACCAGCTCAAGGGCCGCCCGGTCCTGGTCAGCAAGACCCAGGTGATCGAGAGCAAGGCGGAGAAGAAGGAGAACTGACTTCGCAGGGCTCCGCCCGCGAAGTCATCCCCGCGAAGGCGGGGATCCAGATCCAATGAGCCGGCGAGAGCCGGCTTTTTGTTTTTGCCGACAATCCGCACCCATGACCGACGACGACCTGCTCCGCTACTCCCGCCACATCCTGCTCGAGGAGATCGGCGTGGAAGGCCAGGAGCGCCTGACGCGCAGCCATGCGCTGGTGATCGGCGCGGGCGGCCTGGGGTCGCCGGTGGCGCTGTACCTGGGCACCGCGGGCGTGGGACGGATCACGCTGGTCGACAACGACGAGGTCGACCTCACCAACCTGCAGCGGCAGATCGCGCACGCGATGGCGCGCGTGGGCCAGCCCAAGGCGCTGTCGGCGCGCGAGGCGATCGCGGGACTCAACCCGCAGGTGCAGGTCGAGGCCGTCGTGCAGCGCGCGGATCCGGCGCTGCTCGACCGGCTGGTGCCGCAGGCCGGCGTGGTGCTCGATTGCTGCGACAACTTCGCGACGCGCCAGATGGTCAATGCCGCTTGCTTCCGCCATGGCGTGCCGCTGGTGTCGGGCGCGGCGATCCGCTTCGACGGGCAGCTGAGCGTGTTCGATCCACGCCGCGCCGACTCGCCCTGCTACGCCTGCCTCTTCCCCGGCGACAGCGCGCCGGAGGAAACGCGCTGCGCCACCCTGGGCGTGTTCGCGCCGCTGGTGGGCATCGTGGGCGCGATGCAGGCCGCCGAAGCGCTCAAGCTGCTCGCGCAGGTCGGTGAATCGCTCGCGGGCCAGCTGCTGATGCTGGACGCGCGGACCATGGAATGGACGCGGATGCGCACGCCTCGCCGGGCGGCTTGCCCGGTCTGCAGCGAGCGAGCGCTGCTCTAGGCTCCTACGGCGCGATCGGCTTGGCCGGCGTGCCGTTGCCCTGCGGATCGCCCGCCGCACCCTTCTGCGCCACCGGCCCGTTGGCGGGCGCCGCGCCCATGCGCGTGCCG
>JAEWBU010000405.1 GCA_023390985.1 Pseudomonadota bacterium
GGCGGCGGCTTCGCCCGCCGTGGCGCCCCGGGTGGCGAGTACGGCCGCAAGGCCGGGTTCGGTGATTTCGGTGGCGGCCGCGACGAGCGCCGCCGCGAAGCTTCCCCGTGGGAGAAGCCGGCGCCGCAAGGCTTCGCCAAGCCGGGCAACGGCGGCAAGGTGTTCGTGCCGCGCGACGCGAAGAAGCGGGCGTACAAGCCGGCGAACTGAGCCGCGCACACACCCAGTCATCCCCGCGAAGGCGGGGATCCAGGGCTTTCCAAAGCGCGCCTCGGCGCGCTTTTTCTTTGGGAGCACTGGATTCCCGCCTTCGCGGGAATGACGACAGGGTTACGCGTGAGCGGGCACGTAGCGGCCGATCTCCGGCCACCGCTTGTGCACCAGCAGCCAGGCCAGCAGGCCGACGCACATCATCAGCAACGACGCCACCGCCAGCAGCCGCGTCGAGTGCATCACCAGCGGCGCGATCGCGCCCGCGACGATGCCGTTGGCGGTCGAGCCGATCACGGCCTGCAGCGATGACGCCAGCCCGCGCCGGTCCGGGTTGAGGTCCAGCACCAGCAGCGTCACCACCGGCACCATCAGCGACCAGCCGAAGCCGAACACCGCGATCGGAAACAGCGCCCAGGCGGCGTGCGGCGGAAACAGGGCGTTCGCCGCCACGTTCGCCAGCGACACCAGCAGCATCACCACGAACCCCCACTTGATCTGGTTCTTCGGCGCGATGCGCCCGGCCAGCCGGCCGCTGGCCCAGGCGCCGCCCATGATGCCGGCGATGGTCAGCAGGAAGAACCAGAAGAACTCGGTGGGTGCCAGGCGCAGGTGCGTGCCCAGGAATTCCGGCGCCGCCAGCACGTAGAGGAACATGCCGTTGAACGGCACGCCGCTGGCCAGCGCCAGCAGCAGGAAGCGCGCGCTGGACACCATCTGCCAGTAGCCGCGCAGCAGGTTGCGCACGTTGAACGGCTGGCGGTGCGTCTCGTGCAGCGTCTCGGGCAGCAGACGGAAGTTGGACACCCACAGCACCACGCCGACCGCGGTCAGGAACCAGAAGATCGAATGCCAGCCGGCGTGCACGAAGAGCCAGCCGCCGATGATGGGCGCCACCGCCGGCGCCACGCCGAAGTAGATGGTGACCTGGCTCATCACCTTCTGCGCCTGCGCGGGCGGGAACATGTCGCGGATCACCGCGCGCGACACCACGATGCCCGCGCCGGTCGACAGCCCCTGCAGCCCGCGGAAGAACACCAGCTGGCCGATGGTCTGCGACAGCGCGCAGCCGGCCGAGGCCAGCGTGAAGACCGCGATGCCCCACAGCACCACCGGCCGCCGGCCGAAGCTGTCGGCCAGCGCGCCGTGGAACAGGTTCATGAAGGCGAAGCCGAAGAGATACGCGGACAGCGTCTGCTGCATCTGCACCGGCGTCGCGCCGATCGCCTTCGCGATCCCCGAGAACGCGGGGATGTAGGTGTCGATCGAGAACGGGCCGAGCATGCCGAGCACGGCCAGCAGCACGGCCAGGGCCCAGGGCGGCGCGCGCCACAGCTGGGCGGCGTTCGGATTCAACGCGGCTGGGCTTCCTGGTGGTAGCGGGTCACGCGCTCCACCTCGTTCTTCGAGCCCAGGATCACGCTCACGCGTTCATGCAGCTTCTTCGGCTGGACGTCCAGGATGCGCTGCCGGCCGTTGGTCGCGGCACCGCCGGCCTGCTCGACCAGCCAGCTCATCGGGTTGGCCTCGTACATCAGGCGCAGCTTGCCCGGCTTGCCGGGCTCGCGCTTGTCCCACGGGTACATGAAGATGCCGCCGCGCGTCAGGATGCGATGCACGTCGGCCACCATGGAGGCGACCCAGCGCATGTTGAAGTCCTTGCCGCGCGGGCCTTCCTTGCCGGCCAGGCATTCGTCGATGTAGCGCTTCACCGGGGCGTCCCAGTGGCGCATGTTCGACATGTTGATCGCGAACTCCTTGGTGTCCTCGGGGATGCGAACGTCCTCCTGGGTGAGCACGAAGGAGCCCTGCTCGCTGTCCAGCGTGAACATCGCCACGCCGTCGCCGACCGTCAGCACCAGGGTGGTCTGCGGACCGTACACGCAGTAGCCGGCGGCCACCTGCTTGTGGCCGCACTGCAGGAAGTCGCTCTCGTCCACGCCGCGGTCGTCCTCGGGCATCTTGAGCACGCTGAAGATGGTGCCGATGCTCACGTTCACGTCGATGTTGGACGAGCCGTCCAGCGGATCGAACAGCAGCAGGTACTCGCCCTTGGGGAAGCGGTTGGGCACGACGTAGATGCCCTCCATCTCCTCGCTGGCCATGCCGGCGAGGTGGCCGCCCCATTCGTTGGCCTCGATCAGCACCTCGTTGGCGATGATGTCCAGCTTCTTCTGCACCTCGCCCTGCACGTTGCCGGTGCCGGCCGAGCCCAGCACGTCGCCCAGCGCGCCCTTGTTGACGGCATGGCTGATGCGCTTGCAGGCACGCGCGACCACCTCGATCAGCAGCCGCAGCTGGCCCGGGATGTGTCCGTGGGTGCGCTGCTGCTCGACCAGGTAGCGGGTGAGGGAGATGTTGCGTCGTTGGGTCATGGGGCTCCTCAGTCGGCCAGCGCGCGGGTGACCACCTCGCGCACGTCGTTGGACAGGTCGGGCTTGGCGGCCACGCGGGCGATGGCCTCGCGGGCGGCGCCGCGCATCGGCTCGGCCAGCTTGCGCCAGCGGTCGAGCGCGCGGGCCAGGCGGGCGGCCACCTGCGGGTTGATGGCGTCCAGCTCCATCACGCGGTCGGCCCAGAACACGTAGCCGGCCGCGTCGGAGCGGTGGAACGCGCCCGGGTTGGCGCTGCAGTAGCTGAAGATCAGGCTGCGCGCGCGGTTCGGGTTGCGGACGTTGAAGTCCGGGTGCTGCATCAGCTGGCGCACGGCCGGCAGGATGTTGCCGCCGCGGTCGGGCGCGCCGGCCTGCAGCGCGAACCACTTGTCCAGCACCAGCGCCTCGTCCTTGAACATGGCGTGGAACTTCTCCAGCGCCGGACGTGCCAGTTCCTGGCCGCCGACCACCAGGGCCGAGAGCGCGTTGAAGCGGTCGGTCATGTTGGAGGCGTCCTTGAAGCGCTGGTAGGCCTTGCCGGGCCACACCGTGTCACCGGAATCACGGGCCGCGATGCACAGGTGCGTGAGCGCCAGGCCCGCGAGCGCGCGGCGGCCGGACGACACCGGGTCGGGGCGGTAGGCGCCGCTGTCCTTGTGCGCCTCGTAGGCCCAGGCCCAGTCGGCCTGCAGCGCGGTGGCGATCTGCTCGCGCATGGACTCGCGCACCGCGTGCACGCGCTGCGGGTCCACCACTTCCAGCTGCTCGGCGATGTAGGTCTCGGCGGGCAGGGTGAGCACCAGTTCCTTGAACGCGGCGTCCAGCGTGGGATGGCGCAGGATGCCGCGCATCGCGTCGAGGAAGGCGCCGTCCAGCAGGATCTCGCCGTCGGCGCGGATGGCGGACAGCGCGCGGTTGACGGCCAGGCGCTGCGCCGCTTCCCAGCGGTTGAACGGATCGGTGTCGTGCTCCAGCAGCGCGAGCAGCTGCTCGTCGGTGTAGTCGAACTCCAGGATCACCGGTGCGGAGAAGCCGCGCAGCAGCGAGGGCACGGCGCCGGCCGGCGCGTGCGGGATCACCAGCGTGTCGTTCGCCTGCGTGAGCACGTGCATGCCGCTCGCCAGCTCGCGGCCGTCGGCGCCCAGCAGGCCCCAGGCGATCGGGATCACGAACGGTTCCTTGACCGACTGGCCCGGCGTGGGCGGCGCCGTCTGCGAAAGCTCCAGGCGGTAGTCGCCCGTGGCGGCATCCCAGTGCGCGCGCGCCTTCACGCGCGGCGTGCCGGCCTGGCTGTACCAGCGCTTGAACTGCGTCAGCAGCTCGTGCAGCTTCGACTCCGGGTTGGCGTCGGCGATGGCCTGCGCGAATTCGTCGCAGGTGACCGCCTGGCCGTCGTGCCGCTGGAAGTACAGCGTCATGCCGCGCTGGAAGCCTTCGCGGCCCACCAGCGTCTGCATCATGCGCACCACCTCCGCGCCCTTCTCGTAGATGGTGACCGTGTAGAAGTTGTTGATCTCGAGGTACTGGTCGGGCCGCACCGGGTGCGCCATCGGGCCGGCGTCCTCGGGGAACTGGGCGGTGCGCAGCACGCGCACGTCCTCGATGCGCTTGACGGCGCGCGCCGAGGCCTCGCCCGCCAGGTCCTGGCTGAACTCCTGGTCGCGGAAGACCGTCAGGCCTTCCTTGAGCGACAGCTGGAACCAGTCGCGGCAGGTGATGCGGTTGCCGGTCCAGTTGTGGAAGTACTCGTGGCCGACCACCGACTCGATGTTGGAGAAGTCGGTGTCGGTGGCCGTGGCCTGGCTGGCGAGAACGTACTTCGTGTTGAAGATGTTCAGGCCCTTGTTCTCCATCGCGCCCATGTTGAAGTCGCTGGTGGCGACGATCATGAAGCGCTCCAGGTCCAGCGGCAGGCCGAAGCGCGCCTCGTCCCAGGCCACCGAGGCCATCAGCGAATTCATCGCGTGCTCGGTCTTGTCCAGGTCGCCGGGGCGCACGTACACCTGCAGCAGGTGCTCCTTGCCGTTGCGCGCGGCGATCTTCTGCTCGCGCGCGACCAGCTTGCCGGCCACCAGCGCGAACAGGTAGCAGGGCTTGCGGAAGGGATCGACCCACCTGGCGAAGTGGCGGCCGTCCTCCAGGTCGCCCTGGTCCACCAGGTTGCCGTTGGACAGCAGCACCGGGTACTTCTTCTTGTCCGCGCGCAGCGTCACCGTGTAGCTGGCCATCACGTCGGGACGGTCCAGGAAGTAGGTGATGCGCCGGAAGCCCTCGGCCTCGCACTGGGTGAAGAACGACTCGTTGCTCACGTACAGGCCCATGAGCTTGGTGTTCTTGGCGGGCGAGCAGGTGGTGAAGATCTCCAGCTCGAACGGCTCGTGGCCCTCGGGCAGGTTCTCCAGCACCAGGCGCGAGCCTTCCATGCGGAACGAGGTGCCCTGGCCGTTGACCATCACGCGGGCCAGGTTCAGCTCGTCGCCGTCGAGCTTGAGCGCCTGCTGCGGCACGTCCGGGTTGCGCCGCAGCTTCATGCGGTTGAGCACCCGCGTCTTGGCCGGGTCGAGGTCGAAGCACAGCTCGACGTTGTCGATCCAGAAGGGCGGGGCCTGGTAGTCGGCGCGGTAGATCACCGCGCTCTGTCCTTCACGCATCATGATGGGGTTCCTTAGACGCCCTGCTTGAGCGAGGCCTCGATGAAGGGATCGAGGTCGCCGTCCAGGACTTTCTGGGTGTTGGAGATTTCGACGTTGGTGCGCAGGTCCTTGATGCGGCTCTGGTCCAGCACGTAGCTGCGGATCTGGTGGCCCCAGCCCACGTCGGTCTTGGTGTCCTCCAGCTTCTGCTGCTCTTCCATGCGCTTGCGCATCTCGTGGTCGTACAGGCGCGAGCGCAGGCGCTGCCAGGCGACGTCGCGGTTGCTGTGCTGGCTGCGGCTGTCCTGGCACTGCACCACGATGCCGGTGGGCACGTGCGTCAGGCGCACCGCCGAGTCGGTCTTGTTGATGTGCTGGCCGCCCGCGCCGCTGGCGCGATAGGTGTCCACCCGCACGTCGGCCGGGTTGATGTTGATCTCCACCGAGTCGTCGATCTCGGGATAGACGAACACGCTGGCGAAGCTGGTGTGCCGGCCGCCGGAGGAGTCGAACGGCGACTTGCGCACCAGGCGGTGCACGCCGGTTTCGGTGCGCAGCAGGCCGTAGGCGTACTCGCCCTCGATCTTGATGGTCGCGCCCTTGATGCCGGCCACGTCGCCGGCGGTCTCGTCCTCGACGTTGGCCTTGAAGCCCTTGCGCTCGGCGTACTTCAGGTACTGGCGCAGCAGCATGCCGGCCCAGTCGCACGCCTCGGTGCCGCCCGCGCCGGCCTGGATGTCCAGGAAGGCGTTCATCGGGTCGGCCGGCTTGTCGAACATGCGGCGGAACTCGAGCTCCTCGACGAGCTTCGTGAGCTTGGCGGTCTCGGCCTCGATGGTGGCCAGGCCGTCGTGGTCGCCGTCCTCCTTGCTCATCTCGTAGAGCTCGAGGTTGTCGGACAGGTCGCGGTCCAGGTCTTGCAGCACGAGCACGACGTCGTCGAGCTGCTTCTTTTCCTTGCCCAGCTCCTGGGCCTTCTTCGGGTCGTTCCAGACCGCGGGATCTTCCAGCGAGGCGTTGACGGTCCTCAGGCGCTCCGACTTGGCATCGAAGTCAAAGATACC
>JAEWBU010000013.1 GCA_023390985.1 Pseudomonadota bacterium
GTGCGCGCACAGCTTCTGCTTGTAGACGAAGAAGCGGGGCTTCTCGAATTCGCCGACCAGCTCGCGCAGCTTCAGCAGCGTGGGCAGGTCGCGGCCGTCCCAGCGCAGGTAGCCCTGCGGCGCGGCGTGCTGCGGGAAGGCCGACGCCTCGCGCAGGTCGAGCACGAGGTCGAAGGTTTCGCTTTGCGACCGCGGCTCGCGCTGGAAGTCGATGGCGCCGGCGGCCTCGCACACCTTCACGCAGGCGCGGTGGCTCTTGCAGCGGTCCATGTCGATCTGGTAGTCCAGGCCGATGGCGCCTTCCGGGCACACCGCCACGCAGGCGTTGCAGCGGGTGCAGAGATCCAGGTCGATCGGGTTCGTCGCCGTCCAGCCGAACTGGAAGGCACCCAGCCAGCCGGTGAGCGAATCGACGCGCCCGGACAGCACCGGGTACTTGTGCTCCTGCATGCCGGGGCCGCCGGTGGAGAACAGCGTGACGTCCAGGACGTCCTCGACCATCGCGGCGGCGCGCTCGGCGTCCTGCAGCCGGCCGATGATCAGGACGCGGCCTTCGCTCTTGTAGGTGACGGTGGGGACCGGCTCGGGCTCGGGCAGGCGCGCGGCGGCCAGCAGGGCCGCGATCTTCGGCATGGCCTCGCGCGCGTCGCGGCTCCAGCCGCCGGTCTCGCGGATGTTGACGAAGTGGACCGGCGACACCGCGCCTTCGGTCTGCGCGCCGACCTCGGCGAACAGCTTCTTCTCCTGCGTGCAGGCGACCACGACGTCATCGCCGGACTGGATGGCCTGCTGGAAGGCGCCGGCCTGGCGCCGGCACAGGCTGCTGTGCAGCGGCAGGCCGGGCTCACCCAGTGCCGCGCCCAGCTTCGCCGGGTCCAGCGGCATCGTCTTGTTGCAGTCGCAGATCAGGGTGGGCATGGGATTCGGGAGGTACTGCTTGGGTGGACGCCGGCAACGCATCCGTGCCGGGCGCAGGCGACTGTGCCACGGAATTGCCCGCCTGCCCTTCGGCATCATCCCTAGCCCGGGCCGGCGGCTCGTCCTTGGCCACGGCCCCGCGCCCTTCTTCACGATCCTCGTCGCGAAAGAGGCCCAGGAACCGGCCGCTGACCAGCTGCTTCATCATCGACTCGGGGATCGGGTCGGGCTTGCCGTAGTCGTCGATATAGACATCCAGTCCGTCCATCACATTGAAGTGGGGATCGGAGAACAGCTTCTTCATCGCGGCGTTCTTCACTTCGGGCGAGACGTCGGCCTTGACGAAGCGGGTGAAGTCGGAAGCGGGCGTGAGGGCGTTGGCGTCTTCCAGGGTGGGCGGTGGCGGCGGCGGCTCGGGCGCGGCGACCGCTTCGGCTTGCCTTTCGGGAGCGGCCTGTGGCGGGGGGGCGACCTTCGCCTCCCGCACCGGCTCGGCTTCCACCGGCCGCCCTTCCTTCACATCCAGCTTGCGCCGCGACCAGCGGCCGAGGAAGCCGTCAGCCACCTTCGCCTCCGCCGTACTTCTTGCCGGTCGTCACCGACGCCGGATTGCCGAAGCGGTCCTGCAGCGGCTTGAAGCTCTCCGGGCGCTTGCGCTTGCGCGGCTCGGGCACGTAGTGGTGGTCGGCGAACTCGCGCATCCAGTCGATCACCTCCGCGGGCGCGGGCACCTGCTCCACCGTTTCCTGCGCGTCGAGCCAGCGGCCGGCGTCGTGGTAGCTGAGCGTCACGATCTCCGGCCGCGCGATCGGCTCCTCGGCCACGGTCGCGCGCTCCTCGATGCGCCACATCACGAACCAGCAAGGCGCGGGCGTCGTGGCATTGAGGTAGTAGCCCTCGGCGTCGTCGCGGAACAGCTCGACCCGGAAGCCCGGATGCAGCCAGCGCTCCTCGCGCTCGTCCTGGAAGATGCGGCGTGGCTCGCTGCCGAACGCGGCTTCCTGCGGCACCACGTCCGCCAGCTCCCAGCGGAACGGCTGCCAGCGGTTGTCCTGCTTCACGCGCCGCATCACGACGGCGACGTCCAGGCCCGGGCGCGGGTTCACGGCGGACTCCTAGGTGTTCTTGGAGACGGTGATGGTCGGGAACTTCGAGGAGAAGTCCTTGGCCTTGGTCGCGATGCGGATCGCCACGTGGCGCGCCACGTCCTTGTAGATGCCGGCCAGCTTGCCGTCGGGATCGGCCATCACGGTCGGACGGCCGGCGTCGGCCTGCTGGCGGATGTTGATGTCCAGCGGCAGCGCGCCCAGGTAATTGAGGTTGCGCTCGGCCGCGTAGCGCTTGCCGCCGCCCTCGCCGAAGATGTGCTCGGCGTGGCCGCAGTTGCTGCACACGTGCACCGCCATGTTCTCCACCAGGCCCAGGATCGGCACGCCGACCTTCTCGAACATCGCCACCGCCTTGCGCGCGTCGAGCAGCGCGATGTCCTGCGGCGTGGTGACGATCACCGCCCCCGTCATCGGCACGCGCTGCGACAGCGTGAGCTGGATGTCGCCGGTGCCGGGCGGCAGGTCGACGACGAGGTAGTCGAGGTCGCGCCAGTTGGTCTGGCGCAGCAGCTGCTCCAGCGCCTGCGTGGCCATGGGGCCGCGCCAGATCATGGCCTCGTCCTGGTTCACCAGGAAGCCGATCGACATGACCTGCACGCCGTAGTTCTCCAGCGGCTCCATGGTCTTGCCGTCCTCGCTCTCGGGACGGCCGTCGATGCCCATCATCATCGGCTGGCTGGGGCCGTAGATGTCGGCGTCCAGCAGGCCGACCGAGGCGCCCTCGGCGGCCAGCGCCAGCGCCAGGTTGACCGCGGTGGTGCTCTTGCCCACCCCGCCCTTGCCCGAGGCGACGGCGATGATGTTCTTCACGTTGGGCATCAGCTGCACGCCGCGCTGCACGGCATGGGCGATCACCTTCGTATTGACGTTGACCGACACGTTGGACACGCCCGGCAGGCCGCGCACCGCGGCGACCGCGGCCTGGCGCAGCGCCGGCACCTGGCTCTTGGCGGGATAACCGAGCTCCAGGTCGAACGCGACGTCGCCGCCATTCACCTGCAGGTTCTTCACCGCCTTGGTCGAAACGAAATCGTGGCCCGTGTTCGGGTCCTTCACGGCCGCTAGCGCGGCCAGCACTTGCTCTTGCGTTGGCATCGGAGTCTCTCTTTGCAGGGAGTTTAGCGACCGACCGATGGCCTTCGCTCAGCCAATGGCGTAGAGGCTCCGGGAACGGCTCACGCGGCGTCGGGCGGGACCTTCACGACGCGACCGTTCCTCACCAGCACGAGGTCCGTTCCGGTTTGCCGGGCCAGCTCCCTCGCACGTTCAGCGGCTCGCAGCAGCGCCTGGTAGGAACCCCTGAGAGCTGGACTCGCGTCGGGCGGCAGGCCGCCATAGGGCGGGGGCGTTTCGTGAAGGGTGGCGGGCCCTTGTTCCATGTTCGTTCTCCAGTCGAGAAGGATGGGCGCGTCACCCGCGTTGTCGTACAGCGTCCAATCATCGACAAGCGCCTTGTAGACCGTATCGAAGAGGCGCAGGCCCGACGCGAAGCGCCGGCGGATGACCGGCTCCGGGATGTCATGGCCGCCCTGCTCGACGCGCTGCCGAACTCGGGCGACAGCCGCCTCCGGATTCGGCAAGCTGAGAAAGAACAGCCCCACCCGGTAGCCCGCGTCGCGCCAAATCGGGATCTGGCGCGCATAGCCGAGACCGGAGAGTGTCGTCTCGAAGGCGAAGCTCTCCCGGCGCGCGGCATGTTCCGCGATGGATCGCAGCATCAGCTTGCCGGCCTGGATCGCCGCCTTCTCCGGAGCGAAGGGCGACAGCCCGGCGGCGATCAGGTCGGCATTCACGAACACCGGGCAATCCGCCTCCCGAGGCAGGAACTCGCGCGCGAACGTCGTTTTCCCGGCCCCGTTCGGTCCGGCGATGATGATCACGCGCCGCTGTGACTTGTCCCGCATGAGCGTCAGAGTAGCTCGGCCCGCAGCCGCCCGCGAGTGCCTCCGGGAGCCCGCCGCCTAAAATCGCCGGTTCCCCGCGCCCCTACAAGACCATGCCCCAGCGCAAGCTATTCGTCACCACCGCCCTGCCGTACGCCAACGGCAAGTTCCACATCGGCCACATCATGGAATACATCCAGGCCGACATCTGGGTGCGCCACCAGCGCATGGGCGGGCACATGGTGCATTTCGTCGGCGCGGACGACGCGCACGGCGCGCCGATCATGATCGCGGCCGAGAAGGCCGGGAAGACGCCGCAGCAGTTCGTGGCCGAGATCGCGGCCGGGCGCAAGGAATACATCGAAGGCTTCCACGTCCGCTTCGACAACTGGCATTCCACCGACAGCCCCGAGAACACCGACCTCGCCCAGGGCATCTACAAGGCCCTGAAGGCGCGCGGGCTGGTGGCCACGCGGACCATCGAGCAGTTCTACGACCCGGTCAAGGGCATGTTCCTGCCGGACCGCTACATCAAGGGCGAGTGCCCCGTCTGCCACGCCAAGGACCAGTACGGCGACAGCTGCGAGGTCTGCAGCAGCGTCTACTCGCCCACCCAGCTGATCGAGCCGTACTCGGTGCTGACCGGCGCCAGGCCCGAGCTGCGCAGCTCCGACCACTACTTCTTCAAGCTGTCCGATCCCGCGGTGGTCGAGTTCCTCAAGGGCTGGACCCAGGACGGAAAGCTGCAGGCGGAGGTCGCGAAGAAGGCCGGCGAATGGTTCGAGGCCGGCATGGCCGACTGGGACATCAGCCGCGACGCGCCCTACTTCGGCATCGAGATCCCGGACGCGCCGGGCAAGTACTTCTACGTCTGGCTGGACGCCCCCATCGGCTACCTGGCCAGCCTGAAGAACCACTTCGACAAGGGCCAGGCGCGCGACCACTGGCACGAGCCCTCGCGCACCCCGCTGCCCTTCGACCAGTTCATCGCCGACCCGGCGGTGGAGCAGGTGCACTTCATCGGCAAGGACATCGTCTACTTCCACACGCTGTTCTGGCCCGCGATGCTGCAGTTCTCGGGCCGCAAGACGCCCAGCCAGGTGAACGTGCACGGCTTCATCAACGTCGGCGGCGAGAAGATGAGCAAGAGCCGCGGCACCGGCATCGATCCGCTGCGCTACCTGGCGCTGGGCATGAACCCGGAGTGGATGCGCTACTACATCGCGGCCAAGCTCAACGGCAAGGTCGAGGACGTGGAGTTCAACCCCGACGACTTCGTCGCCCGGGTGAACGCCGACCTCATCGGCAAGTACGTGAACATCGCCAGCCGCGCCGCCAAGTTCATTCCGGGTGGCAAGCTGCTGGGCCCGTTCGCGGTGCTGGAGGAGCGCGCCACCCGCCTGGTCGACGACGTGCGCAACCTGTACGAAGGCCGCGAATACGGCAAAGCGGTGCGCGAGATCATGGCTTTCGCCGACGAGATCAACCTCCAGTTCGACGGCGCGGCTCCCTGGAAGCTGGTGAAGGAAGGGCAGCAGGAGAAGGCGGCCCTGGTCGGTTCGGAATGCCTGGAGGCCTTCAAGGTGATGACCGCCTGCCTCAAGCCGATCCTCCCGGCGCTCGCGAAGGAAGCCGAAACCTTCCTGAACTGCGCGCCGCTGGATTGGGACAACGCGACGACGCCCCTGGGGGCCGGGCACGCGATCGGCGACTACAAGCACCTGATGCAGCGCGTCGATGTGAAACAGATGGACGCGCTGTTCGAGCCGCCGGCCGAGGCCGAGGCGCCGAAGCAGGTGCCGGGCGGCGAAGAACTCGCGCCGACGATCACGATCGACGATTTCGCGAAGATCGACCTGCGCATCGCGAAGATCGTCCAGTGCGAGGCCGTCGAAGGCTCGACCAAGCTGCTGCGCCTGACGCTCGACGTGGGCGAAGGCCGCACGCGCAACGTGTTCTCGGGCATCGCCTCGGCCTACAAGCCGGAGGACCTGGTCGGCAAGCTCACCGTGATGGTGGCCAACCTCGCGCCGCGCAAGATGAAGTTCGGCATCAGCGAAGGGATGGTGCTGGCCGCCAGCCACGCCGACGAGAAGGCCCAGCCGGGGATCTACGTGCTCAATCCGTGGCCGGGCGCCCAGCCCGGGATGCGGGTTCGCTGACCGCGGCCTGGCCCAGCAGCCAGGCTTCGAAGCGCTCGGCCGCCGGATGCGCGCCCATCGCGCGGCGGCGGCACAGGTAGTAGCCGCGGCCGGTGGAAGCGACGCCCGGTACGGGCATCACCAGCCGGCCGGCCGCCAGGTCGGCCTCCACCATGCACTTCTGCACCACCGCCACGCCCATGCCCGCGCGTGCGGCCTCGATCAGGTTCACCACCAGGTCGAAGCCGGTGCCGCGCCAGCGGGCCGGCAGCTCGGCATGCATCGCGTTCGCCCACAAGGTCCAGTTCTCCGGATAGCTCGAGTGGTACAGCAGCGGCTGCGCCAGCAGTTCGGCCGGCGTGCGCAGTTTCGAAAAGCGCGGGGCGCCGACCGCGACGACCTCGCGGCCCACCAGGTAGCGGGCGGCCACCTGGCGCGGCCAGCCCTGGCGGGCCTGTCGCTTGAGCACGATCCAGAGGTCGACGTCGTCGCGCTGGAAATCGTCCTCGCGCTGGTACGGACGGAACTCCAGCTCGACCTCGGGATGGCGGGCGCGGAAGTCCTCGAGCCGCGGCAGCAGCCACAGGTTGCCGAGGCTGGTCACCACCGAAAGCCGCAGGCGCAGGCGGTCGGGGCTGCGCTGCAGCTTCGCGGCGGCGTCCTCGAGCGCGGCGACGGGCCGCTCGACCAGGCGCCGCAACTCCTCGCCGGCGGGCGTCAGCTGGACGCCGACACCGGAGCGCGCGAACACGTCCACGCCGAGCTGCTCCTCCAGGCGCATCACCGCCCGGCTGATCGCCGCCTGCGTGACGAACAACTGGTCGGCAGCCTTGCGGAAGCTGCCCGTCGCGGCCACCGCCAGGAAGGCATGCAGTTCCACCAGCGAGGGACTCCGGATCGGCATGCGCCCGATTACAACATGTCATCACATGACACAGAAAAGTCGTTTGTCCGTGCGGACGCGGACTCCTACCCTCGCCCGTTCATGACCACCACCCGACGCACCCTCCTCGCCGTTGCCGGCGCCGCCCTGCTGGCCACCGGCACCGCCGCCTTCGCGCAAGGCAACTATCCCAGCCAGCCGATCAAGCTGATCGTCCCCTTCGCGCCCGGCGGCTCCACCGATCTGGCCGCGCGCCTGATCGCCGAGTACGGCGGCCGTGAACTGGGCCAGACCATCGTGGTCGAGAACCGCGCCGGCGCCGGCGGCTCGCTGGGCATGGAATTCGTCGCCAAGGCCAAGCCGGACGGCTACACCCTGGGCATGGCGACCGTCAGCACGCACGGCAGCAACCCGGCCGTCTATGGCAGCAAGCTCAAGTACGACCCGGTGAAGGACTTCGTGCCGGTCACCAACGTGGCGACGACGCCCAGCGTGTTCGCGATCAACCCCAAGGTGCCCGCCAAGGACATGAAGGAGTTCATCGCCCTGGCCAAGGCCAACCCGGGCAAGTACAGCTTCGCCTCGCCGGGCGCCGGCTCGCTGGGCCACGCCAACATCGAGCACTTCGCCGCGCTGGCCAAGATCAAGCTGCTGCACGTGCCGTACAAGGGCGCCGGCCCCGCGATGAACGACGCGCTGGGCGGCCAGGTCGACGCGATCACCGACAACCTGCCCTCGGCCCTGGCCAACATCAAGGCCGGCAAGCTGCGCCCGCTGGCGGTGCTGTCCGAGAAGCGCTCGCCCACCCTGCCCGACGTGCCGACGTACGGCGAACTGGGCTTCCCCCAGATGGGCGGCGGCGGCTGGTTCGGCATCGTGGCGCCCGAGGGCACCTCGCCCGAGATCGTCAACAAGCTGAACGCGGCTTTCCACAAGGCCATGAAGCAGCCTGAGTTCATCAAGAAGATGGACGAGTCCGGCGCCTCACTGATCCCCACGACCCCGGCCGAGTTCGGCAAGCAGATCCAGCAGGCGATGGACCGCTACCAGCGCGTGTCGCAGATGGCGAACATCCGCACCGACTGATCCTCCCCGGATGGAAACCTTCACCCTGCTGGCGCCCACCGCGCCGGCGGTGCCGCTGGTGTGCGACTCGCCGCACAGCGGCACCTGGTACCCCGACGACTACCGCCATGCCGTGCCGCGCGAACAGCTGCGGCGCGGCGAGGACACCCACGTGGAGGCGCTGTGGGACGCGGTGCCCACCGTGGGCGGCACCCTGCTGCACGCGCATTTCCCGCGCACCTACATCGACGCCAACCGCACGCTGGAGGACCTGGACCCCGAGCTGCTCGACGGCCCTTGGCCGACGCCGCTGGCGCCCGGCGAGAAGAGCCGGCTCGGCTTCGGGCTGATCTGGCGCAACCTGCGCGCCGGCGTGCCGCTGTACGACCGCAAGCTCACCGTGGCCGAGGTGCAGGCGCGCATCGACCGCTGCTACAAGCCGTACCACGCGGCGCTGGCCGAGCGCATCGAGGACACCGTGGCCCGGTTCGGCGGCGTGTGGCACCTGAACCTGCACTCGATGCCCAACGACGCGTACGAGCGGCTGCAGATCAGGAGCCCGCATCCGCTGGCCGACTTCGTGCTGGGCGACCGCGACGGCACCACCTGCGAGCCGGCCTTCGTCGACCTGGTGGAAGGCAGGCTGCGCAGCTTCGGCTACACGGTGGCGCGCAACGACCCGTACAAGGGCGTGCAGCTGATCGAGCGCATCGGCCGGCCGGCGCAGAACCGCCACAGCCTGCAGATCGAGATCCGCCGTCCGCTCTACATGGACGAGGCCACGCGCGAACGCCACGACGGCTTCGACGCGCTGCGCAACGACCTGACGGAGCTGACGCAGTCGATCGCCGACTACCTGCGCAAGCGCACGGCGCGCTGAACGCCGCGGTGGCGGCGGGGCTGGGCGTACACTGGACGTCGATGGCCCCGCCTGCCGCCCTCCCCACGCTGCCGCTCTCGCGGCGCCGGCGGTTCATCACCCGGCTGCACCACTGCGGCCCTCCGGAAGCGAATGCCAACCCCCTGGCCATTCACTTCCGGAGATTCCATTGATTCCCTCGTTCTCCTTCCGTCCCCGCCTGCTCGACGCCGTGCGCGGCTACGACCGCGACCGCTTCCTGCGCGACCTGGGCGCCGGCCTCACCGTCGGCGTCGTCGCCCTGCCCCTGGCGATGGCGTTCGCCATCGCCTCCGGCCTGCCGCCCGCCGCCGGGCTGTGGACGGCCATCATCGCGGGCCTGCTGGTCGCGCTGCTCGGCGGCTCCAACGTGCAGATCGGCGGCCCGGCCGGCGCCTTCATCGTGATCGTGTACGGGATCATCGAGCGCTACGGCGTGGCGAACCTGCTGATCGCCACCGCCTGCGCCGGCGTGCTGCTGTTCGTGCTGGGGCTGCTGCGCCTGGGCTCGCTGGTGCGCTACGTGCCGGTCAGCATCGTGATCGGCTTCACCAACGGCATCGCCGTGCTGATCGCCATGTCGCAGCTGAAGGACTGGCTCGGGCTGGGCGTGGCGAAGATGCCGGCCGATTTCTTCGCCCAGCTGAAGGTGCTGGGCGGCAACCTGCACAGCTTCAGTCCGCACGCGTTCGCGCTGGGCAGCGCCTGCCTGCTCGGCCTGTTCCTCTGGCCGCGGCTGTGGGGCGCGGGCTCGCCGGTCGCGCAGGCCCTGGATCTGCCGGGCGTTCGCCGCGCGGCGCAGGTGGGCGCACGCGTGCCCGGTCCCATCGTCGCTCTCGTTACGCTCACCGCGCTGGCGGCGGCCTGGCAGTGGCCGGTGGAAACGATCGGCAGCCGCTTCGGCGGCATTCCCTCGGGGCTGCCGGCGTTCACGCTGCCGGCGTTCTCGTGGGAGACGGTCAAGCAGCTGGTCGCGCCCACGCTCACGATCGCGATGCTGGGCGCCATCGAGTCGCTGCTGTGCGCGCGCGTGGCCGACCAGGTGAGCGGCCTGCCGCGCCACGATCCCAACCAGGAGCTGATGGCCCAGGGCGTGGCCAATGTGGTGACGCCGTTCTTCGGCGGCATGCCGGCCACCGGCACCATCGCGCGCACGGTCACCAACATCCGCTCGGGCGGCACCACGCCGGTGGCGGGTGTGGTGCACGCCCTCACGGTGGCCGCGCTCGTGCTGGCCGCCGCGCCGCTGGCGCTGCACGTCCCGCTGGCCGTGCTGGCCGGCATCCTGCTGTTCGTCGCCTGGAACATGGGCGAGTGGCGCGAGTTCGCGCACCTGCGGCTCTACAGCGTCCACTACCGGATGCTGATGCTGGGCACCTTCTTCCTCACGGTGGTGTTCGACCTCACCGTCGCGCTGCAGGTCGGGCTGGTGGCGGCCTGCGCGCTGTTCATCCGGCGCATGAGCTCGCTGTTCCAGGTGGAGGCCGTCGCGACCGAAGGCCCGCAGCTGCGCTTCCGGCTCTACGGTTCGCTGTTCTTCGGCGCCGTCGCGCGGATCGACGGCGTCGTGCAGGCGGTCGAGAACGGCCCCGAAGCGCCCGACGTCGTGCTCGATGCCTTGCAACTGGTGCACCTGGACACGTCCGGCCTGGACGCGCTGCGCCAGCTGCACAAGGTGATCCTGCTGCGCGGAGGCTCGCTGCGGCTGGAGAACCTGCAGGAGCAGCCGCGCGAGGTGATCGAGCGCGCCGGTTTCCACCAGGAACTGGCGGCGCACCAGGCGTCGCCTGAAGTGGCGGTCTAGTTCTGCGCCGTCATTCCCGCGAAGGCGGGAATCCAGGGCTCCCGATTTCAAGCGGGCGCATGGAAGCACTGGATCCCCGCCTCCGCGGGGATGACGCGCGCTATTTGCCCGGGCCGCCGCGGTTCTCGGGAGCTTCGGGATCCGGCGCCGTGGACGTGCGCACGACCTTCATGTCCGGATTGAACCAGACCGTGAACATCATCGAGGTGCCGGGCGGTTGCATGTAGCGCCAGTCCCAGGCCTCTTCCTTCTTCAGGGCGTACGGCGTGCGTTTGGCGGGTTTGCCCAGCATGCGCCGCACCTCCTCCATCGTCATCCCGGGCTGCACCCTGGCGAAGGTGGTGGGCGTGAGCACCTGGCGCAGCGCGGTCATCCTGCCGTCCGGACCGATGGTGATCATGTAGTTCTGGTGGCCGGACGGATTGCGGTTGTATTCCAGCGTGTGGGCGCCGCCGGGCTCGTCCCAGACGTTCTCGGGCGCGCCGAACTGGGCCCGCACGTCGGCCTCGGTGGACACGCCCTCCTCGAGCTTTTCGATGCGCCGCTGGTCGCAGCCGACGAGCGCGGCCAGCGCCGCGAGGATTCCACTGACGAGCCCCATGGACCACCGTAGGTAAAATCGACGACTCACCCGACCGAGTCTATGTCCAAGTTGCTCCGTATCTTCCGCCGTCCGGACTACCAGTCCGACGTTACCCAGTTCATCGAGCAGCTGAAGGCGCAGCGCCCCGACATCGAAGCCCAGCAGCGCGCCGGCCGCGCCATCTGGTGGGACAAGCACCTCGACCGCGATGCCCTGGGCGAGTGGAAGAAGGCCCGGGTGCCGCAGAAGCCGTACGTGTACGGCAGCGGCGGCGACGACAACCGCGGCTGACGTGAACGACAGCGAACAGGCCAGCCTGCCCGAGCCCGTTTCGCCGGAGCTCACGGGCATGCCCGACGTGGTGGACCAGGTGGCGCTGGCGCGCCTGTACGGCGAGCCGCTGTTCGCCATGCCCACCGACCTGTACATCCCGCCGGATGCGCTGGAGGTGTTCCTCGAGGCCTTCGAAGGCCCGCTGGACCTGCTGCTCTACCTCATCCGCAAGCAGAACTTCAACATCCTCGACATCCCGATGGCGGCCGTCACCCGCCAGTACCTGGTGTACGTCGAGGAGATCCGCTCGCGCAACCTGGAGCTGGCGGCCGAATACCTGCTGATGGCCGCGATGCTGATCGAGATCAAGTCGCGCATGCTGCGGCCGCCCAAGAAGGGGGCCGAGGGGCAGGAACCCGAAGACCCGCGCGCGGAGCTGGTGCGCCGCCTGCTCGAATACGAGCAGATGAAGATGGCCGCCGCCCGCCTGAACGAGGTGCCGCAGGTCGGCCGCGACGTGCTGCGCGCGCAGGTCTACATCGAGCAGTCGCTGCAGCCGCGCTTTCCCGACGTCCACGTCGCCGACCTGCAGGAAGCCTGGCGCGACATCCTCAAGCGCGCCAAGCTGGTCCAGCACCACAAGATCACGCGCGAGGAGCTCTCGGTGCGCGAGCACATGAGCATCGTGCTGCGCAAGCTGCAGGGCCGCAAGTTCGTGGAGTTCGAGAACCTGTTCGACACCACCCGCGGCATGCCGGTGCTCATCGTCACCTTCATCGCGATGCTCGAACTGGCCAAGGAAACCCTCATCGAGGTGACGCAGGCCGAGGCCTTCGCCCCCATCTACGTGCGCCTGGCGTACCAGCCGGCGTGATGACCATGCTCGATTTCGACGTCGTGATCGTGGGCAGCGGCCTTGCCGGCCTGTCCGCCGCCATGCACCTCGCGCCCACGCACCGCGTGGCCGTGATCACCAAGCGCGCCCTGGGCGACGGCTCCAGCGGCTGGGCCCAGGGCGGCATCGCCGCCGTGATGGACCGCGGCGACAGCTTCGAATCGCACGTCGACGACACCCTGGTCGCCGGCGCCGGCCTGTCCGACCCCACCGCCACCCGTTTCGTGGTGGAGCACGCGCCGGAGAGCATCGCCTGGCTGCGCCAGCTGGGCGTGCCGTTCTCGCAGGAGCACGGCCAGCTGCACCTGACGCGCGAAGGCGGCCACAGCGCGCGGCGCATCGTGCACGTCACCGACGCCACCGGCGCAGCCGTGCAGCGCACGCTGATCGAGCACGTGCAGCGCACGCCCAACATCCAGCTGTTCGAGCACCACACGCTGGTCGACCTCATCACCAGCAAGCGCCTGGGCGGCCAGCAGCCGCCGCGCTGCCTGGGCCTGTACGCGCTGGACGAACGCACCGACGAGGTCGTCACCTTCCGCGCGCCGCACACCATCCTGGCCACCGGCGGCGCCGGCAAGGTGTACCTGTACACGACCAATCCCGACACCGCGACCGGCGACGGCATCGCCGCCGCCTGGCGCGCGGGCTGCCGGGTGACGAACATGGAGTTCATCCAGTTCCACCCGACCTGCCTGTACCACCCGCTGGTCAAGAGCTTCCTGATCAGCGAGGCGGTGCGCGGCGAAGGCGGCAGGCTGCTGCTGCCGGACGGCACGCGCTTCATGCCGCAGCACGACCCGCGCGCCGAACTGGCGCCGCGCGACGTGGTGGCCCGCGCCATCGACTTCGAGATGAAGAAGCACGGCCTGGACTGCGTGCACCTGGACATCTCGCACCAGCCGGCGGAGTTCATCCGCGAGCACTTCCCCAACATCCATGCGCGCTGCCTGGAGCTGGGCATCGACATCACGAAAGAGCCGATCCCGGTGGTGCCGGCCGCGCACTACACCTGCGGCGGCATCCACACCGACCTGTCGGGCCGCACCGACCTGCCCGGCCTGCATGCCATCGGCGAGACCGCGTACACCGGCCTGCACGGTGCCAACCGGCTGGCCAGCAATTCGCTGGTCGAGTGCATGGTGTTCGCGCGCTCGGCGTCGCAGGACATCCGCGCCACGCCGCAGCCGGCGGTGCCGCAGCTGCCCGCGTGGGACGAGAGCCGCGTCACGGACGCCGACGAATCGGTGGTGATCTCCCACAACTGGGACGAGCTGCGCCGCTTCATGTGGGACTACGTCGGCATCGTCCGCACCAACAAGCGCCTGGAGCGCGCCGCGCACCGCATCCGGCTGCTGCAGGAAGAGATCCAGGAGTTCTACGCCAACTTCCACGTCAGCCGCGACCTGCTGGAGCTGCGCAACCTGGTGACGGTGGCCGACCTGATCGTGCGGTCGGCGCAGTCCCGGCACGAGAGCCGGGGGCTGCATTTCAGCCGGGACTATCCGCAGCTGGCGCCCGTCGCAAAGCCGACGACCCTCGCGCCCTAGCCCCCTCCACTCGGGTTTGCACCCGGTGCTCGGCAGGCGCCCCTGCCTCTAGCATGGCCCTCCCACACGAACAGGAGACGGCCCATGGGCATCGGAATCGAGACGGCGCTGCGCGCCGGGACGCTGGCCACCGCGCTCGCATTGACGGCGTGCGCGAACCTGCCGGGCGGCGGCGGCAACTGGGTCGCTATCGTGGACGCCGGCAAGGGCATGGAGAAGCTCAACCGCGTCGGCGAGGCGGACTGGGCGCTGGTCGACGGGACCCTGCAGGCCACCAAGGGCAGCGGCAACGCCTACCTGGTCACCCGCGAGTCGTACACCGACTTCGTGATCCGGGCCGAGTTCTGGGCCAGCGACGACGCCAACAGCGGCCTCTTCATGCGCTGCCAGAAGCCCGCGGACATCAACGACGAGACCTGCTACGAGGCCAACATCTTCGACCAGCGGCCCGATCCCACCTACGGCACCGGTTCCATCGTGAAGGTCGCGCCGGTGCGCCAGCCGCCGCCCAAGGCCGGCGGCAAGTGGAACACCATGGAAGTGACGATGAAGGGCGACCACATCGTCGTCCTGCTCAACGGCGAGAAGACCGTGGACCACCGCGACCGCAAGTTCGCCAGCGGCCCGGTCGCCCTGCAGTGGGGGCGCGGAACGGTGAAGTTCCGCAAGGTGGAGATCAGGCCGGTCTGACGGCCTGAAGCGCGTCGGGGCTCAGGCAGCCCCGATGTTCGGCACCAGCGCCCCGGCCGGCTGGCCGTTCTTCAGCGCGGCGGTGAACGCCAGCATGCGGTCGATCGGCAGCCGGGCGCGTTCGCCGACGGCCGGGTCCACGAAGATCTCGTTGGCCCCGGATTCCAGCACCTGCGCCAGCCCCGCCAGCCCGTTCATCGCCATCCAGGGGCAGTGCGCGCAGCTCTTGCACGTGGCGCTGTTGCCGGCGGTCGGGGCCTCGTGGAACACCTTGTCCGGGTTGAGCGTGCGCAGCTTGTGCATCATCCCGTTGTCGGTGGCCACGATGAACTCCTTCGCATCGAGCTCGCGGGCGGCCTTCAGGATCGCCGAGGTCGAGCCCACCGCGTCGGCCAGCGCCACCACGTCGGCCGGCGACTCCGGGTGCACCAGCACCTTGGCCTTCGGATGCTCCTTCATCAGCGCTTCCAGCTCGAAAGCCTTGAACTCGTCGTGCACGATGCACGAGCCGCTCCAGAACACCATGTCGGCGCCGGTCTGGCGCTGGATGTAGCCGCCCAGGTGGCGGTCGGGCGCCCAGAGGATTCTGTGGCCCTTGTCCTTCAGGGCCGTCACGATGTCCAGCGCGCAACTGGAGGTGACCAGCCAGTCCGAGCGCGCCTTCACCGCCGCGCTGGTGTTGGCGTAGACCACCACCGTGCGGTCAGGATGCTGGTCGCAGAAGGCGCTGAACTCGTCGATGGGGCAGCCCAGGTCCAGCGAGCAGGTGGCGTCCAGGTCGGGCATCAGCACGCGCTTTTCCGGCGACAGGATCTTGGCCGTCTCGCCCATGAAGCGCACGCCCGACACCACCAGCGTCTGCGCCGGATGGTCGCGGCCGAAGCGCGCCATCTCCAGCGAATCGCTGACGATGCCGCCGGTCTCCTCGGCCAGGTCCTGCAGGTCCGGATGCACGTAGTAGTGCGACACCATGACGGCGTTGCGCTCCTTCAGCAGCCGCTTGATGCGGGCCTTGAGCTCGGAACGCTCCTCGGGCGACGGCTCCTGCGGGATGCGCGCCCACGCGTGGCGCGTGTCGCAGGCGTTGCCGACGGGCTGTTCGTACTCGACGTCGAAGATGGGGATGACCGCGCTCATTTCAGTTCAAAGCTCCTTGAAGCGCATCGAATAGTCGGTGGCTTTCACGTCCTTGGTCAGCGCACCGATCGAGATGCGGTCGACGCCCGTTTCCGCAAGGTCGCGCACGCGCTCCAGCGTCACGCCGCCGGAGATCTCGAGCACGGCACGGCCTTCGTTGATGCGCACCGCTTCGCGCAACGTCGGCATGTCCATGTTGTCCAGCAGCACCATCTTCGCGCCGGCCGCCAGGGCCTCGCGCAGCTGGTCGAGGTTCTCGACCTCGATCTGCACGAAGTCGGCGGACCGGGCCACCTCGGCCGCGTTGCGCAGCACGGGCGTGATGCCGCCGGCGGCCGCGATGTGGTTCTCCTTGATCAGCACCGCGTCGTACAGCCCGATGCGGTGGTTGGCGCCGCCGCCGGTGCGCACCGCGTACTTCTGCGCGAGGCGCAGGCCGGGCAGCGTCTTGCGCGTGTCCACGATCTTCGCCTGGGTGCCGCTCACGGCTTGCACGTACTCGGCGGTCTTGGTCGCCACGGCGCTGAGCAGCTGCAGGAAGTTGAGCGCCGTGCGCTCGGCCGTCAGCAGCGCGCGGGCGTCGCCGCGGATCTCGACCACCGGCTGGCCGACGGCGCAGCGGCGGCCTTCCGGAACGGCCCAGGTGATGGTGGCTTGCGGGTCGCACTGGCGCACGGCGGCGACGAACCACGGGCCGCCGCAGACGATGGCGGGCTCGCGGGCGATGACGACCGCCTGGGCCTGGCGGCCGGCGGGCACCAGGCCGGCCGTGAGGTCGGCGCCGCCGACGTCTTCCGCCAGCGCGCGCCCGGCATCCTGCCGGGCCAGGTCGGCCACGGCCGCGGGACTGAAATCGAAGCGTTGCATGCCGCGAGCATAGCCTTGCGCCGATGGCACCGTCGGCGTAAGGCTGACGAGCGCGCGCGGCCGCAGCCGGGACAATCGGGCCATGGAAACCGCCTATCTCGACAAGGAACCCACCCGAGCCGAAGTCGACGGCTGGACCGGCGCCACGCTGCTGGAATTCGGCGCCCCCTGGTGCGGCTGGTGCCGCGGCGCGCAGCCGAAGATCGCGCAGGCGCTCGAGCCGCATGCCTCGGTGCGTCACGTGAAGATCGAGGACGGCAGCGGCCGGCGGCTGGGCCGCTCGTTCGGGATCAAGCTCTGGCCGACGCTGGTGTTCCTGCGCGATGGCAAGGAGGTCGCCCGGCTGGTGCGGCCGCAGGAAACGCAGGGCATCGCCGACGCGCTGGCGCGCATAGCCGGCGAC